>NZ_JAWOTX010000007.1:0-174734 GCF_033339115.1 Vibrio sp. 947 | reverse complement strand
CTGATGTTGATGTTGATGCAATCGACGTTAGCTCTGGTACTGCTAAAGCTAAAGTTCACATGACTATCTAATAGTCTTTAGAGGGGGAACCTCCCCCTCTTTAAATAACAATAAAAAACAACAATAAAAAATAATAATAAAAAATAATAATAAATTTAAAAACAATAAATAATAACAAACAAATAACAATAAAGTAAAAGGAAACTAAACTATGTTTAACTTAATCATCTCAATCATCGCAATCGCTCTAGTTGTAGTTCTAGCAGGTGCTTCACTTTACTACGGCGGTGACGCGTTCAACCGTGGTTCTTCTGACGCTAAAGCGGCAACCCTGATCAACCAAGCACAACAAATCCAAGCTGCTGCAACTTTGTTTACAGCTTCTGAAGGTGGTGCTCCTACTGCGATTGCAGACCTTGAAGGTGCTTACCTAAGCTCTACTCCAAGCCTACCTGTAGGTGCTGATGGCGCTAACTGGGAACTAGGCGATGCTAAAAACGCTTCTACTGCTACTGTAAGTATCGTTTCTGTTGAGCTTCCATTCGCAGCTAAAACTGAAGACGGTATCACTAAAGATATCTGTAAGACAGTTAACAAAAACGGTGCTGGCGTAGTGTTCTGTAGCGTTGCTGCTGACGGTACTTTCACTGATGCAAACCTAGTAGCTGGCGCTGGCTCTGCTGATGTTGATGTTGATGCAATCGACGTTAGCTCTGGTACTGCTAAAGCTAAAGTTCACATGACTATCTAATAGTCTGAAACAAACAGGCCGCATTCATATGCGGCCTTTTTTATTGGTGGTTTTATGGTAAAGATATCCGCTGAACAATGGGCGTTAGCTGCTTTAATTGGTGAAGCTCGGAGAAGATCAAATGAAAATAAAAGAAATATCTCCAGAGACCGAGGAAGAGATAAAAACATTCTCAATGATCTAATGGGTTCTATAGGTGAGTTAATTGCAATCAAATGGTTTGGTCAGTACCTATCTAATGATGAAAAAATTAACGCAATTAAAAATATGTTTAGCTTGGGTGGCGGAAGTAAACATACGTATGCCGACCTATTTTTGGATATCCATCCTGGCAGACTACGTATCGATGTTAAGACTTTCGATTGCGCACCTAATAAAAGGTTCTTTGCAATCAACAAAAAAAAGCACATGAAGCTCTTAGGGCGGTGTGATGGTTATGCTTGTTTATTGCTACCAAGATTATCGCATCAAGCCGCATTTATACCGTTTGTTCCTTACGACGATGTATCTAAGTGGGAGCTGAAAAGTCTGGGTGGTTATGGAGATCCTTCACACAATATTGCTATCACAGAGTTCATTAAAAAGTACTCAAGCACGGAAATTTCATTAAAGGATTTGCAAGCGTTCTCAAGATACCAAGACTCTG
This sequence comes from Vibrio sp. 947, assembly GCF_033339115.1. Taxonomy (NCBI): domain Bacteria; kingdom Pseudomonadati; phylum Pseudomonadota; class Gammaproteobacteria; order Vibrionales; family Vibrionaceae; genus Vibrio; species Vibrio sp. 947. Next base: position 173,337 of record NZ_JAWOTX010000007.1, on the reverse strand, counting down.
ATATTAAGAGTAAATTATCGAGCAGTGAAACAATAAATAAATTCTTAAGCCTATGTCCAGAAGCTGCTTTTTTATTGATAAAACATTAATTACTTCATTGACATTAATAAGAACAATAAATAACATATTCAAATAAATTAATTATAAAAAATATTAGGAAAACAATATGAACGCAATAATAAAATTAAAAGGTTTCTTAGACTCTAAAGGTATGATTTTATCGGATTATATCCTTGCACTATCTGCCATTGCTTACGGTAGTTATACGTGGGACATGCTATTTCTGGTTGCAGGCTGGCTGGGTTTAGCATTGGCTACCTATAGACCTTCAAGAATTGCTGATCATCTAGTTGCAAAAGTGGTAAAGAAGCCTAGAGCGATCTAATTATGGGGCATCTAATTATTACGATTATCTCCATTGCTGTATTTGCCGCATTTTTAACTGCTGGGGCTAACTACATAAACCCCACAGTTATAGATGATATTGGAAGTAAGACTCTAATAAAATCATCACTGATTCAATACTCGTCTGGAGTTATGAATTACAAAATGATTCACAGCAAATACCCTACTAGTACTGATCAGTTCATACCAGATATCATTTCTCAACCAAAACTACCAAAAAACATGTCGCTTTCTCAGTTTGAAAACAACCATGTTAATGGGACTGTAGAGCTGTGCTTCGATGTAGAGATAAAAGCTGAAAGCTCACTGAAAATGTTAAAGGCAATCAGTGGTGATGAGCTTCAAGGAAACTTCATTATTTCAGATACCTGCGGGTCAAAAACTGAAGTTTTGCCAGTAACTTTTCCAGTAAATAAAAAGATAACATATATAATAAGGTAAAAATGTAATGATTCATTTGATGGTGCTTGCGCTCATATTCATGGCTTTTGTGGGAGCCATTGGTTTTAGTTTTATGAATATGACACATTCAACTAACATGCTTTACTCCACCCAGTCTGATAAAGATATTACTAGCAAATGGGTCATTGCGTTAGAAAACGACAGGGTTGAGGATCCAACTACTGGCAGGCTGATCGCACCATTCGGATTGAACTTAGAGCAGGACTACAATGGAAACGGAATAAGCGATATTAGTTTTCATGTGCTTCCTGACGGGTATGGTTTACCTAAAGTAAACGCTTTTGGTCGTTACTATGTATACTGCCCTATTGGAGAAAGTATTGGTGGTGTTGGTTATGAATTAGCAACTGTAAAAACAGGTAAAATTGAAGGCGACCTTAGCACTTACAATGTTTCATTGCTTACTGTAAATGGTAAAAAGTATGTAGCTGAATCCAATCTAAATATTGATTCTTCAATTAACAAAAAATCTATTTCAGCACTTATTCTATCACCATACTCTAAAGACAGTAATGCCCCTTCCTGCTCTGAAGTTAAGCTGACAGATGGTATTTATACAGTTCCTGGCGCTATAGTTACAGCCATCTCGTCAGAGCAGGCTTCCAATGACAAAATCACCAAAACTATACCTCTATTATCAGGAAATGCGCAGGACTTATCTGCAATGTCAAGCGCATGGAAAATGGGTTCGGCAATCCAGTACAACATAATGATTGACCCTGACACATTCACTGTTTCTGGCGATATAGACTTTTGCTTTAGTAAAGATATTTACCCTAGAAAGGTTTATCTAAACGGTTCCTTTGATGGTTCCAATATTTCACAACTTACAAGTGCATCATCAGCAAAGATAAAGCTTTGTAACGCATCATTATACGTAAAAGACCTATCGTTAGATGGCATCTATATAGATGCCTTGAATAGCACAATTTATGTTGAAGACAGCAACATTAATGATATGAACGCAGTCAATAGTGAATTTGTTGTTAATGGAACCGTAAACATGACTGCTGGCATTTACGATAATGTTTTGAGCGTTAGTAGTGGCAAGGTAAATGTAAAAGATTCGACATTAAACTTCAGAGTTAAAAATAATAACGGAAGAGTCGTTTCTTTAGATGGTTCTAGACTAGACATAAACTATTCTTCTGTAAATGTGATTACTTCTGGAGCCACGGATAATCTAAAGTCAGCGATCTTTATCGATGAATCATCCAGTGTAGCAATTAAAAAATCAACACTAAATATTTCCACTAAAGCAAACTATTCCCCAATTGTAAATCAAGGGAAAATGGATATAATTGGTAGTGATATAAATATCTCTAAAAGTAAATACGCAATAACATTAAAAAATGGTGGTCAGTTAGGTTTGTCTGAAAGCACGGATTTAAGCCTAACAGGTGTAAACGTAACAGCGATTGTTGATGAGTCTGGTCTAGGTGTTTATGGTGATAATGCTAACATTACATCTGAAACATGTTGGACTGGACTGTTATTCTCCGATTCTATTAGTAACACCAGCGGAACTTCTGAAAGCGTAAATAATAAAATTACAACAAATAGAAGTAATTGGAACTGTAACCAATGAATAATAAAGTAAATTCCAGCTCAAGAAACGAACAACTAAAAGAGCATCTATTAAAGAATAACTTAGTGACTGATAAAGAGTTGAAAGCCAGTGAAATGGAGTCTTCCGTCACTGGTAGAAAACTTGGTCATATCCTCGTTAAAAACGGATTCATATCTCAAGATGTGTATGTTGATTCCATGCTTAAAATCTCTCAAGACGGTCTTGAGCATGAAGAAATAATTCTTGCTCATGTCCCAACTGAGATATTAGTTAAGACGAAAACTAAAATTTCCGCAGACACTGTTAAAAATGTTTACATAAGCACTTTTACTGATGAAGCCATAGTTAGGTTCTTACTTAAACCCTACTTTCCTGCTCAAGAAATTGTTTTTATTGAGTCAAGTCTGGAAGCTATTGAATCCTATCTGGATAAGCTTGGGGAATCGAGTGATGAAGATGGGCTTACTCTAGAAAGCCTTTTAAGAGATTGCATTATTAAGGGTGTATCTGACATACACATAAACCCTAAAGTTGAGTCATACACGATTTTAGTTCGATATCTTGGTGTTCGAACACTTTATCACGAAGGTGAGCTTGAAGAATATCAAGTCTTGACCTCAAGGATAAAGGATAAATCAAGAATTGATATGGCTGAAAGGCGAATCCCACAAGATGGTGGTTTTTCGATTGAGCATGATGGTCGCATGGTTGATTTACGTGTTGCTACCGTAGTGGAAACCAATGGTGAAACAATCGTAATGCGTATTCTTGACCCTCAGAATGCCAATAAAAAAATTGATGATTTGGGTATCGAAGGAATTAATGAGTGGAAGAAAGGCGCAAGCTTGATCAATGGAATCAACCTTATTTGTGGTGCTACGGGTTCAGGTAAAACTACCACCCTAAATTCTACAGTTAAAGGTTTGGATAAGATATCAAAAGCAATATTTACCGCTGAAGACCCTGTGGAATATCAAATTCCTTACATTGTTCAATGTAATATGAATGATGCGGTTGGATATAACTATCCTAGAGCACTTAAAGCCTTTATGCGTTCGGATCCAGACATCATAATTTTGGGTGAAATTCGTGATGAAGAAACAGCGCGTAACGCAGTTAAAGCTGCGGAAACAGGTCACTTGGTGTTTGCGACAATCCACACTAACTCAATTTTAGGCGCATTTAACCGATTTAGGGATATCGGCGTTCCTCCACATGAATTAAAAGATATCTTGCGCTCTGTATTGTGCCAAACCCTGATTAGGACTCTTTGTTTATCATGTGGTGGCTCTGGTTGTCCTAAATGCTTGGATTCTGGGTATTCAGGTCGAACAATCGTTTCTGAATGTTATTACTTCAATACTGATGAAGAAATTGAAAAGGTTCTTGTTGAGAAAAAACCCCTTTGGAAAACAATAATCCAAAACGCATTTTTAAAGTATGAAAAAAGCATTACTAATTTCAAAGAGATTGATCGTGTATTTGGTGACAAGGGTCTTTCAATGCTTGAATATGAGTTAATGCGTAGAATGCTAAAGAAAGTTAGCTTGACTGAAAGTGCTAAATTCTTAGAATATAACACATATCAAATAAATGAAATTAAAGAGTCACTTTCTGATTTAGAACCAAACTGGAAAGATGAATTTGAAGAAAAATATCAATTATTAATAAAAGATAACCTTCACATTACAGAACTATAAAAAATGAAATTATTTAAATGCGTTATAGAACATAAAGGGAAACTGATCACTAGAGAGATTGAGGCTCCTGACCAGCTTGATGCAATGAAAATTGCCAAGACATATGGAAAGGTTATATCTTGTAAAAAAGCCTTCTCAATGGGCAAGTGGGAGCCAGCATTTGAAACTGCTGACCGACAAATCTTTCTTCAGCGATTAGCCGCGATGACAGGCTCTAAAATGCCTGTCTCTGAATCTTTGGCTTTAATGGAATCAACATTTAAAGGAAAAATAAAAAAGATTTCATCAAGGCTTCTTAGGCATATTTCTACAGGTAAAAGCTTACCAGATGCAATTGAGTCTCTTGGTCCAAAAGAGTTCCCTGCAACAACAGTTGCCCTGATCAAAGCGGGAATCATCGGCGGTGATACTGCCTCAGCCCTGAGAAATGCAGCGGATTTTGAAATCGAAATGGATCGAATTAAGCGTGAAAGTGGCGCTGGGATTGGTAGTGCTTTAACGGGCTTTTTCTCTGCTGTGGGTATTACATTTGGTACAACACGATATATGGGTCCCCAAACGCTTGAATCAGACCTTATGGTAATTGCTGGTGACTCTATCGATGTAGACTGGGCGATTACTCTAGGTAAGTTCTGTGAAGTAATGATGGGGTCATTTGCCCTTATGATGTTTGTATTGTGGGCAATGAATAAATGGGGTAGAAACTTTGCTCCACTTTTAGTAGATAAAATCATTCTAAAGATCCCTTACTACAAAGATCTCGCTTTATCTAAAAACTCATACATTGCTCTATTTGGCTTAAGTATGCTAACGAAATCAGACGTGAGAATGCAAGAGGCACTCTACCTCTCTGCTAGCGTTGCTGAAAAGGGGCAATTAAGACAGGAGCTAGTAAACTCAGCAGATGCTATTGGACGAGGCGCTGGTAGAGACTGGGCTATGGAGTTGAAATCTTTGCACCCAACCGATGTTGCGGCACTTTCATCATCAGAAGACAGAAAAAATATTGCTCTTTCTCTCGATGCCATTGCGATTCAATATAAGAACATCTATGGCGCGAGAGTGAGAATGCTTGCACCAATTCTTCAGGGTGTTTCTGTTGTATTCCTTTGTCTAGCAGGCGCGGTTCTCTTCGGACTTACCATTGTACCAATGATGCAGTTTGCAACTGCCGACTTGGGGTAATTATGGATGGTTATATTTACATCCTATCTAATAAGGCAATGCCTGGATTATTAAAGATAGGAACAACTACAGATATTGAGGGCAGATTGTCCTCATTATTTAATACGAGCGTTCCTTACCCATTTACTCTTCTTTTCTATAGCCAAGTAATGGAATCATATAGAGCTGAAACTGAAATTTTCAACAGACTAAATGCATATCGTTGTAATGACTCTAGAGAGTTTTTCGAAATCGATTTAGACAAAGCAAAAGCTGTTGTATCTTCAGTAATTGAAGAAATCAATGGACTGTATGTTGATGAGGAATTAGATAGATATTACAATGTGTGGACATGTCCTGATTAATAAATGAAATAAATATGAAAAGTAATATGAAATCTAAAATTATTGCCTTAAGCATTGCTTTTGCCTCTGCTTCATCTTTCGCAAATGGTGGCTCACTCGACAAAGTTGGTGTTTTCGATGATGCTTATAGCGGGTTCCAGCTCCTAAGAAAACCACATAGCCAACAAGAGAAAATTGTTGTTGAAAATACTAAAGAAGAAAACGATCTTCTCCTGTCAAGCTTACAGTCTCTTTCTGTATTAAAAACTGAGCACAGTCAATCTGAAGTAGAAGATGCAATTTTCTATATAATGACAACTCAGCATGAAGAGCTAAAAAGTAAGTGGGATGATAATGTCACATTCAATAGCATAAAAATTTACCAAGACGACAACATGGTAAATTATGAGCAGTATAGTTTTGATCCAGAAACTCCAATGGTAAATAAAAACCGAATTAAGAATGGATTGCCTCCTGTTAGCTATGACGGTTTACAAATTCAAATTTGTGCTTTAACCAAAAATGTAAGTTCTTCAAAATTTGAAATTCTTTCAACTCAAGTTGATGCATTTATCAATTTATCTCGTTCAGGGCTAAGTAAAGAGCAAGCTTGCTTGAGTGAGTCAGATGCTAAAAGTTACTGGGTTGAAAGACAGAAAGATTTCGTGGATCAATATTTAAATTACACTCCGAGATACCGTTATGAGTAATTTGCATCAAAGTGACGTAGAGGTTATGGATGGATTAAAGGACACGATTAAAAACTACCTTGCTAAGAAAGGATACTCTTCACCAGACTTTTCGTATTTGAACTTTAACAACGTTATGATTTGCAATCTTTCAGTATACAAAGGAAATTATAAGCAGATCATGAGCGAAGCGTACTGTGAGTGGTGCGCAAATTCTGGATTCAAAGAGGAATGGTTAAAAATCAAGTTTTTCTATCCCGACGTTCATCAGGAAGTGAAAATTATCGGTTTGGATTTGGATGGCGGTGAACACTGCATCAGACTAATTACATCAGATGGTAGAGAATTCAATGCTCACCCAACAAAAGTTAAAGAATACATCCTAGTTTCTATTGGTGGTGGCTTAGATTTAAATGAGTAGCGATGTACAATTTTTACTGAATGAAACTTCAAAAATTGAAAATATTGTTCGTAATTTACCAGGCTTAATCCTTAATAAATTTGATATCAAAAATGAAAACGGTGAAATATCAATCTCCATTAAGGTTAAGAATCTTTCCGAATACGAAAACTTCATTCGCAACGAATACATCAAATATGCGAATCGATATAGACTACCAATAATGGCTATTGATGAAGTATTAATTGCAGATAATGGCACCTTTAAAGTCCTTGGATGGGAACAAAAAAATAGGCTTTATCCTATAATCATAAGGGAGCTTGATACTTTTAATGAATATAAATTGAGCAGAAGTCAGTTCCATAATCTTTATGATAATGCATTAAAAGAGCCGCTATAAGCGGCTCTCATTATCCAAATGGTTCTTTATTCTTTCGAACACTCCGTCCATTGTTCCTACCCCATCGATACAAATAGCGTGTGGGTTGAGCCAACAGTATTCTTTGTATCTATTTCGAATCTTATCGAAATCCTCTTTACCGTTAGGATCAAGTCTATTCCTTTTCCCTCTACTAATCATTCTTTCCTCATACGTTTCATATGGAATGTCGAGAACGAATGTAAGGTCTGGTTCACACTTAAAACCTATCGCCTTTTTAAGGGCGTTGTATGAGCTAAACAGACTATTGTCATTCATACATTGGTATACATAGGTTGATGGCTCAAATCTATCACAGACTACGATTTTGCCTTTTTGAAGATTTTCCTTAATTTTGTTCTTATAATGTTGATTTCTAGAGGCTAAAAATAAAAGCATCTCTGTTTCACTATGGATAACCTCTTCAAAGGAATCGTCTAAAAGCACACTTCGAATGGCTTCAGCAGCAGGAGTGCCTCCTGGCTCTCTAGTAATCTCAACATCAAAACCTAATGAAGCAAAGTAAGAGCAAACTCTTGATATTTGTTCACTTTTACCTGCTCCATCAACACCTTCAATAACAATAAACATTAAATTTCAAGCTCCGAATCTTTTTTATTATCTTTATTAATCTCTTGAAGGATGTATTTTCCATATTTTTTAGCTCTGCGCAACGTCATACCGCAATTTGTAAGATCATCAATTGATGTTGGCATCTTTTCAGAAATTGCTTTCGCAACATTCTCACTAAAGATAAGCATTTCGTTTTCATCGAAAGTTTGAGCAAGTTTTGCTCTCAATGTCATTAAGCCATTAACAGAGGAAGTTTCCACAACATGAACATCATTGCCTTCATGTTCCACGTTCAAATTCGGACTCTTTTCAGCCTCTTCTTTGCCAGCATTCGAATTGTCGGAAAATGGAGCGTCAATATTATTCAATGATATATATCCACTGATTGTCGCAATGATGTCATCACCATACATTCTGATTCTTTGATCAGAGATATCACATTGCGCCATTGATTCCTTGTTCAGCGGCTTGATAGTAGCAAGCTTTCTTGCCGCTCTATCGCTGAAGATCATGTGTGGAGGGTAAGACCTCTTCATTGCTAACAAGCTACGCTTTTCAAGAATGATTTTATAAAGCTCTGGGTCATATATCTGCTTAACTTTCATTGCGCCAGCTTCATTGGACTTCTTCACTGTTCCAAAGTCGCTGATCACTCTTTCTTGGCTTTTACCTTCTAAAAGCTCTTTTCCTTTTGGAGTGATCTTGTAGTTGCCTTCCATTTTAGATACGTGGATGATCTGGTCATCAATCATATCCTCCATTAGCCTTTTGACCTTAATTGTAGTCATCTGTTTTAGAAGACCAAACTGGTTGAGTTGGTCGTAGTTTCTTCTAATTAATGACTCTTTTTGGAGACCTACAAGAATATCAGCATACCTTTGAGTGGTAAGTTGACCATTTGTGTCTTCAATCAAAGATAAGGCAGCTCTTAAATCTTCGTCACTGTACTTGCTGATTTTTTGCCCTTCCAAGCTCTTTTCAAGGCATGAAGAACATGTACCACAGTTATCTTGATGAGAGTCACCAAAATACTTCATAATCGCAGTGCGCTTACACAGTTTAGTTTGGCAGTATCGCTCCATAGTGTTTAGCGCTGCTTGTGTGGTCTTTCTTCGCTCTTGCAGGTAGTCTAAGTCTAAAGGAGCCTCAATGTTCTCGATTGACACTTCTACGCCCAAATAATCGCCTTCAGAGCCTTTCATCTTAATAACACCCTGGTCTTCTAGGATGTTCATGATGCTTTGAACTTCGTATGCGCTAATCTTTTCCGCTACAAAATCTGAAATAGTTTCAAACTTCATGTAATCAACACGATCACCAACTAACTGGAAGAGTGCATTTCGTACAGCAATTACATTCGCTATTGTTGGGTATGACGTTGCAATAAAGAACTCATTTAGAACCCTATCCTTTTTGCTGTATAACAAGTAAGCATCAGAATCTTTTCCGTCACGACCAGCCCTACCCGCTTCTTGATAATAGTTTTCAAGGTTTTGAGGCATGTTAAAGTGTATGACTGCTCTGACAGTTGGTTTGTCAACCCCCATACCGAAAGCATTCGTAGCAACAATAGTTTTCAAGCGACTTTCAATGAAAGCATCTTGTACGCTATTTTTCTGCTCTGGTGATAATTTACCGTGATACACACCAACATTAAGCCCCCTTGAATTCAGGCTTGCACCTAATGTTTCAGCCAGTTTTACTGTTGGGACATAAATGATTGTATCCTGACCTTTATGATGGTCTAACAATTCTGTTAGTGCCTCAGTCTTACTGTTCGGTTCTTTTACATGGAATCTAATGTTTGGTCTATCAAATTTACCAACTTGAATATATGGATCTTCCATCCCAAGAGTTTGAAGGATATCTTCGCGCACCCTTTCCGTTGCTGTAGCTGTATACGCTGCTCTAGGGATTCTACGATTTTGAACCGACTCAATTTTCTGTAACGAATCATTTATTCGAGAATATGCAATACGGAAGTCATGCCCCCACAAAGAAGCACAGTGAGCTTCATCGATTGCAATAAATGAAATCTTAGCTCTCGCCAAGGCTTCAAGCATTTTCTCGTCCTCTAGCCTTTCTGGAGCCATGTATACAAGTTTGTATGCGTTTTCACCAGTTAGTCTAACGCGGTTGAAGATTTCTTGAGGCTCTAAAGAAGAGTTGATGTATGTTGCAGGAATATTTCTTTTAAGCAAATTATCAACTTGGTCTTTCATCAATGAAATAAGTGGGCTAATTACCACGCACGTCCCATCGAGTGCCAATGCTGGAACTTGGAAACAAATTGACTTACCACCACCTGTTGTCATGATGGCTAATGAGTCTTTACCGCTGATTACATTATCAACAATTTCGGCTTGCCCTGGTCTAAACCCGTCATAGCCCCAATACTCTTTAAGAATTTGACTTGGATCTTTGTTCATTTTTTATTCTCATTTATTCTATTTGCTTATTATACCACAATTTATTTTATGTATTAACACTGATTTTCCAATACATAAAAGTTGCGTTAGCTTTAACCATATTGTAGAATTCTGAATTAAATAAAAAGATAAAAACCAAAAATAAGGCTAAATAAATGAGTGCTCTAAAACAAGAAATCGGGTCTAATGTTACCCCTATAGTAGCATCTGAGCTTGCAGACTTGCAGAATAAGATCAATATCATGGACTGGTGGCATGTCTCTGAGATTGTCTCTAAAGCATGTTCGTTGCCTGAAGATCAACTGCTAAACCCAGAAGCATCTATCCCAGCAAGCTCTAAGGCTGGTCGCTTACAACATCAAACAATGCATCAGTTCATTACGCGCACAGGTTCTGCGCTTGGTCTGGCAATGGACTGGAATGAGTGGGCTGAAACCATTCAAGCGACAATGCTAAAAAAACGATACTCTATCCACTTAACAGATAAATCTCAGATTGTTAAACAGTTTAATGATATTAAAAACTTCATTGGTCGAGAGCCAATCAGTGAAGAAGAATATCATGTAGAACGAGACAATTTTTTTACTAATGTAAAGAACGAACTTCAAGCAAAGCATCGTCGTAACGTTAGTGAGCTTGAGAGCAAAGTTCAAACTTTAGAATTCCAAAGTCAAAATGCTGAAAGTGAAATCTCTAAACTTAATGAACTTCTTGATGCTACCAAACTAGCACACAAGCAGGAAATTCAAGATCTAGAAAAGCAGAAAGCAACTGCTCTTAAAGCAAATGAGATGTTGGCAGCAGAAAAGCTAAGTGAGCAAAAAGCAGCTCTTGAGGCTCAACACTCTATCGTGATTGAAGAAATTAATAATAAATTACTTTTGGCAAATCATAAGCACCAAGAAGAAGTAGGCAAGCTACAAGGTCAGATTCTTTCTCTAAAAGAAGACCATAAAGCTGAAATTGAACGTATTCTAGGTGAATATGTTGCAATTAGTAAGCATCGTGAAGTTGAGCTTTCTCTGTCTAAAGAAAGAGAGAAAAGTCAGGCTATGCTATTAGAAGTTCAAAGTCTAAATGACAATAATAGTAAGCTTGAAATAACCAATCAAAGTCTGACTGAAAGCCTTTCTCAATATGAGCAGAAATCCATGTCTTTCAAAGCTCAGCTAGAGGAACTGCAAGCCAAGATTGTTAGTGGTGAAATCTCAGCAACTGACATCTCCGCGCAGAAAATCCAAGAGATTGAAGCGCGAAATGCTGAGCTAATTGCTATGAAAGCAACATATGATGCTAAAGTAGATGAGCTATCTAAAGCCAATGAGCAAAAAGCAAAGAAAATCGGTTCATTAACAGCTAAGATTAAGAAGTACAAAAAAGCAATTAAAATGTACAGAACCATGCTGATTGAAACGCAAAAATCAAACACTGTGTTTAAGCTGACTACCGCAGCATTCTTAACTTCAAGTGTTGTACTAATCATACTCCAAGGCGTTAAATTACTTGCCTACGGTGGTTAATAGAAACAAATAAAAGCGCATCCAACGATGCGCTTTTTTATTTATCTTATTATTGGAAAGGAACGCCAAGTTCTTCACTTTTGGCTGAGATCTCTTTGGACATTTTGAGATTCTTTTCAATGTTTTCTTTTATGCGATGAGAAAGGAACGAGATTCTTTCTTCTTGGTTTTCATCCTTAATACATTCCAAGAATGCATTCACATCACCAACAATAAACACCTGCTGTTTAGCCCTTGTTACTGCGGTATAGATAAGTTTTCTATTCAGCATTCTTTTGTTGCTTTTTGAAATAGGGATGATAATCGCGTCACACTCAGTACCTTGTGATTTGTGAATTGTCTTAGAGTAAGACAGTTCCATTTGACGACCAATTGATAGAGGTAATGCAACAGTTTCTCCATCGAATTCAATGCTTACCTTTTTCCCTTTGAAGTCAATGTATTTAATTTCGCCAACCGCTCCATTAGGAATGTTTTTATCTTTGATTCGCTTCGTGATAACGATTCTATCCCCTACCCTAAACTCTTTACCACCAAGCTTAGCATTGAACGAGTTGCGCCCTGGAGGATTGAATATAGGCTTAAGCTTCTCATTCATCGTATTTACGCCGATAGGCGTTTCATATTGCGCAGACAGAACCTGAATCCTAGAATGATCTATACCAAGTTCACCAGGGATAAAGCCCTGACATAACTTAATTACCTTGTCTTGTGTTTGGAAGTCATTCTCAGTAGGGATTACGTGCCATGAACCATGACGGTTCTGATTAAGCGCAGGCGTTTCCCCTTGATTGATAAGCATGGCGTTATCATTTATCTCTGAGTGCTCTCCAAAGCGAATTGGAGTTGTTAAGTAGCTTGTTTTCACCTGCTCTATTGAAATCAAATCTTCGATTACATTTCCAATCTCAACTGAAGGTAGCTGGTCTTTATCGCCTACTAAAATCAATCTTGTTGTAGATTTTAACGATTTAATCAATCGAGACAGACCGTATAGATCAAGCATTGATACTTCATCAACAATAATAACGTCTGCATCAACTTGCTTGTTTACCTTTGAATAGAACCCGCTATCCTGATTGAATCCGATAGCCTCATGCACAGTGAAGCAATCCTCTCCAATAGACTCGGACATTCTTTTTGCAGCTTGACTGGTAGGTGCCATACAAACAATTTTTTGAGTATTATTGGACGCTTTTCTAATCAAACCCATGATTGCTTTAATTACAGTCGTCTTACCCCTACCAGGTCCCCCTGTAAGTATTGCTAATTTTGTTGATACACAATTCTTTACAGCGGTTCTTTGCTCATCTGTCAGAAAATCCTCATCAGGGTCAAGATTTGAGTAGTCGTCAATCTTATAGGATGTAAGGTAATCTGCAAGATGTTGAGCTGTCTCTTCTTCAAGTCTTGCGTGTAATTTACTTTGAAGAACATCTCCAATCATATTGTAAATACCAACCCTCATATCACTTCTCATGTGATTTAGGATAAGGTGTGGATTTACTCCCTCAGCTTTTACACTATCCAATAGATTTTTAGGGTAAATCCCCGTAGAACCACCGCTAATTGACTGATTATAAAAGAAGTCCACAATACTACTTAAGCGAGCATATGAATCTTCTTCCCAATACAGATTCTTAATATAGCTATCAATTGTAGAGATTGGGAAATAATCAATCAGCCTATAAGGATTTCTTGAAATCGCATTTAAAGCACCGTGTGGGTGCTCATTGAAAATATCAAACAATTTGGCAATGTCATCATAAGAAAAGCCTAACTGCTTCATGAACTCAACATCATGGGCAATCATTTTTGCTTTTGACCAATCTCTCTTTACCGCTTGGATGTCTAGTTTAAATCCATCATTTACAAGCTTTTCTGGCTCTTTTTCAAGAATAGAAATAATCCCTTTTCCATACTTAACTCCAATTTGTTGCGCATCTTTTGAATCAATTGATTCAAAGATTTTAGATTCTAAAATTTCTTGAATGTTTGGATTGGACTTTTCAAGAAAGTGAGCAGGGAAAATTGAATTAAACTCAAAATACTTAAAGCCATCATTGTTTTCTGAAACCTTGCCTCGAATAACAACGGTATCATCTACGCTAGGTGTGTAAAACGCCCTACCGCTCGTATGTATAATGAAGCTTTTACCGCTGCTCTCGAAATTTTCAGAAATAAAACTTTTAGATTTTTCATCTACAGGTTTTACTTTCAAAGAAATGTAAGAGTCATTTTTATTGATGTTATTATAGGAAATAACCTTTACCTTGATAAATGACATTACCCCGTACCTTTTTTCATTTATTGTTATGCTTATGACATTTTACTATAATTGGCAAAAAACGGTAAGGTGAAATAATGATAAAAAAAACACTTTTGGCATTTTTAGCTTTAAATGCCGCATTTTCAGCAAATGCAGATATCAACTTAAACAATAATATCAGTGATAAATACCCATTTATTGCTAGTGGAACGGGGGTGCTTGCTGAAAGCTCTGAGCATTTATGGATTAAATTTGATGATGAAACTTTCAAAAGAGCCACTAAGTTCACTACAAGTAATAACTATCGAAGAGAGCACAAAGCTTTAAAGGTAGAGGCTTTTGGTGTAAAATCAGAGAAATACAAATTTACTAAAAATCCAAAACTTAAAGAATACTGGGTTGAAGCCAATACCATTGCTAGCAATGCCATTGAAGGTAAATCGGTTGATGTATATTGCACATCAGTCACAACCAGCGGTATGCCTTCATGCATTATTTTTTCCAATCTTGTAAATGAAGACAATGAAGAGATACGCATGAACTACAACAGAGCTATCATAGAGTCAGGATTGTCAGTATTTGAATATGATCCAGAGACGATTCAGCTTGGTAGCATGGAGAAAACCGTGATTTACGCTCAGGAAACGGCGAAAAAGAATGGTGTTGGTGTTTGGTCTCATTCTTTAGGTATTTTAGATATACAATTCGAGTAATTTAATAATGACTAAAAAATCAATCAAAGAAAGAACGCCACAAAGCGATGCCTTCCTACATGAAAACCCTGTTATCAATAGGGTTCTTCAGAATCGAGGTATTAAATCACTTGAAGAATTAGATTTAGACATAAAAAACCTATTAGACCCATTTCTGATCAAGGATATGGACAAAGCAACTGACAGCTTGATTGATCACTTAATGGAAGGAACAAACATCTGTATTGTTGGTGACTTCGACTGTGATGGGGCTACATCCACCAGCATCATGGCTGAAGGTTTGAAATTGTTAGGCTTTGAAAACGTGTCCTATATTGTTCCTGATAGGCAAAAACATGGATATGGCTTGACACCATCAATTGTTGATCTGGCTTATGAAACTAAAAAGCCAGATGTTATTGTTACAGTTGACTGCGGGATCTCTTCATTTGATGGCGCAGATAGAGTTTACGATCTTGGCATGGAGTTGATAATTACTGACCACCACTTGCAAGACAGTAGTGGTAAACTGCCTAAGTGTGAAGCTGCTGTTAACATCAACAGAAATGACTGCCCTTTTCCATCTAAAAACCTCGCGGGATGTGGTGTGGCTTTTTACCTAATGGTCGCATTAAGAAAGAAAATGCGTGATTACGGAATATTCCAGCAAAAAGGCATGGCTGAACCGAACCTTGGTCAGTTATTCGATTTAGTCTCCTTGGGTACTGTTGCTGACGTTGTGCCGTTAGATAGAAATAATAGAATTCTTGTTAAACTGGGTTTAGATAGAACCAAAAGAGGTTTGGCTAGAGAAGCAATAAACGAAGTATTTAAGCAAAAAAACAAAGACATTTTTAAAGTAAAATCTTCTGATTGGGGCTTTATGATGGGTCCAATTCTTAACTCTGCTGGTCGATTGGAGAATATGACCAAAGGTATTGAGATGCTTCTAGACCGAAATCCAGGTCGTGTTACAGATCGAGTGAGTGAGCTGATTGAGTTAAATGAAACTCGTAAACAAATTGGTAGAGAAATGGAGCTTGATACTGAATGTATTCTAGATAACGAAGAAGTTAATATGGGTGTGGTAGTCTTCCAACCCGATTGGCATGAAGGTGTGGTTGGAATCACTGCCTCGCGAGTAAAAGAAAAAGTAAATAGACCTGTTATCTGCTTAACAGAAACCCATGAGGCAAAAGCTGCTCGTGAAAAGTATGAATTTGCTCTTGAGAACAATCACGATCCAAAAACTATTGCGCAACTAAAGGAAGAAATGGATAACAGCCTAATCAAAGGGTCAGCACGTTCCATTCCAGGTGTGCATGTTAGACATGTTATGGATCATATTAATACAGAAAACCCTGGAATGATTGCTAAGTTTGGTGGTCACGCAATGGCTGCGGGTATAAGCATTCCATACAATCAGTTTGAAGCTTTCAAAAAAGCTTTTGATAAAGCGTGTGAAGAAGTTATTGAGCCATATATGATTGAGGACTCTGTTGTTGTGGATATACATAACGTAGATCCTGCTTATATTAGCTTAGAGACAGCAGAACTTATTAACTCATTTGAACCTTGGGGACAAAAATTTGAATCCCCTGTATTCTCTGGTCAATTTGTTGTTAGGGAATTTAAGCCTATAGGAAAAGAACAAAATCATCTTAAACTTGTTGTATCCCCTATAGGAAGTGATCACAGGTATGAAGCACTCTTATGGAATTGCTGCTCACCTAGTGAGCCTCCAAGAGTACAAGTAAATCATGTCATTGATAGTGTGTACACATTGGATATTAATGAGTGGCAAGGATTTAGAAGGGTTCAGTTGATGTTTAATTATATGTATGATGAAGAGTATGAATTGAACCTTCAAAGAGAAGCGAATATTTCAAAATCTTCAGAAATGGTTATCTAATAACAAGTTGCCAGATATAGGGTGGTTGTGACTTAGTCGCAACCACCCTTTTTTATATTTTTTTCTTATAAATAACAAGATTCCTGATATAATTTATATAAAAGAAACAAGTAAAGAATCTTCTTCATGAAAAGAATTAAATTAAGTCACAGTGAAAGAGCATTGTTCAAATGCGCTAAAGATAGAAATACAAAAAAATTCATTAGCATGTATATGAATAGCGAATTCGTGGAAAAAACAGTTTGCAATGATGATGGTGAATCACTACTTAACGTTGCAATAAAAAACAATGCTGTTGATATTGCTTTGCTTTTAGGTGATGACCCAGAGCTGATTAATATGCGTGATAAAAATGGGAACCCTCCTGCATTAGCTTTTAAATCTCATATTAATGAAAAGTTATTAAAAGGGCTTATTGATCGCGGTATGGACATTAATAAACGCTCCGTTATAATGACTGGAAGTAAAAAAGGACAAGAATGCGGAAACTTACTTCATCGTATCGCTCTTTTTGGTAATAAAGAGGATTTCGATTTAGCTCGTAAATACGGGGCGAATATCGAGAGCCGAAACTCTAAAGAAGAAAAGCCAAAAGATGTCCTGAAAAGACTAAATAAACTAGATGAATTTTCTCTTTAACAGGCAAAACAATATGAAAGCAAATAAATTAATCTTAGGTATTGCATTAGCTATTGGAACCATTCCATTCGCATCACATGCTAATGTCAAATTCGATGCTCAACCAGTTATCAGCGATAAAGTCACCGAGTTCCAATACCGTGTGGATCGTGATAGTAAAATAGACAAAATTAATGACAGCATTACTAGTGCTGGTGGAATGAAGCGTTTAGTGAAAGATGCTGATAACGGAGATGCAAAGAGTAAGTTTGTACTGTACGAGATGTACAAGTACGGAATCGTCTATAAGGCAGACTATCTGAAGGCTCACCAGCTTCTGCTCGAAGCTGTAGAAGCGAAGTTTGCTCCTGCTCTTATCGAGTACGCTTATTTCTTGATGGGGTATAGTGACGTTGATAAAACAACAAAAGGTCTTGCCGACCCTCATGATTCTCTGACTCAAGAAGAAAGAGAGCAATTGGCAATGAGCATGTTCCTTGATGGCGCTTATGTAGGCGACCCTGTAGCTCAATATGTTGTTGGTACTCACTACATCCTTGGTAAAGGCGTTGCTAAAGATCGTGATTTGGGTATGTTCTGGTTGAGCCAGTCCCAAGCAAATGGTTTTGAACCTGCTGAAGCTGCCAGAATCAAGGTAGATAAGGCTCTAAACACTCTTATTAACTTCGAGCAGGTATCAACTGACGCGAAACTCGGAAAAGTTGATGCTATGGTTGATCTAGCTAAGTTTTACCTTTCAGACTATGAAGTTGAATTGAACAAAGAAAAAGCTCATAGATTACTAGTTACAGCTTCCAAGCTTGGTAGCGCTGGAGCAAAAGAGCTTTTAGAAACTCATTTCTAAAATATTTATTCATTCACTTTTAGTTAAATAAAAAGCAGATCATTATGATCTGCTTTTTTAGTTTTGTTTAGTCTACTTAAGCGCTTTCTTGGCAATGTATTTCCAGTTCAAGTACCCTTCCATAGTTTCACCATTACTCATGATGATTTTAGGAGTGCCTCTAACACCAATCATTTCACCGATAAGATAGTGCTCAAACACTGGGTTTTGAATATCACCCATAACCTCATCACCTTCAGCTCGATATCCTGCATACACATCATCAGCAGCTTTGTTTCTATCTTTGTTGTACCAGATGCTATCCATCAGGCGAACAGAGTGCTTGAGCTTATCGTCTTCAAGACCTAACCCCATATATCTTGGGTAAAATAGGTAATACACTGATATTCCATTTTTAGTGTAATCCTCCACTTCGCTATGCAGCTTTCTACAGAATGGACAAGTTGGATCAGTAAATATCACCATTGAGGCTTTTTCATTTTCAGCCTTGTAAACAACTGACCATCTATCACCAGCTTTTTCGACAAATTTCACTATAGCCTGGATCTGTTTCTTAGTTACTTCTGGTGAGAGTTCTTTACCGTCTTTATCAAACCCAATCTTAGGAATCACTTTTTCCTTGTATTTGATGTATGTGCGATAACTTGTAACGTCCTCAGGGTTAACGCGACCATTTAGGCTGTATTTAGCCATATCAGCACTAACTCTTTCACCCCCGTAGCCTTTTAGCTGCTCATCAATCACCTCCTGAGGTGTTTCATCTCTTGCTTCAGCCTTTTCTTGCTCAGAGCTATTTGTATGAATCGCTATTGATGATGCAGGAGCTATTGAAGCAATCTCCTTTTTAACGTCCGTTGAGTTCTTTAGCTTGTTAAGCTCATCCTTCAAGCTCGAACCTAAATTCATCTTTTCAGGTTTAGATGATTTATCTGTTGATACTGAAGCTGGAGCGCTTTTAATTGTTACAGTGTGACCTTTAAGCTCAGCTTCTTTTTTTAGGATATCTGAAACGATCTGTGTTTCATTCTTTTTGGTTTCAGAATTGTATATGTCACCACGGATAAACCTCCCAGAATCTGGATGGAAGTAAAACTGGTCAAACTCACTCATAACGAGATAGAGACCTGGAACACTTGTTTTTGCTGCCGCGACTAGCGGTAGCTTTCCGCCTAACGCACTATCTAATTTTTTGTTAATTTCAGATAGTTCCATACTATTCAATGTAGAATACGCCTTACCCTCACCTACAGGCTGCTCTTTCCAAATTTTTAGATCAAGCAATGCTGGCGTATTAATGATCGTTATAGATGCTCCTAACATGAGAACACCTAACGCTACAGAGGAAAAGCCGAAACCTTTTTTCTTTTTTAGTTCTTTTTCTTCAGTTGACATAATAGGTTCTTTTATTATTGATATTTTACGAAATGATAAATTATTAGTTTTTATTTTTCAATTAAAAAGGCGCTCATTGAGCGCCTTTTCTGTTAAAAGATGATTCTCATTATATCAGCTCCTAATCCAACAACCATCAATGTGGATACAAGAACTAGACCTGTAATGGTAAATGCCTTATCTACCATTTCTGGAACCTGCTTGCCTGTAATAGCTTCTACTGTGTAGCTAAACAAGTGACCGCCATCAAGGGGCTTTATTGGTAAAAGATTTAATACCATCAAATTAATGCTAAACATGGAAACAAAACCGATAAAGCTCATTAAACCAAATGATGCGGCTTTTTGGGCTGTATCTGCAATACCTATAGCGCCACTCAAAGAGGTAGGGCTTACATGACCAGTCACAAGCTTGTATAGAGTATTTATAATCAAGATAGCCCCATCATATGTTCTCTCTAAACCTGTAATGATTGCATCTTTAACACCGACATCTTTAACAATTAAGTGAGATTCGTCAATCTTTTGCATCATAGGAGCAACCCCTAAGAAACCCGTCTTACCGTCTATTGGATTGCCCTTTTCACCTAGTTCAGCATTTAGAGTATGTAGCTGACCCTCTCGTTTAACAACAATTTCGACACTCTTAGCGGGTCTTACATTAACAATCTTTGATAATTCAAAGAAGTTCCCAACGCTAACACCATCAATTGAAACAACCTGATCTTCCTGCTTTAATCCTGCCTTTTCAGCGGGGCTATCCTTTAAAACCGCTCCAACAACATTCGTGTGGTTCTTGTACTGAGGTAAAATTCCGATGAAATATGAAAGATCTTTAACTTTTGAATCCAAAACTTTATCTTCCAAATCAATGTAGATCTCGCCTTTTCCTTTTACCTCTACATTTACTCGATTAGAGCCTATGGATCCAATGAATGCATGGTCAAGTTCTGTCCATGTTTCAACCTTTGTTCCATTTACTGAAGTAATCACGTCACCTTTTTCAATAACCAAAGTTCCGTTTTCTTCATATTTAATGTCATTTGAAACATAGTCTACGATGGTTGATGGCATGGTCAATGTGCCGTATGAAATGACTGTAAAGCCAATAATAGCCATTATAAGGTTGAATATAGGTCCAAAAGCGACCACAAGAAATCTCTTCCATCTAGGAGCTTTGTCAAAAGATCGATTTAAATCATCTTTACTGTATTGTTTTAAATCCTCAGCATCCATCTCTGTTGAATCCAGCATCTGAACGTAGCCACCAATAGGAAGCCAAGAGATAGAGTATCTAACACCGTCTTTACCTGTCCAACCGTAGGCTTCTTTTCCCATACCGATTGAGAATTTCAAGACTTTAATTCCAAGTTTCTTCGCAGTAATAAAATGCCCATATTCATGGAACCCTACAACTACGAAAATTAAGAGTGAGAAAAATACAATAGATTTTGAAATCAATAGTATATGTTCCATTTTTTATTCCGTTTATTAATTAAGTTTCGTGAATTATCCAGACTTCAGTTATGAAAGTCAATCAAACTGGATGTTTTATCAGGTATAAACTCATGGTATTATTACGTTAATAAAGATCAAATTGGTGTTACCCATGTGGGATTCATATACAAAAAAACTTGATATTACATTTCTTCCAACTTTGGCAAGTACCGACATTGTTACAAGAAGGGAAAGTTTACCTTGGAGTACTATTGTCTCTCTTTTTTCCAAGCATGACGTTAGAGACCATAAAGATGGCACAGCATTCATGCCTGTAAAGTTTAAGCCTGAATCTGATTGGATTTCAGAAAAAAAAGGAGACAAACCTGAACATTACAGGATTGACCAAAACGTTCAAGCTATAACAATGGCGGTTTTTGACCTTGATGAAGAAGGTGCTATGGAGCAGGCTGAGAAAGCCTTTGCTGGTTTTGAATATATCATGTATTCAACACATAGCTATTCTAAAGAAACGCCTTATAAAGCACGTATTTTAGTTAAGCTTAATGAGCCAATTGATGCGAGCAATTGGAATGAGTTTTTATGGGAGATTGCTCAAGCAATCAAAATCGATGAGATGTGTAAGAACTTATCCCGTAACTACCTGCTTCCTTCGATCAGCGTTGATGCTGGTATTGCTCCAATGTTTAAGCATAGCACTGGCAAATCTTTAACAATTAATGACGCGAAGAATATAGCTAAGAATTTCCCTAGAGAAATGTCTGATGATGAGCGTGAGTTCGTTGATAAGACTTTTGGAAAAGTTAGTACTACCTATGTGGAAAATGAACACTTCTCTGGCGCTAAAGTAAATCATTATGACAGGATCGGAAGCTCAAAAGATTATGATTACGAATCTTTAGTAGAGCGACATGCCAAGCATATAAAAGAACTTGATATCAGCGATAAAAGACACGCCTTTGCGCGAGGCGTTACTGCTAGTGAAATTCTAGCTGGTGGAAAGCAGGTTGACTGGTACAACGTTGTTCAGTTTATTTATAGAACAACCAGAAGTCATGGTTCAAAATGGTTACAACACGGAAATACGCCAGATGAGCTTAATGATCTTATCCTAAACGGTTATAGAAAGTTTAAGAAGAACATCATTGATTCAGATCCAGGCTTTGTGCTTCAAATTAATAAAATTGTGAACGCAGCAAAAGAGCAAGCTGAAAAGTCTATGAGTTCTAATCAGTGGGTATTTAACGCTCCACCTAAGAAAAAGGACACCAAAAACATTGGTGAGGTTTTCGATAAAAACGCTTACACTTATGAAAAGCTGGTTGATAGACACAAGAACAACCTTTACAAGCTTCATGCTGAGGGTGATCTATTTGACTTTGTGATTTCTGTTTATGAAAAAGAGCTTGATAGAAATGGAGAAAGGACAGACCTTAATACTGTTGGTCAATTTGCTCTATTTTCTTGTCTTAACTACATTAAAAAGACAAATAAAACTATCGATGAGTTTTCTTCTGATTTTGGTGTGATGCTGACGAAAGGCTTGGATATTGACTTTGGCGACCAGGTTCCAGTTAACAAAGTTCCTTTAATGAAGAAGTTTGTTAAGACATCTGTGTTCTTGGGATACCAATGCATGGTTGGGAATAAGAAGTGGGATTTGAAGCGTGAAAAATCGCCTGACAACACCCCTTCAAGATAGACTTTATAAGATAAAAACTGAAAAAATAGGGGTCTATTATTAGATCCCTATTATGTAAAACAGATAGGCTTATAGTTTTTGATTTTTTAATGGCTACATGTCTCTGTAACTGCTTCTCTATATTTATCTAAAAGGCAGATTGCTAATTTTACCGAAGACGGTTTTGAGGGTTCAATATTTACTCGTCTAGTCAGGAAGGCGAGTATGCTTCCTTCAATATTGTACTCTTTCATTGCATCCTTAGAAAATCGTTCACGAAGTTCTTTATTTTTAGCTTTCCACTGCTCTCTCTCTTTGTTGTACTTAAATTCTCCATCTGAAGTGCGGCTGATTCTTAAAAAGAAGTTTTCAGGTGCGTCAGCCTCATAAGACATCTGGTTCTTTCTAGCTTTACAACTTTCTTCTGGATATAATTTTACTCGAAAACAAGAGCCATCAAAAATCTTGCTTTCTTCTTGAACATCGAAGTCATACTTAATAAAGTCAGATAAAGTCGATTTTTTTAGATCTACATGATTGATTTCAAGACCGTAAACATTCATAGATTCCATTGCTGAAACCATTGAAGAAATAAGGATACTGTCATCAATGTACAAGTCACCTTCAGAGAACTTGATGGTTTTGATATGTCTAACATCATCTTTTCCCCCATCTTTTTATTTCGAGTACATAGTAATCGTGAATGTATTATCGCAGAATATGCTATCTAAAGAAGCGTGAGTGTAGTTTGAAATTTCAAGCATTTATATAACCTTATTTAAGTGGATATTGATATTTTGATTGGGAGTTAGGTGTAAGGTAAAAACGTGGAGCATTAGCTCCACGTTTCGTAAACGGCTCTTCCCAAGATTGCGTTTTTTATAGACCTAAAACAAAGGAAGATCCACCAGCGCTTTTATCAATTCTCTCTTTGAGCTTATTGTGCTCCAAAACTTCCGCTTCATTCGGATTCACTACTTTCAGCTTCTCGTTTATAGACGGATCGAGACGTTGGATGTTTAAATTAGATGCTAGCTTAACTTTAGGTTTATCATTTGAGAGGATGTTGCCTTGATATTGCGTCATCATCAAATATACCTGAGCGGTCAAATCAGCATCTATCAAAGCTCCGTGAAGGTCACGACCACTTTTATCTACACCTAGTCGGTCACAGAGTGCATCAAGATTATTTCTTCGACCAGGGTATTTATTGGAAGCAAATTTGTAGGTACAGAATACAGGAATGTTTAACTCAGCTAACGTTGGAAAACCTGCATTTCTAAGCTCACTATCCAAGAATTTTGTATCGAACTCGGCGTTATGGATAACTAATGGTGAGCCGTTTACAAAATTGATAAACTTCTGAGCAATATCGTGAAATCTCTGACCAGGACAGCCTCTCTCTTTCAACTCTGCTTTTATTTCTTCCCAAGAGTAACCGTGTACTTCTTTCGCATCCTCTTCCACTTCTCTCTGAGGATCCATGAATTCGTGGAATGTTACACCTGTAACTTTTCGGTCAATGATTTCTACACAACCGATTTCAAAAATTCGGTTAAAAATGTTGTCATTCTCATCTCTTGGATGAAAACCTGTAGTCTCGGTATCGAGAACAATCATTCTGTTATTTGATAATTCTTCCATAGTTTTTGTCTTTTATCTTTATTTAATTACATTTTATTAATTAATAGCAATAATTACAATGGAGACGTTGCAGAGTTTAGATCAAGAGGTTCTGCTGTTTTTAGGTAGTCTTCTACAGGATCGTTTTTTTCCGTCTCTGGAATATCAATAAAGCGAGAATATTGACCTTCAAACTTGACTTTTACTGTTCCAAGTGGTCCATTTCGCTGTTTACCAATGATAATCTCTGCAAACCCCTTGTCTTCTGAATCTGGGTTGTATACTTCATCTCTGTATACGAACAAGATTAAATCGGCATCCTGCTCGATAGCGCCTGAATCACGTAAGTCAGAGTTGATTGGTCTTTTATCCTGTCTGTTTTCAAGGTTTCGTGACAACTGGGATAAAACAATAATTGGAACCCCTAATTCACCTGCCAGATGCTTTAATTCTCGGCTTACCTCACCAATAGCATCAGCTTTGCTATTGTTTTCAGGTAATTTCATTAACTGTAAATAATCCAGCATGATTGCAGATATTGGCGACTCTTCGTGAAGTTTTTTAGCCTCATTCACTATTTGCTGAATGTTCATCTTACCGTCATCGATAACATGCGCATCCCACAGATCTACTTTTTCAATAGCAGCAGATAATCGACCCTGCTCCAACTCATTTAATCTACCAGTTCGCAATGCTGTTTGGTTAATTGTACCAACTGATGCCCAGCTCCTTAGGAGTAGCTGATCACCAGGCATTTCGATACTGAACGTTAGAGTACGCTTACCTGTCGAAGCGATGTTGTCCATAATATTACAGGCAAGGGTTGTTTTACCCATTGAAGGTCGCCCTGCAATTATGATCAAGTCAGAATCTTGAAGACCACAAGTAAGCTCATCAAGCTCTTTGTATCCCGTCGATAAGCCCGTTACCGTTGAGCCTGATTCAGCGTTCTTCTTCATTTTTTCAAGAAGACCGCGTTTCATATCCTTATAGGTTCGTGAAGCAACTTCTTTAGTTCTTGTTCCTTCAATTTGTTCAGCAACTTTCTTTTGCTGAACAAGCATTTCATCAAGGGATATTTGACCAAGAGAGACTTGCTCTTGTAATTTGTCATATTCCTTGATTATTTTTCGCTTACCCCACAACTCAATGATGGTTTCAACGTAATCGTTTAACTTTGATTGACTTAACTCTTGGAATCCTTCGAAGTACTCTTCGATACCCTCTTCATCAAACTCTTCAGTGCATTCAGCAAGCAACTGTGCTCGCATGATAGCATCATCTGGAGAACAGCCTTTTTTATGTAAATTAATAATTTGTTTAAAAGCAGCTCTGTTGCTCGGCTCATAAAAATATGATGGTTTCAATCTTTCAAGTGCTTTGTAGTAAGCCTTTGATTTTGGCTTATCAGCTTCGTGATCTGTGTTTTCATCCAGAATCAAAGCACCGATTATCGCATACTCAATTTCATCCGAGTACAAATCGTTTAAATCATTCATTTTTTATTCAGTATTTATTTGTGTTTGTGTTGATTGCAGGATATTAGCAAAGTTGTAGTGCTGCTTCAACAAGATTATGGCATTGCATGGGGTGTGGAAAGCAATGTATAATATGGGGAATATTATAGACATTAAAAAAGAATCAATAAATGAAAGATACGCAATTTGTTCATCTTGGCGTTCATAGCCAATTCTCACTTTACGATTCCCTTATCAAGGTCGATCAATTAGTGAAGAAAGCTGTTGAATGCAACATGTCTGCGATTTCCATTTCGGACGATAGCAACATGTTTGCTGCCGTTAGCTTCTACCAAAAAGCTATGGCTGCTGGCATCAAACCTATCATCAGCTCAGAGATCACTGTTTCTTACGGAAACTCGTTTGGCAAACTGACCTTAATTTCTATGAATACTAAGGGATATAAAAATCTGATCAAAATCATAAGTGATGCTTATGATAGAGGAAGACCTTCTGATGATGATTTACCAGTAATCCCTTATGAATATGTAAAAGAAAACTGTGATAATTTGATTGTACTCAGCGGTGCCAACGAAGGAATTATTGGTCGTTCCATCTTGTCAGGCAACATGGATATGGCGAAGAAATTCATAATTCAGCTTCGCGAAGACTTTGGAGACCGTTTTTACATTGAGCTTCAGAGAACAGGTAACTTCCAAGACAATCAGTACGTCTCCACCGCAGTTAAACTAGCTACACTAGCTGGCATTCCAGTTGTAGCCACAAACAAAGTCAGATTCATTGATGATCATCAATTCCCTGCTCATGAGGTTAGAGTAGCTGACTCTCTAGGTATTACTGTATCAGAAGTTAGAGACAAGTACGGCGATAAGTACACACCGCACCAATACTTCAAATCGTCTGAAGAAATGGCTGAGTTGTTCAGTGATATTCCTTCGGCTATCGAGAATACCGTTCATATCGCGAACCGTTGCTCGGTTGATATTGAATTATACAAGAACTACCTACCTGTATTCCCTACTCCAAACGGTGAAACGGAATCAGAATACCTAAAAAACCTATCATACGAAGGGCTGATGTTGCGACTTAAGCAAAATCATCCTGAAAAGCTTAATGATGCTGAATTCGTCAAAACATATACGGACAGACTAGATTTTGAATTAAATACAATCATTCAGATGGGATTTCCTGGTTACTTCTTGATTGTTGGCGACTTCATTCAATGGAGTAAAGATAATGACATTCCAGTCGGTCCAGGTCGCGGTTCGGGCGCAGGCTCACTTGTAGCTTACGCCTTAAAAATCACTGACTTAGACCCTTTGCCGTATGATTTGCTATTCGAAAGATTCTTGAACCCAGAACGTGTATCCATGCCAGACTTTGATGTCGATTTTTGTATGGATAAGCGTGATAGGGTTATTCAATACTGTGCAAACAAATACGGTCATAAAGCAGTATCTCAGATTATTACATTTGGCACCTTGGCTGCAAAAGCAGCAGTAAAATCAGCAGCACGTACAATGGGCTATCCATACGGCGTTGCAGATAGATTATCAAAAGCCATTCCAAATGAACCAGGCATCAAATTAAGTAAAGCACTAGAGGTTAGTCTTGATTTGAATGCCTTATACGGAAGCGATCTAGATGCCAAGAAGATTATTGATTTTGCTCTTCAAATTGAAGGTCTATCAAGACAAACAGGTAAACACGCTGGTGGTGTATTAATCAGCCCTACCACACTGACTGATTTCACACCAACTTACTGTTTAGCAGATGGTACTGGTTATGTAAGTCAATTTGATAAAAATGACGTAGAGACAGCAGGTCTTGTTAAGTTCGACTTTTTGGGTCTTAAGACACTTACTATTATTGATAATGCAATTAAGGCAGTAAATAAGGAACGCGCTGCTGAAGGCTTGCCTCCAATTAACATTGAGCAAATTCCGCTAGATGACCCTGCCGTTTACGAGATGTATCAAAAGGGTGAAACAACTGCTGTATTCCAAGTGGAATCACGAGGCATGAAAGAGCTTCTAAAACGCCTAAAACCCGACCGATTTGAGGATTTAATCGCTCTAGTGGCGCTTTTCCGCCCAGGTCCTTTACAATCAGGCATGGTTGATAACTTTATTGACCGTAAGCACGGACGTGAAGAAATCAGCTATCCTGACGTTAATTATCAACACCCTTCTCTGAAAGAAGTTCTTGAGCCTACGTATGGAATCATCCTTTATCAAGAACAGGTAATGAAAATTGCTCAGGTTCTGGCGGGATACACTCTTGGTGGCGCTGACATGCTTCGTCGTGCAATGGGTAAAAAGAAACCTGAAGAAATGGCTAAGCAGCGTGAAGTATTTAAACAAGGTGCGATTGATAATGGTATAGATGGCGATTTATCTATGAAAATCTTCGACCTAGTAGAGAAGTTTGCTGGTTACGGATTCAACAAATCTCACTCTGCTGCATACGCTCTTGTTTCTTATCAAACAGCGTGGTTAAAAACACACTACCCTGCTGCGTTCATGGCATCAGTTTTATCTGCTGATTCTGACAGCATGGAAAAAGTAGTTAACTTTGCGGAAGAAGCTAAACGCATGGGTGTTCAGATTATTCCACCAAGCGTGAACAAGTCTGAAAAAGCCTTTGTAAGCGAAGGTAACGACAATATCTACTTCGGGTTAAGCGCTATCAAGAGTTTTGGTGATGCTGCTATTAATGATTTAATCAGCAAACGCCATGAGCCTTTCAAAGACATATTCGATTTCAAAGAAAAATGTGGACTAAACAAAAACGCTTTCGCTTCATGTATTAGAGCAGGTCTTTTTGATGAGTTTGGCTTCAACAGAAGAACGTTGCTTGAAAATGTGGATGTTATTGTTAAGTACGGTAAACAAAACAATTCGGAAGCAGCAAAACATCAATTATCTTTACTTGATGAATCCATCCAAGACTCAGGAATTTTAATTGAAAAAGAAGAAATGAGTCATAGAGAAAGACTTATCGGAGAGATTCAAACATTAGGGTTGAGTGTTTCTGGACACTTACTAGACGACTACAAGGAAGATTGTAGATTGCTTTCCACAGGAAAGCTTGCAGATCTAGCTGAAATCTCGATGGAGTCCTCAGCAGATTCAGAAGATGACTCTCAATCAATTTGGCGAGATAAGGTGATCAGTACGCTTTGTATAATCAATACGACTGATATTAGAACGGGTAAAACAGGTCAAAGAGCACTTCTCACTATTGATGATGGCTCAAGACAGTTGGATTGTGTTGTGTTCAACAATTCATTCCATAAATCTCAACAGTACATCTATGACCATAATATTGTTTACATCAAAGGTAAGCTGGTTATGGATAAGAAAACTGAAAGCCATAAGCTGATAGCCTTTGAGGTTGAATCACTTGACTCTCTTAGAGAGAAAAGAATTGATTCCGTATCTATTAAGCTTGATAGTACAAAACTACCTAAACAAGAAATTCAGGCTAAGCTACAAAAACTTAATGAGTTTTTGAAACATCAACCTGAAGGTGGTTGTGGTCTCCGTGCGATATACATAAAGAGTGAGAGTGAATCCTCGGAGTTGTCTATTGGTAGTAAAAAGTATCGTTATGATGATGAGCTTTCCGCTGCCCTTACTAATATCTTTGGTAAAGACAGTGTTATCATCAACTATAAGAGTGATGAAAAGAAAACCAATAAAACACCAGCGAGAAACGTTGAAGCTACGAAAGAAGAGCTTGAAGAAGGTGCTCGTACACGACCTGAAAGACATAAGAATATTGCAAGGCTGTTAGATCAGGCTATGATGGTTATGTCATAAAAGAGAACCCCATATCTAAGATATGGGGTTTTTTTATAATGTAAATAAAAGCCATTTATCTCTAATTCGCTCTAAAATTGATTCTTCGGTTTTCATGGTTAACTGAAAGTCATTATTGAACAATCGAATCAGGTCTTGTTTTCCTTTCTTTACACAGAAATCCCTTACCTTTCTCTCTTTTTGTGGAGTGAAGAATTGCCTAATTGGATACTCTAAACATTGATATGTAAGACTATCTAGTTCATTGTCGTAATTTGCATTAAACTTTTTAATAACATAATTGGTTTCATCTTGTGATAAATTTCGACAATCAATAATTAAATACCCATCGACAATATATTTCCCATCTTCTTGTTTTTTATTAAACACTTCTAAGGACGCGCTTTCGATAGCATCCAGCAAGTGGTCAAGCTCCATACGGTTTGGTTCTATATTTGTAAACTGCACTTTATTAGAAGCAAAATAGAAAATCTCTTGGCATTTGTCTTCAAGAGCATCTTTTGAAGGTAAGTAACTTTCTTTTTGGCAGTCAACAAGGTATTCAAGGAGTAATTTATTGAATAGAACATGGCTCTTTTTCATGTTGCCATTCTTATCTGTCAGCATTTGATCTACGAATTTCATTTGGTTATACATAGCTAACCAAGAATTGTTCAAATACCTCTCTCCTGTACTAAGTATCTTTTTTCTTTTTTTTCTAGGTGGCTTACTTCTAGGCATGTTTTTTACCAACTTAATTATTGACTTGAATTGATTTCATTGTTAAATTTAATCCTAATAATAATATAGGAATAAACAATGAATAACAAGATTACAAACATTAAGATAGCTTCATTGATTGAAGACGTTTTTACCAATTGTGATATTAAAGAAAGAGATAAATATATAGTAAAAAAATATCACCACCTAGACGGCGAAAGTATAAAAATGAAAGAGCTTGGTGAAGAGTTTGGTATTACAAAAGAAGCGGTTAGGATTATTCTAGAGAAGAACAAACTAAAAGTCGAATCAGCAGCGGGTTCTGTTGCCCATATCTTTGATGACCTATGTAAAGAAACTATTAAACAAACTCCTATTGGCTTTGAAAGACTCAAAGAATCAATGCTTCAAAAAGGGTTCGATCTTGAAGGTTTGAATGAAAAGTCTTTTGTTTCTTGCATATCCATGTTTTCAAGAAAAAATAAAGACTCACTTTGCATTCAACAAGTAGGTAGCGAATTCATCATTTGTGACAGCAATAAGCGAGGATTGGTTATTGAGATTGAGAAACAGTCCCGTAACGAAAGCTCAAAAAATGGATATGTAAACACTACCGAACTATCGAAAAAACTTGGAAAAGCAAAAATCTCAGTAAAAACTCAAAGTATTATTGATATTCTTAACTGTATTGATGGTGCCGCTTGGATCAGTAAGAGAAATGTAACTTTTATCGATTCGAGAAATAAGGTACTAACAAGAGTTAAGAAGATTGCTGCATTTCGTTCAGAAGTTAACATCAAGAGAGCTTGCGATGCCATAAATCAATCTATCTCGCATAGAGATAGAAGCTTTAAAGACCTAGAGCCTAGCGTTCTAGTTAAAATTATAAAGCTATGTGTTGATTGTAAAGTAAGCAGTACAGATATTATTTTCAATGATAAACCTACTGTTTCTTTCAGCGAAATTGAAAGTGATATTTACTCACTTCTTCAAAGCTCTGGCGAGCTTGAGCTTATGGATATCGAAGAAAAGATATCAAACAAGTACACAAAAGCCGCAATCTATCAGGCTTGCTCTTTAAGCCCTCTCATAGTAAAAAACAAGAAAACATATAGTATTGTATAAAAAAATGCCTCCGTAAGGAGGCATTAATTTTGTTGCTTTTTAAATCGAGAAACTTTCACCGCAACCGCACGTTGAAGATGCGTTAGGATTGTCTTTTATCATAAATCCAGATTGAAGAAGTGAATCGTTAAAATCTAGAGTTGCACCTTCAATGTAGTTCCACGACATCATATCCACTAAAAAAGGGATTCCCTCGATCTCAAAGTTGTAGTCAATATCCCTTTCTGATTCCATTTCTTCTAACGCCATTTCATATCGGAATCCGCTACAACCACCACCAGCAACTGCAAGCCTGAATCCCAGAGGGAATTCACAATCGTCCTTCGCGCTATCTAAATGTTCTTTAATTTTTTCTTTCGCTATACTTGTGACTTTTAGATCATATTGTTCACTCATTTATTTCACCATTATTTGTTTATTTATATTTTAGAAGTCATATGCCTCTGTGTTATTTGACAATTTTAATTTAAAATGTAAAATAAATAAACCATAAAAAAGAAAAAAAATGAACAATGAAAGTTGAAGATATTAGCGCCAGATTTCTAACCAATGTAAAAAAAATTGGTATAGAACGAATGGAGGAACTTTTACTGTACCTCCCAACAAAATACAAAGATTTCAGCGTGGTTGCGCCATCAGTAACCCACATGTTAGGTATGCCTGACACTCACCTGTTTAAGCTGAAACTTCTTTCTATGCCAGAACGAAACAATCAAAAAAAATACACAAAACTATTTGTTTCTGATGGTTACACTAACCTTTCGATCTTTTTCTTCCATAATTCAAATCGCATTTCAGAATTGAATAAAGGCGATATTATTTATGTAGAAGGAAAGGCTGAGCAAAAGGGTAAGTACATAAACATTTCAAACCCTGAATTGGTTGAAGGGTATGATTTGGGTAAGGTTGTTCCAATCTACAAGGGTGAAAAAGGGGTTGTTTCTCCTTTTACAATTGCTCAAAACATAAAAATCATGCTTCAAAATCACTTTGACATGTTCGTGGATTTTGTTCGTGAAGAATACAATGTGACTGACCAGGACATTCAAATGTTCAGCGACAAATTCACTAATCTATATGATGTATTTAACGCAATTCATAATCCAAGTAGCGTTGAAGAATCTGAAGCCGCGATGAGCATTATTAAGGTTATTAATGCTAAAACTGCGTTAAAAACAGCCCTATCTAGTAGCCAGCCAGAACGAAATGAAAGATCTAGGATTTCATTTGAAGTTAATGAGATCACTAGGTGTCTAAAAATGCTTCCTTACAACCTTACTCCAAGCCAAAAGCGTTCTG
Organism: Vibrio sp. 947; assembly: GCF_033339115.1. NCBI lineage: Bacteria > Pseudomonadati > Pseudomonadota > Gammaproteobacteria > Vibrionales > Vibrionaceae > Vibrio > Vibrio sp. 947. The sequence continues at coordinate 140,729 of NZ_JAWOTX010000007.1, read as the reverse complement.
TTTGGGATATTTGTAAAGACTTAAATTCAGACTACCCAATGGATCGATTGCTATCAGGTGACGTTGGTTTCGGTAAAACACTAACTTACGCGATTCCTGCTGTTTGTGCGCACCGTAGTGATTCTTCGGTTGTTATTCTTACACCTAATACCTTACTTGCTATTCAGATTGCTGATGAGATCAGAGAAACATTCAATGTTGATGGTGTCAAACTAGTTATTAGTGATGATGAGCCTAGACCAACTGAAGAAGAGTTAAAACAAAAACCAATAATTGTTGGTACATCTGCAATCCTTCACTGGTTGGATGCTTATGAAGGTGAGTATGTTGTTGATTTCTTGATTGTCGATGAGCAGCAGAAGCTAGGTAGCCAACAAAAAGTATGCATTATGAGTGAGCACACTAACTTCCTAGAAGCTACAGCTACCTCTATTCCTCGTACAACAGCTTTGGTTATTTACGGTAATAAAAAAGTTTCCTACCTTACAGAGTGTCCTGTTGAGAAAAATATCCGTACAGCTATTGTAGGTAAAGAGCATCAAAAACAAGTAATGAATACTCTGAGGAAAATTGTTGAGAAAGAGAAAAAACAAATTGCTGTGCTCTATCCTGTAAGGGAAAAAGACTATTCGATTTTTGATCTCAATTTAAAAGGTCAACCTATCGAAGGTAAGATACTTGAATTGCTTTCGGAATGTACTCGTGATGGTGTTAAGAGCGAAATTCCTTACATTCAGGTGCTATTAAGAAAAGCTGAAAAAACCAAGTTCGACAAGCTTCTTAAAATGAATAAAATCGATATTGATATTATTGAAAGAGAAGACCTTGAAGATCATGAAGAAAACAAGCGTAATGTTGAATCAGCTTATCTAATGTGGGATAAGATTTATCCAGGTCGAGTCGTTAAGATTCATGGTGGCTTATCGGCTGAAGAGAAGAGCAAAGCTCTTCAGATAGCGAAAGATGGCATTTGTGATGTCATCATTACAACCTCTGTGATTGAGATCGGTCTTACTGTACCTGATTTGATGGGATTATACGTTAAAGATGCTGATAGGTACGGCGCATCAACGTTACACCAATTTAGAGGGCGCGTATCACGTAAAGGTGGTAAGGGTATCTTCTTGATGGGCGTTGATAAATTCACTAACGAAATGTCTGAGAAAAGCCGAAACCGATTGGAGCTTCTGGTTAGATTCGAAAAGGGTTACGACATAGCTGAAGAAGACATGAGACAGCGTGGATTTGGTGATTTGGAGAAGGCTGGTAAAGTCCAGTCTGGTAATCTAGATGGCATGTTTAAAGGTGTGAAAGTAACACCTGATGATGTTGACCAGCTAATCAAAATGACAGGTCTACAAAAGGCAGCGTAAGCTGCCTTTTTTGTTAATTTATGAGATAAATTCTACTTCAGTTAAAAAATGCTATTATTTATTATATATTTGATATAATATTGCTCGCGTCGATTTAAGTGTGGAGAATACATATGACTGAATCAACTCAGACGAAAATGCAGGGTAGACCGAAAAAGACCGCTTTAGAAATTGCTGCTAAAGAGTTATCTGATTCTAGGACTGCTTACCTTGAGGCTAAAGCAGCAATCGATTTCGAGCTTGATTTGGATAACTGTGAGACCAAGGAAGAGTCTGAATCGATTCTAAATCTGTTCAATGCAAGAACTAAGCTTGCTGTTGAAGTTGATAACTTATCGACTCAGATTCGCGCACTTAAAGCTGAGCTTAAAGCGATCTCTAACAAGAAGTCAGCTAAGGCACTTGAAATTAAAGCTAAAATCAAGTCACTAACTGAAAGAAAAGAAGGGTTAAGCGAAGACCTAGCGGATCTTCCGCCTGTTGGTATGTCTCTTGATGATTGGGATGAGTTTCAAGAGGCGCAAAAAGACCTAAAGCGTAAACCAGGCAAGTCACCACTTCCGATTGAGCTTGTTTTTTACCGAGCAAAACAACGGCTTGGTGCGGCTCAGAAGGAATACAGAAAAGAAGAAAAAGCAGCAGGCATTCCTCCGCGTAACTTTGAAGAAGTTATTAAGGAAGAGCTTTCTAATCGTAAGTTGTCGGGCGGTCCCGCTCGAAAACTAGACAATTTAGGTAAGCTTGACAAAGACTTACTGCTACTACTTCGCAAGCAGGAAGAAATTGTTCACGCTATCAATAACCCTGTTGACGAGCCAGAACGCGCTAATAAGCAAGGTCGCAAGAAAACACCTCTAAGTCAGAAGCTTAAGCAGGTAGAGTCTCAAATTAAAGAGACTAGAGATGCCATTGCTAGAGCAGAAGCGGCTATGGATCCACTCAAGCTAATCGACGTTCAGATTAGACGTATTCAAGTAGCTCAGCGAATCTTGAGAAAGAAAGCTAAGGACATTGGATATGCTGATATTTCAGACTTGCCAAGGTCACATGAAATCTCAATTGAGTTTAATAAGTCTGAAGCTAACATTCTCGACTTGAAACGCGCCAAACTCGATTACGAGGTTGAGGCTAAATCTAGTGATGCTAAAGCCAATCTAATGAACAAGATCCAAGGTATTAAAGTTACCTACGAAGAAAAGAAAATTATCTAATAAAAAAGCGGGGATATACCCCGCTTTTTTATAGCTTTTTCTTCGCCTTTGCCTTGGGAATGTACTCATCGTACATAACCCCTCCCCTATAGAAACTAGTCCAGTATTTAGCTCTAAACAGTGTTTTAATAGGAAGGTCTTTCACATAGAGGTTCAATATGCTTGATGAGAAATACAGTGAAATGTATGAGACAACCACATAAACAATCAGCATAGTCAATGATGCACTTTTGATGTATCCACCGCTTGTAATGACAGTGGAAACCATACCCCACACATTAAAGTCATCACTTTGCACCGCATTTAGTATCATCGCATCAGTCGCATTTGATGCCAATAAAATAGATATACTTGCGCTTACCGATGCTATTGCGGACACAACCACCCACAGTAACAAAAGGTATCTAATAAACACATTCTTCTCTGAATCAAGAAAGTCTCTTACCATTCTAATTTACCCCAGTTCTTTTCTTTTGCATGATTTTGGAACTCTCTTTCTATACGAGCAATGTCATCCTGGCTGTAGCCATCAAGACCAAACCCTTTAACCAAGCCCTTATCTTGTTTTGGCTCAGAGTACTCTACTAATGCCTCTCTTTGACGAGGCGTGTATACAGCGTCACAGAACTCTTTACCATACTTATCAACGCAGGACATTAAATCTTCAGTAACTGAATACACCTTGTCTCCAGACATTACCGATTTAACCACGCTATCGATTTGATTGTTGATGATATCGAGATGCTCAGGAGTTTTTTGATCATAAAACGATTGTGCATCAGCCATAAATTGCTTTCGCTCAACATCCTCAGGCGTATCCATCTTTGAAATAAGAGTCAGCTTCGATAATCCGTTTTGTATGTTGTTCATAAACAGAGACGCTTGCTGATCGATATTTATCTGACCTGTCGATACCTTACTTGTGGAAGCGATTAAGTCCACGCTGCTAGAAAGCCCTAGTGATTTCAATTCACATAGATAAGCGCCCATGTTATCGCCTTTATCTACGAACTCTCCCTGAAGGTCTGAGAGCCTAGAAACAGTCTCTGAAACACTTCCCCTATATTCATTCAGCGTTTCTTGCGAAAAGTTGTCTGAAGTCGTTTTGGAGTAAATATCAGAAACAATATTTTTAATTGATTTAAAAGCTGGGTTATTACTCATCTTTTTAGTTTCCTTTTTATTTAAAAGTATACAATTCGCAGTCTTTCATTGCAAAGATATAAATATATAAATAGAATTGAAGATAACAATATAAAGAGAAAAATATATGAATAAATATTTCACCAACTACGTCCGTTATTTTCAGCCAATAATGTCTTCGAATGATAACTCTGTACATCATTACGAAATGCTCTTGCGAAAAACAGATGGAAGTACTGCGTTCCACGATATTCAAGAAATGGAAAGAAATGGAGAGATACCTCAACTGGATCTTGCAAACGTGTCGTTTGCTATTAATAAAATAAATAAAAACTCCACTTCCAAACCTATTGCTGTGAACGTTTCTTCATCAAGCCTTATGAATGATGACTTTTTTACCGCATTGTGTAATGAGCTGAGAGCGTGTAAGAATAAATCATTAATTTCAATTGAGTTAACTGAAACGGGTCATTCTCCAGATATCCCTAAGTTAAGAGAGTATTTTGAGATACTGCAAGATGCTGGCATAAAAATCTCCGCTGATGATTTTTCATCAGGGTTCATGGATGAGAAAGTGGTAAAGAGCTTACCTTTTAACAATATAAAAATAGACAGAAATCTTGTTCAAGGAATGATGAATTCTAAGGAAGATCTTGAAAGAGTTAAGAATATTATTTCTTACGCTAAACAGAATGACATAACTGTAACCGCTGAATTTGTTGACTCACAGGAAATTCTCGAAGCTGTAAAGGGATTAGGCATTGATTATGCTCAAGGGTTCTACTTAGCAGAGCCAAGCCCTAACATGAAAAACGCAAGTGATTCAGGATACTCAATATAAAAAATCAGGGTTTTCACCCTGATTTTTTTATGCTGAGGTTTTCTTTCCTCTTGGAGCCTTTCTAGCAGTTCCTGCACCAGATTTAGCACCGCCAGTTCCAGCTTTACCACGACCTCTTCCTTTTGAGCCTGAGCCAGATTTGGTGCCTTTAGCATTAAGAAGATTTTTGTATTTTTCAATATATTGAGAAGCGCAGTACGCATACTTCCTATCATCTTCTGTTGGCTGCTGCTTCTCTGAAGCGACTTCTGCAATTTGGTCGATAAACTTCAACTGACCTTCAGTAACAGGTTTAGAAGTTAATTTTTTCAATGTTTCAATGGTTGCAGAACAAACTTCAGCGCTAGTTTCAGCATTTTCTGGCATTTGGAATTCTACAGTGCATTTAGAAGCAAGGTCATTCATGTACTTCACCATGCCAGGAGTAGGTTTACTGAATAACTGATCTTTGTACTTTTCAATGATTTCACTACACACTTTTTTGTCTTCAACATAATTCTCAGGAATTACAGCTTCTGGGATCTCAGCTTTAATTCTCTCTATTAAGTTGAGCTGTGCTTGTGAAGGCACTCTTAGTACATCTTGATGCTCTGTAATAAATGTCATAGCCACAACAGGATCAGAACTTGCGTTTGCTGGTGGATTAAGCCCCTTCACTTTACAGATGGTCTTAATAGCTTTAATCATGTTTGGTGACACTTCTTTAGGAGCTTTCGCTATTTTTTGACCTAAGTTGTTCTGATATTTTTGAATCATGTCGTTTATCAGAAACTCAACAGCGTCCCTTTGTTTTTTGATGAACGCATCTCTCATCTGAACAGCTTTATTATCATCACGAAGTGTACAAAGCTTGATTAAATAGTCTTCCCACTTAGCAGTAAATGAAGCGTTGCGCAAGAACTCAGGCACGGCCTCAATTAAATCCATGCCTTTTTGTGTGGCATAGAAAACGCCTTTTTTGACTTCAACATATTTTCTCTTTTTGATGATTTCAATAATTGAAGCGCGTGTAGCAGGAGTACCGATACCTTCACTTTTTGCTAATGCCCTTCTAAGCTCTGGGTCTGACTCATACCTAGCAAGGTTAGCCATAGCATCTGGAAAGTCCTCTTCTTTGTATCTTTCTGGTGGCTTAGTTGTTGCCGCTTTTTTGAATGCCTCAAGTAATGGTGTTGAATCACCCTTTTCAAGCTTAGGAAGTACAGACTCTTTAGTGCTTCCACCAAATGCTGCTTTCCAACCAAGATCGATTACGCGTTTTCCTCGCGCCCTAAATACTGAAACATCCCTTTTAAGTAGATCTTCGCAAGGTACAGTGACTTCAATCTCTTGAGTTGCATACTGTGCAGGTGGATACAGTGCTTGGATGTATCTCTTACAAACAATTACATAGGCTTTTTGCATATGTTCGGTTGTGTAACCTTTACCATCAGGCTTAAGCGTATCAAAGTCGCTTTTAGTCATTACTTTTGTAGTAGGAACTATCCCGTGGTGCTCCATATCTTTTTTGGAGTAAGTTTTAGGTGTGAATGGCTTGTAATTTGGATGTTTGCCATTGTGGATATCAGCAACCTCTTTTGCTTGCTTTGAAAGCTCAGGAATTTGCATTGTAGCCTGAAGCATTTCGTTTCTACGCTGAGGATGATGGTAGTTTATTGGTATTTCAGCTTTAGAGGTGCGAGCATAAGACAAATAACCTTTTAAATACAAATCTTCAAGAATCGACTGAGCTGTTTGTGCAGAAATACCACACGCGCCAACAATTGCGCTCTGAGCGCCAGATAGAGCATAAGTTTTATCTGGTGATTGGCTGGATGATCCTTCCTTATAACCTGTAATTATCGCTTGTGATGCAAATTGTTTAAGTCTACCCATAAAGGCGTTAACTTTCGCTTCATCAACGAATAGAGGTGTGTCCAGTGGTGCATCCTCACCCTCTTTTGGTACGACTTTTGATGGCTGCCAGTAAATACCATCCTGATTGTTGGCAATTACATCTTCTGTAACGTAAGGCAGGTAATCAGCGAACAACTCAGAGCCTAATGCATCAAAATTCGCAGATACTTTGAAATGGTCTCTAGCAATAAAGTTTTTAATTTCAAGTTCACGTTTAACGATCATGCCAAGCGCAGGGGTTTGAACACGACCAACTGACATCACACCTTCTGAGCCTTTACCCTGAGAAAGTTCACGACCAAACTTGCCGTAACCAGCATAGAATGTATAACCCATAGTTAAGTTAATGTAACCATAGTCTGAACAATTTCGAGCTTCGGAAGCTCTCCACCAAGATTTTGTAACATCAGGGTCTCTTAGGTTTTCCATCGCCTCTTTAAGTGATTTTTCATCAACTCCAGCGGCAAACCAAGCTCTTCTTATCCGACCTTTCCAACCCAGATGGCTGATTATTTCCCATCCGATTGCCTCACCTTCTCTATCCGAGTCGGTTGCAATAATAATCTCAGTGACGTTTCTTTTGTTTTTCTCGTAAACATCTTTGAAGACTTTAAGTCTTGCTTTTGGCTGCAAGTGTGATTTTGAACCAGGTCTGTCTTTGATAGGTACTAAGGTGTAGTCAGTTGGTAGTGGGACAAGTGATACAGGATCATCCCAGCTCATATGAGGGTGAACTTCTTGAGGGTCTTTAAGTCCCATCAGGTGTCCAGCCGCAGATATTACAATAACATCTTCACCTTCGAACTTACCCTTAATCATGGCACCACTCTGAACCCAACCCATAGCCTTACCAAGCTCCTTGGTAACACTGGATTTTTCAGAAATAATTATTTTCATTTTAATTTGCCTTTTCTTTTTAATAAACCATTGTAGGCTTTATAAATTTTCTTTAAGTATCTATTTCTATACTTAGGGGTTTTACTGTGGTAATTACCAACACCAACCCAATAATCATTAGTTTCTTTTAATCGCTTGCTTAGTATCCAGGCTCCAATTCCTATGTTTACACATGGGTCATAAGCAATATCTCGCCATGTGACAGTTGGGTACTTCCTTTGGATGTCAGGCAGGTGAATGGTATTGATCTGCATCACACCCATATCGTAAGTACCATTACTATTTCTGGACATTGTTCCTGATTTTCCACCCTCGACCAGTATTATTGCCTTTATTACATTTGAATTTATTCTGAAGTATTGTGATGAGTATGAAACACACTGCTCAATAACACTTTCACTAACTGGCTTTACAGGCGGAAGGTTTGGTGGTAACTCAAACATTTCACTAGTCTTTTTATTTTAAATTCATATTAATTCTGGATTTTAATCCAAAAGATATTTTTTATCTAGCTTTTAAATTAGTCAAGGCAAAATCTTACTGTTTCCTAGTTCCTTAAGATATTGTATAATGTTTAAAAATCACTAAATTTTTTAATAAGATGAATGAACTTAAAATGGATAATGATCTAGATAAAATCATCAAAAAAATCAACAGGGAACTCAATGAACAGCAGTATTTAGCTGCCGTTACCACTGAGGGTCCCGTTATGATCATTGCTAGTGCTGGAGCGGGAAAAACTAAGACTCTGATTCACAGATGTGCAACCATGCTTGTAAAAGGCATATCTCCTAAAAACATTATGGTTGTTACTTTCACCTCAAAAGCAGCCAAAGAGATCAAACAGCGTCTTGAAGAAATGCCAGAAATTGGAGCCAATGCTGAGTACATCTGTGCAGGCACATTCCACGGCATCATTTTTAAAGAAATTCTGACGAAGTTTCCTGAAAGCAGTTATCTGAAGAGAGTTGGTATTAATGCGGAAGAACTAACTATCCTTGATGATGCTGATGCAGCTAGCCTACTTAAGCAAGCAATTTCTGAGCTTCCAGATCTTGATAAGGAATTCATTAAAGATAATGAATGGACTTGGAAAGATATGCAGAAGGAAATGAGTCTTGCTCGTGCCAATGCGCTAGATCTTAAAGATTATATTGCGACTAATGTGATAGGTTCTGAAAATGAAGAATTAGCTCGTATCACTGCTACCGTATGGAAAAAATACAATGAGCTATGTCGCGATCACAATGGTGTAGACTTCGATGATATCTTGCTACATGCAGATAAGATGCTTCAAGAAGATGAGTATATTTCTAAGGCTCTTTCTGAACAATTCAAGTACTTAATGCTAGATGAGTATCAGGATACAAACCGTGTACAACAGAACATCATGGATTCAATCGCTCAACACCACAACAATATCTGTACTGTTGGTGATGAAAAACAAAGTATCTACGCTTTCCGTGGTGCTGATATTAGCATTATTTTAGGTTTCAAAAAGCGTTACAAAGACACTGTAACTATTGATATCAATAATAACTACCGATCCTACCCAAGCATTATTAATTTCGCCAATGCTTGTGCTACAGCTATGGATCAGAGACTGTCTTCAGGCATTATGATTAACAAAAGACAGGTTGTTGAAGAGCCAGCAGTAGCAGCCGCAAGAAAGTCTAACATGTCTTCAATTGTAGAGTTTTACAATGAAACGCATGAAGCAGAGTCCATCGCAGGAGCAATTAAGAGAGACTTGGTTGCAGGAATTGAAGGAAAAGAAATTGCTGTTCTTTATAGAAATAGGAATACAAAAAGAGAACTTGAAAAGTTCTTAGTTACTAGTGATATTCCATATGAAATCATTGGTGACGTTAGTTTTTATCAGAAGAAGCATGTAAAGGATGCAATTGCCCTTATCCGATTCATATTCCACCCATACGATAGCATGGCTGGCATGAGACTAATTAACGCATCTACACTAGGCGTATCACTTGATGCAGCGAAGAAATCAATGGCTGCTGATGGTGTTAACGTTCATGAGTTTTTAAAAATTAAAAGCCAGGACAAACTGACTTCAAAATCAGCAAAAAGTGGCGCTAGATACAAGGTTTATGCTCAAAAAATTCAACCTCTTCTAGAAATTTCAGAAGAATTAAGAAAAGCTGTCAAATACAAAGATTCACCAAAATTTATTACCGATGTGCTTGCTAAAGTATGGGATGCTTACTTAAAACCTAAAGATGGAAAAAATAAGAAAAAGGTTGAGTCAGCAGAACTAGAAGCTCACATACAAGATGTTAAGTTTATAATTGACCGAATCCATAAAAATCTAGACCAAGGTTTCTCTATGGATGACATTATTGATGATTTAATTTTTATGGTTGATAAAAACCCCGAGTTAGATCGTGAAAGAGACTCAAAAATTAAGCTTATGACTCTACATGCAAGCAAAGGTCTAGAGTTTGATAATATTTATATGATCGGATTTGATGAAGAAAGCATGATTGGCAAGACAGACGAGCCGAGCTATGAGGATGTTGAAGAAGCCCGAAGACTTGCTTATGTTGGAATCACAAGAGCTAAAAAGAAACTTACTATCTCTTATGCGAAATACAGAAAAACTTTCGACAACTCAACAATTGAAACTAATACAAGTAGATTTATTAAAGAGATTGAGAAAGGCGCTGGCGCTAAAATCCATAGAATTGCCCTTAAAAAATCGCAAGATAACGCTCCAAGCATGAGTTGACTTTTAATATTTTTTATGTATTATTTACTTAACAAATATTTTTTATATAGGAATTAAATGATGACTGAAACATCACAATTTACCCAGCATGATCAAAACATCGGTCAACAAGATAATGGGCATATGCATCACCAAGAGCATAACGGTCTAGTAAACCAAGAACAGGGCGCTTCATTAAGTGATGCTCAACTTCTTGAGCAATTTCGTGAGATTCAACAAATTGAATTAGCCTCTTCTAATAAGTTAATTGAACTGCAAACTCGACTAAGCGAATCAGAAAAGCGAATGAAACAGCTTACTCAAATCGCAAAAGAAAAGTATGGCGTTCAATCATTAAAAGAGCTGAAAGAGCTTCTTGCGAGTAACCAAGCTCATAATCAGCAAGTGATTCCACAGGCATACCAACAGGCAATCAATATTCGAGATAACATCAGAAACATTGAACAAAAAATTGGTCAGTGATAGGTGTAAATATGAATAGTGTATCTGTCCAGCAGTTAGATAATTACAGAACTGATATTTCAAACAGCTTAGTCAAGCTGTCAGGATATCAACAGGCTCTTGTCGTTGAGAAGTCTCAGCTAATGGTTGCTTCAGACGAGGCAAGTGAATACCTTGCAAATAAGGATGAAGTAGCACAAGCACTGGCTGGCATTTACTCACAAACACAAGCCACATCAAAAGAGTTGTATGAGAATCTTCTTACAACTCAAATCAAAGAAATTATGCCTCACAATGATGAGTGTGACCGAGTTGTATTAAATAACAGCTACAAGCGCGGCAGACCTACACTATCAATTGAGGTTCAAACCGTTTCAGGCAAGCTTCGTGATGTTTACCTTGATAAAGGTGGTAGTATCGAAAACCTGATTGCTATTGGTCTTCGCTTCATTTGCTTGTGCCGAACTACAAACCGTCGATTCTTGGTTTTAGATGAAGCTGACGCGGCAGTTAGCCCAAGATACGCAGAATCGTTCGCTTCGATGCTCTACTCACTTTCTACCATGCTTGGTGTACAGGTAATCTACATCACTCATAAAGAACCAGAACGCTTCATGGGTAAAGGTAAAATTCATCATCTAAAGCGCAAGGGCGGAAAAATTGTAAGTGAAGTGCTTTCAGATATCGACCACGAAAATATCAAAGTTCAAGGTCTTGATGGAAGTGAAGAAAGTGCTTTGCACGAAAACATTGGCATTAAGCATTTACGCCTGACCAACTTCAAGCAGCATGAAAACACTCACTTAGAGCTGTCACCATTTGTAAACTACATCGTTGGTGATAACGATGTTGGTAAAACAGCTATTGTTCAAGCTATTGAAGCGGTAATGCTCAATAAAGGTCGCGACAATCAAGTTCGCGATAATATGGACTTTTTACAAGTTGAACTGGGTCTTGAAGAAGACTATACACTTAGCTTTAAATATTCGTTAAAGGGTAAAAAGAAAACCCTTTATCAATTGTTTGATGAAAATGCGGAAGAGATTAATCGCTCTACGAGCGGTGAAAAAGTTCCTGAATGGTTGGATGAAGTTTTGTTCATGCCTTTAGTCAATGATGTGAACATTCACATTAGTGATCAGCATGATGCCTCATTCATTCTCGACAAGAGTGTTTCAGAGCATAAAAAAGCAGAAATGCTCAACTTGGATGATAATTCCAAAAGAATTCAAAAGATGATTTCGCGCCATCATGAATTGGTGGACATGCATCGCAGGAATCACCTAAGCAGTAAACAGTCACTAGCAAAGCTAGACTCTAAACTTCTAGTCCTGAGAGAGATGGAAAAATCTCACGCTGACCTGGAAGAACTAGATGAAGCCATTAGCACTATCAAGAAAAACTCAGAATCTGAGAAAGGACTAACTGACCTCATCAAACAGATGGAAGCCGAACAAAGCTTTATTGAAGCGGTTTCAGCAGTTCAGTCTATGAAAGTAGAATCTGTGGAATATTATGACACAAACGAATTGTCTCAGATTGTATTCGAAATGGAAAAGATTCAGTCTGTAATGACTGAGATCAGCAATTTGAAAGATATGAAAGTTGCTGTTCCTGAGGTTGTAGAAACTACTGAGCTTGAATCTTTAATCAATGAAATGACAACGCTTAACCACACTATTCGAACATTGAAGTCGATTGAGGGTGTTGAGCTTCCTAAGCCTGATGTGAAGCCAATTTCAGAGCTTCAGGAAATCATTAGCGGCATTGAAGATTGTAAGTCTACTATCACTTTGCTATCTAAACTTCCTAAAGAGTTCAATCTAACTCCGAAAGTTCAGAACGTTAATGATATTATGTCTTTAATCTCTGAGATTAACACTGTTCGAAGTGAAATTAGAACACACGGTCAAAACTTAAAAACTGAAGAAGCTAACCTGAACAACGCTAAAAGACAAAAACAAGTTCTTTTGGAAAGTACAGGCTTTTGCCCTCTTTGTAATCAAACAATTCATAAGCACTAAGTGGGGATTTTATGCAGTGTGTATTTAAAGGTCTAATGTTCCTAAGCAACATCAACTTATGTGCAGAAAAAAGCGCTCCAAAGGGGCGCTTAGATGATAGCTTCACCCAAACGTTAAAAGAAAAGCTTTCATATGCTATTAATTATGCAAATGAAAATGAGTTGAAGATTGTTCTATTTGGAAATGTATTTAGGAAGAATTTCGAATATGAAGCTTTAGAAATGTTCTTAGATTTATTCTCTGAATGCAATCCAATTGTTTATCAGAAGAACGGATCAGAGTGTAACTCCATTTCCATGCTGAAAAAGATTGGTTTGTTCAATATCATTGGGAGCGACACTGTAATAGAAGATTTTAAGGTTGAAGATGAGGAAGATATTCACAACTTGAAGATTTACTACAACGATCAACTTCCGAACGGATTCACAAACATTCCTGTAGATGATGCGTTTGCAATTTCTGGCAAGTCAGTTGTGCTAAGCAACAAGTACAATGAGATTGATATGGAGCTTTGTAGCGCAGATGCGATAGTTTTTGGTACATGGGATTCAGTGTCCAGCCCAAACGAAAGAAAATCTGTTTGCAATTCCATTGTGCGAGAAACGCCAAAAGACTCTACTCCATCCTTTCTAGTTTGGACTCCTGATGATGGTTTAACGAAAATTGAAGTTCCACACCAGGAAGTAGTATTCGAAGAAAACTTTGTGCCAGTAACAAATATTGCAGAGAATAAAGATCAATTTGCCAAAAACTTGATGATTGCATCACAATCAGAAGTTGCCGAAACCAATCTATCTGAAGTTATTGATTCCTATATAGCTTCTTCCGATATTAGCGATAAAAGTAAGTCAATAATTGAGCAATTAAGTTTGGAAGTTGCTTAATCTAAAAAGGAGCCTCTCGGCTCCTTTTTTATCGAGTTAACATACTACTAACTTTCTGGCAGAACTTTTCAAGCATTTCAGAAATCGCTTTCTGGATTTCAGCAAGTTTTTCCTGCATTTTTTCTAAACGAGACTTTTCTTCATCGCTTAGACTACCTTCATTTGATTTCTTAAAGTCATCAATCTGTTGCTTAGTTTGCTTGAATAGCTCCATGCCCTCATCAAGGTCTTTCTTAACATGAGAATTATTGGCTTTTTGGCTTTTATAATTAGCAATCTCATTGAAAGCTGCTGTTTTCTCATCGAGCTTAGAATATGCTTTAAGACGATCCTGCTCACTAAGGCTAGATAGAGAGCCTGCAATAGAAGTCATTTCATGACCAATTTCAGCTAAGCTTGGGGCTTGTTTACCTCTTGCAGCATAAGCTCCAAACGCACTCATCGTAATGTCTTTAGCGCCTCTAAAAATCCCTGAAACACCTTTCGTTACACCATATAAAGGATCGTATATTGGTTGTCCACCAGACTGTCGCTGAGGTGCCGCTTGCTGTTGAAAACCTGAAGGGATGGCATCAGCTTTGTCATTGTCAGGTGTAGACATGCCACCTTGCTCAACAGACTGCCTTGGGCTTTTAGCCCCCTTCGAGTATGGGTTATCATTAGTTGAGCGATTGATTTTACCATCTTTATTATCTGATTCAGGTTCATCTTCAGGCTTATTAGAAACCTTATCATTGGCTTCAGACTCTAAACCTATATCAGTATCATCAGCTTTCAATGCCTCTTGCTGCTCTTCTAATTTTTGGATTTCTTCTGGATCTACTTTATCTTTATACTCAGGCATAGCTGCAACCTCTTTTAAATCTTCTAGCGATAACATTCCATGTTCTAGTTTGTAATCAATTAAATCTTTCAATATAACGTTGTTTTTGTGGTCTAGTTCTGCGATATCAAAACCATATTCGTGGAAAATTTTTAATAAATTTTCTGCTGAAAATTCAGCTTCTAATGGGCTAAACTCTTTACCAACAGTTCTTAGTTGGTTTACATGACGTGTATGACTAATATTATTGCCATAAGTGTTGATTGCATCCCAAGTGTTAGTATTATTAAAGTAGATGTCAAAAGCTTGGATGTAATCTTCAGGGAACCATCTTTCGAACCCTTCCATCCAAGGTTTTATGCGCTTACATAAGTCGTTATCTACATCATCATATGTGTACGCACCCTCTTCAGGTTCTTTCTCAATGCCCATTTCGGCATATACCTTATCAAGATTTTCCATCTGATTTTTCATCTTATCAGATTGATTTTCTTGATAAATTATTTCTCTTAACTCTTCTCGAAATTCACCTGAAATGAATTTGTTTATTCTTTCGTGGAGAATTTTCGCAATATCTGAACCTTTATTCTTGCTCATTTTATTACCCGTTGGTTTTTTCTATAATTTCATTTGCCAGCATGTATTCTTTTTCTAGATTTTGCTTATACTCATCTATAGCATATTGAATTCTTGTAGCCATCATCAGAGCCTGCTCTCTCATGATTGGTGTTGAAGTCATGGTTAGAACCTCAGTATTCAATCTGGTTACAAATGTATCCTCAACACCACCAGATGAATCTTCACCTTTCCAGTAGTACTTATCAGTTTCATTTAGTAACGCAAGTTTAGAGACACCTTCATCGTTTGGTATTCTTTCTGCAACATTATTAGAAAGAACCGAGTGCAATGCAGATCGCTTAACTTGTTGAGAAAGGTCTTTTATTAACTCATCATCATCACCAGCTTTTGCATACGCGTTAGGATTAACATAAGGTGGAATAACCAAGTTAACGAAATCCTTCATTGCCTCTTCTTCTTTTTGTGAATAATTTAAAAAGGCATTTGGATTCATCATATAGTCACCTTGCGTAGACATTGGTGCTTCTATTTGTGCTTGCAATGATTCAATACGATCAGAATCTGAAAGCTCTATATCAGAAAATCCAGGCTTTAATTCTTTATAGTTATTTACTATTTTACTATTAAACTCCGCTACCCTTCCAGCCTGGGTGTTAATATTTCGCTCAGAATCAGATGAAATTATTTTCACCTTACGATCTGAAGCACTTCTATCTTTGGTATTCAAAGAGTAAGATGCCACTGAATTATAAGCGTAATTATCTGCTTCATTAGCAGTTTTCTGAGCGTTCCCAGTATTACTTGTAGCTGTTGGTCTTTTAGCGATGATCGCACAAACATTTGTCAATGGCTGGCTTTGCTCTTGCACTTTGAGATTATGGAGGCTTTCATTTAGCTTTAATGTTTTATTGTTTTTCATAAAGCTAATACCTAATGTGGATTCAATCCTCATTAAGTACGTATTTACATTCTGGTCAATCCAAGTGGTATAAGTAGCAATCAACTCACCATGCTGCTTAACCTTGCGAATATTCTCTAAAACGCTAGGAGGAATTTCAGGATAATCGACTGTTGGGAATGCTAAAGCATTCCCTGAACATACAAGCCCAACAGCTAAAGCAACACTAGCTACTTTTTTTCTTACAAATCGCATTACTCATACCCCATAAAATTGCCAGTCTAGTTTTTGAGCGCTGCTCAAGGTCGGACTGATCAGTAAACAGCTCTAAATGATTATGGATATCCTCATCTATGAATGAAATTAAATCCTCTTTAATTCCAATTGTTTTCATAGGCTTACTACCCTCTCCCTGAAACCATTCCTTTCTGTCTTGTTGAGACATATTTTGAACCATTTCAATCATTTCTTCTGACCATGAAACCCAAGACTTTTCAAGTGTTTCATCTACCAGTTTCACAAGCTTTCCAATATAAATTCCGTTCTGTTTATTATTGAAGTGTGAAATTCTTTTGTCAAAAATCAAGGCATAAACATACGATGAAAATTCATTTTCAAGCCATTCAAAATTGTATTTGTGATGGGACTCATATCCCATTGTAAACTTTCTAGTTGCAGCCCTGAATTTAGGAAGATGATCAATCAAGTTGGTTTCGGTTATATGTACGAAATCAGAATCTAGAGACTCCAGAATTTGTTCCAGCCATGTATCCATTGATATTTCACAGCAATATTTGAGCATATTCTCAAACAAGACTTCTCTTTCACGGAAGCCGCTATATTTATCCCAATTGAATGCAATGTCTTTTGCTAAAGTAAGAGACATATTGTGGAACCACTTAACATGAACAAGTTTCTTATCACCATAGAATCCCATCTGATCCAAAATGCTTTCTATCTTGATTGCATATGGAAAAATTGAGCATTTTATGTTCACGAGCGTATCGGATGTAATAACATTCTGTTCATATAGTTCTCTAACTGCATTACTGGACTTATTAAGTTCAGTAATCATATCAATAATTAGATTAACTTTTTCTTCTTCAAAGTTATTTAAGGCACCAGAGCTAATCAGCTTAGAAATATTGTGTCCAAGATTAAATCCAGATGACTTTATCTCAGGTGTGTACGCAGTTATCCCCATGTTATCAAAAACATGTTGCTTGATCTTCTGCTGCAAACAGTAATACGTTAATAGTGACTCTTTGAAATCATTATCCGAAGAGCAATTTGAGGCTGAAATATCAATCAAAGGAGAAATTTCCGAAACAGTATTCGTAAAATCACGAATCCTTGCAGATTTCTTCTTAATCTCCAGTGATTTTCTTTGTTTTACAACATCGGATTTGCTTTTGAAATCCGAATCCTTCTGTTGAGCTTCACGCTTTTTCTTTATTATTTCAGAAGGGTTTACTGACGGCACGTTGACTGTTTGTGCTCTTCCAGTGTATATCGCGTCGAAATCTTGTTCCATTTTTTAACCTTATTCGCTTAGCTCTACACTAAACTCTTCAATTTCTTTATTATTTTCCAATTCAGGATTAATTATTTTATATTGCTTATTGAAATCAAAGGATATTTTATTCCATTCATACGCTAATGAATAGTCAACATCGGGAAATTCTATGGTTTCACCATCTTCAACAGTACCGTTTCCCGCTAGATAAAATCCAACGTCATTCTGAACATTGAATTTTCTATCTTTTAAAACCAATCTTTGTTGGAGGGCTAATTGACACATCAACACTTTTAAAGCGAAAGGTATATCATCAGATGTTGCTACATCATGCTTCTTATACGAGTCAGGAATTTCCATACCATCCTTGATTGGGGTGGTTGTGTATCCCATCATTGCAGACGCATTGCCTCTATACAAAACATCCCAGAGCCTTTTGCCAGACATCATTACTGAGATTTCGTCCGATCTTAACATCCAGCTTGGTAAAAACGCATCGTTAGAGTTGAAAAAAGATAGTTTTATAGCTGGTTCAAAATCTTTAAGACTTTCATCGTTATAGCCGTAATCAGCAATGCCTTTTCTTTTTAAAATCATTTCAAATATTTTTTGGGCTTCTATTGCTGAACCTTCTTGGTTTTTATCGACCATTGAATTGTCCTCTTTATTATTGTATTTTATTTTCATATTACAACAAACCAAAAAGAAAAGTAAGATGTTTGATAAAACCACAGAAAATAAAAACAAAATTTTCGAACTATACTCTGAAAATCAGGAGCTTGTACTTCTTGATAAGTTAAGTCATGAGTTTCAAAACTTTAGGAGGGGTTTTAGAGGAAAATTAGACCATACCTACGTTCTCTCCCCTGCCGCTTCAGATATGTTTCCTGTAACAATCCATAATGGGAAACCGATCATGGGTGTTCCTGATCAATTATTCGAGATTTTTTTGGATATTAGATGGTATGTGGTGAACATTCTTGAAGGGATGAATAGTTTGTACTTAACTTTTGAAATCGGAGTGGCACCCAAAAAACATCCTGCTTCCCTTCGCGTTTACAAAAGAAAACTTCTTACTGAAGCCGTTAGTAGATATAAAAGAATGGGATTTGTTAGAATAAACAATAAAGGTGAGGCGCTTGGATTTGATGCTCTAAACTACTTCGAAAAACCAATAGCTGTAAAAAAACACATTGATTGGGAGTATTAATCAAACCGCTTAGTGATCAAGCTCACATTTATCTTGATTATTCACCCCTCTAGACGTAATATTAAACAAAATAATAAATAAATTAATAACAAATAAATAATAATAAAGAGGAATACTAAAGTGTTTAATATGATTATTGCTATAATCGCTATTTCTTTAATAACGATTGTAAGTGGAGCAGCACTCTACTATGGGGGGGATGCCTTTAACAGCAATACTGTTGAAGCTGAAGCCGCTAGAATGCGTAACGAACGTTCGCAAATAATTGCTGCAATGGAAGTCTATAAGTCAGAAGGCAACTCAGTAGGATCAGGCTTTAAATTTAAGGATTTAATTGAAGGTTCTTATCTAAAGCAGGTTCCTGATGGATGGATTGCTGACAACAACTTTGCATACAAACCACTTGATATGAACGATCCAGGCTCTCTGAATGTTTGCTACACAGCAAACCTACAAGATAACTTTACTTTTCCAAGTTCCGACCCAGATGTCTTTGCACTAAACAAAGATCCTGGCTTTGGAATACCTTATTGCGATAAGGAAAACCTTGATAAGTTAGTGCCTTGTTGCTTAGGAAGATAATGGTGCTCATCAAACCTCCAAATCCCCTCTTACACCGTAAGAAGGGATTTGATATAATGGAGGAAACTAATTTTTAAGAAAGTATAAAATGAGCATTAAGAACACTGCAATTATTGATGGGAATTCGCTTTTCGTTGGTGAAAAGCTTGACATACCTGTATTGACAATGACAGCAAGAACCTTGTTGAAAGATTACTTGCCAGACTTCACATCATGCTTCTTTGACAAAAGCAAAGAAAACCGTCCAGATGTTCAACAAGCTAAATCAATCTTATCAGCTTTAGGTTACAACGTAACCTTTACTGATAAACCCGTTGATCTTGCTGCGAACCTTACAAAAGATAAAAGTTTCATATTTGCTACCAATAACCGCTCGTTTTGTCAGTTTCTAGGTGAAGGTTCTTTAGTATTTTCACTTAACAGTAATCAAATTATTGATGAGCAAATAATTCGAAACGTTCTAGGCATCACACCAGCTCTTATCCCAGAGTTTCTCGCTGTTTGCGGAGATATGGATCAAGATTTTGAGCCTGTATGCATGAGTGATCCGAGTCTGATTGCAAAGTTTATAAATGAAAAATCTAAAAATGAATCATTTTATGATTTGCTTTATTCAAACTTTTCAATTTCCGTTAGTAAAGATGAGCTTAAAAACCGAGTTGGATTATTAACTGGAAATTCATCACAATCATTTATGCAATCATCAATTTCTAGAAAAGCCATAGATCCAGAAAGGCTTTATGATAGCTACAAAAACAACAAGATGTACTACTGGCTTCCTGATGCAGACCGTCTACAGTCAGGTTTTACTATTGATGGTTCTTTGTACTCTAGAGCAATTGTTGGAGAGGAAAATTTAGAAGCTGCGCTTCATCACATTAGAAAGAAGAAGTCTTGTTACATTTATACAGATAATCTGTGCGCAAACAATGAAGTAATTTCTATATCACCAGACCAATCAGAAACATATATTTTCAGACTTAATAGTCCAGAACTAAAAGAGCTACTTAATTTCATTTCAAAAAATGAAGATGTTGTGGTTGCAACGAATAATACAAAAGAAATAATTAAAGCGCTAAACCTTGATTATGGGTTCAAAAACAGAATTATTTCAGACTTTGATTTAGGTTACTACGTCCTAGATTCTAGACAAAGTAAAACCTCTTTTGGTCAAAGAATCTCTGATTTAGTTAAAATCAACTTAAAGCCAGATCGATTAATCAATAAAAGTGAAAACATTCATGAGGTTTACGCTGCCATTGCAGATAAGACTGATGCTTCATTGAGGGCTTGTAGACAAGTTCACAGACTGCTGAGGCGTGAGAATAACGATGGCTACCTCCGTAATATAGAAATACCATCAGCCTTCTCCTTAGCTAGCATGGAGGATACAGGTGTTGTCGTAAACTATGATTTATTACAGTCTATGCTAAACAATTTGGCTAAGAAGGTTGCTGTATTAGAATCTGAAATAAAAAGCATTACGAATACTGAGTTTGATGTTAATTCACCAGCTAAATTAGCTGAAGTTCTTTATGACAAACTCAAACTTCCTGCACCAAAAAACAGAAGCACTAACGAAGAAGCATTAAGGCAATTGCAAAACAAACATACAGTTATTGGAAAAATACTTGACTTCAGAAAGTATAGTTACATTAAAAACAATGTGGTTTCACCAATAATAACCAGGGTTAGTAAAGACGAGCCATTAATCAAATGTACATTTACTCAAGATGTAACTGCAACTGGCAGGCTTAGTACCATAGAACCTAACTTACAGGGCTTGCCATCTAAGGATTTGATCGCTAAGCACGTTAAAACTGCATTTGTTTCACGGTTTTTTGATGGAAGGATCTTATCTCTGGACTATTCTCAAATCGAACTGAGAATTTTAGCTCATTTGTCGCAAGACCTTAAACTGTTACAAGCGTTTAAAGATGGCAAGGACATACACAGAGCAACTGCGGCTGAGGTATTTAGCGTTCCAGAATCTCAAGTTACGGACGATCAAAGACGTGCCGCTAAATCTATCAACTTTGGTCTCATATATGGAATGACAAAGTATGGTTTAGCCAAAGACTTGAACAGTACTGTTCAAGAGGCTCAACGTTATATGGAACTCTACTTCTCTAGATATCCTCAGGTTGAGAAGTATTTGAATGGTGTAAGAGAGTTTGCAATTCAAAATGGTTACGTTAATACCATTGGTGGTAGAAGAATCCTTATTGAAAATGCTGATTCCAATGATGAGCGCCTGAGGGATAAAGCTTTGCGACAGGCTGTTAACGCGCCAATGCAGGGAAGTGCGGCGGAGCTGATCAAGATGGCTATGTGTTCAGTTTCCGATTTAATTGATACTCAACAGATGAAGAGCAAACTTGTTCTACAAGTTCATGATGAACTAGTTTTTGATGTTCACCCTGATGAAGTCGAAAGTTTTTATTTATTAATTAAAAACAAAATGGAAAAAATTGTTAACCTTTCTGTTCCATTGGTTGTCGATGCTGAGCAGGGTCTAAACTGGGGTTCTGTTAAAGAAATATCTCCAGAAACAAGCAAAAAGCAAAGAAAAACCAATGAATTGACTGTTTAGATTGACATTTGTTGTGGTGATTGGTATAAATCATCACATACAAAGACAAATTAACAAAGAGTTTAGTTCATGACTGATAAACCAAAGGCGCAACATCATTGTTCATTCTGCTCGGAAAAGCGTGGTGACTTAGTAAACGGAGCAACCAAAAATGTATTTATTTGCAGTGAATGCTCAAAAACATCATATGATCTGTTAAAAGAAAGCATGGCTAACGATCAATCTCAAAGTGTGATGTTGAGCACTCCAAAACCAGTAGAAATCTTTGACTACTTGTCACAGTACATTATTGGTCAAGATGAAGCTAAAAAGACACTTGCTGTTGCTGTTTATAATCACTACAAGCGAATCAATGCAACTCAAGCAAATGACGATGTCGAGCTTGACAAGTCAAATGTTTTACTTGTCGGTCCAACTGGTACTGGTAAAACACTATTTGCTCAAACACTAGCTAAAATGCTTGGTGTTCCTTTCGCTATTTGTGATGCAACATCCCTGACTGAGGCTGGCTATGTAGGTGACGATACAGAGACAATTATTCAGCGCCTTCTTATGAATTGCGATTACGATGTAGAAAAGGCGCAGAAAGGCATTGTCTACATTGACGAAATTGATAAAATCGCTAAAAAGGCACAATCTACAAATATTACTAGGGATGTGTCTGGTGAAGGTGTTCAACAGGCGTTACTAAAGATCATTGAAGGCACCGTTGCTTCTGTTCCACCTACGGGCAAACGTAAAAATCCACAGCAAGAGTTCCTTCAGGTAGATACATCTAACATCCTCTTTATATGCGGTGGTTCATTTGCTGGTATTGAAGAAATCTTAAAAGAAAAGAAAAAGTCGGATTCTGTAAATATTGGCATCTTTAGAGATGAGAATGCTGATAAAGCTGAAGAGTCTAAAAACGCACTAGCAGACTTGGAGCATGAAGACTTAGTTTCATTCGGACTTATCCCTGAATTTGTTGGTCGCCTACCTTCAATTGCTGTATTGAACGAACTTACTAAAGAAGAGCTTCTTCGTGTATGTACAGAACCAAAGAATGCAATTCTAAAGCAATACATGAAGCTGTTTGAGCTGGATGGTAATAAGTTAGTTATCTCCGATGAGACTCTAGATCAGCTCGTTGATATGGCATTAAAGCGTAAGATCGGCGCTCGCGGCGTTCGTAACATGCTTGAAGAGCGACTAAAAGACATTATGTTTACGTCACCATCTTCAGAAGAAACTGTTTTCGAGCTGCAACCTCTTCCAAAAGAAGAAGTTGAGTTAAAAGAAGCAGCATAAGACAAGATTTGATGATTGAAGCCCCGAAAGGGGCTTTTTTATTGACTAAATTAACCAATATTTAGCTGGATGATAAGTAACCCACTAACCTACTAACCTATCTACCTACTAACCCAATAATCCAATAATCCACTAACCTACTAAAAAACTAAATTACTGCTGTAGCATTTACCTCAAATCATCAAGAGTGCCAATTCATAAATTGAAGAAAGCTCTTTTGACAGTATAACCGACATTATTTTCATATATTCTAATGTGACGTTTGGTGTTACAGGTGTCCAAAGCAAAATTAATCCATGATCTTACTCTTATTATCCTATCAGAATACCAGAATTATCGTTTTTAGCGCTGTAGCATCCTGAATTTCAATGAGTTCGTGTTTAGAGAAAGGATTTGTATTGAGATTACAGGTATTAAAAAAGGAGGCTTATGCCTCCTTCTGTATGATTACGCTTTATTTGATTTGAGTAAGAAACTGCTTAGTTGCATCTCGCCACTTCTTACATTCCTCTTCACGCTCAACTGTATAATTCACTAGTCGAGAAATACTTTGAGAAACCTCTAAGCCGATTTGCTGAGCTTGATTGTTGCCGTTCAGCTTATCAATACTGCCCATAACCTCTTCAAGAAGCGCTTCTAGTTGCTGAGACATGTTGACTGAACTCTCAGTCGAAGTTGCTTGCTGTACGTTTACAGCAGATGAATCAACCACAGGCTCTTGCTTTTGCTCAATACCGCTTGGCTGAACATCCGTAAGTTCATTTTCGTTAGAGCTTTCACTCATAGAGCTAGGGAAAGCCTCAAAAACAAAATCGTCTCCAAATGCATCTGACGGGTCTACTTTATGCTCTTGAGTTTGAACAGGTTGTTCTTGAGTGATTGATGCAGTCGATACTGATTGAGCCACCTCTTTAGTAGTTGCAAGCTCCCAATCAAGTACAGTGCTAAATTTTCGCTCTTCTTTAGGTAATTTCAGATCCTCAACTTTTTGTAGAAGACCGATATCTGAAGTTTCACCTTCAACCAGGTACATTAGTCGAGCTTTCGTTTTTGTAGTTTGAATAACACCTTCATTAACAAGCTCTTCAAGCCAGGAAGAGAAAGTAGGCATTGATACATTAAGTACAGGCTTAGTAAGATCAAAAAGGTTGGCTTTATTCATACTATCGCCTTTCTCAGCTAACATTTGTCGTATGATAGCACCTGAAACTTGACGTTTCTCCTTTCTATTTAAATCTGATACTTTAGCAATATCAAGTTTGTATAGCGGTTTGAGGTAATCACTCATTTCCACAGGTTGCTTAGTTTCAGCTTTTGCTATCGACAAAGTTTCTCTTTCTGTCGATTTGGCAGTAGTTTGAGGTTTAGGTGACGATACTGGCGCTGATGCACTTCCAGCGTTAACAGCTACAGGATTTGTAACCACGGACGGTTCTGGTGCGTAGTTAGAGATAAGTGACTGTAATTCAGCATCACTCATTTTCTCAGCATTATCAAAGTTATCTTCAACAATGTATAGGTTTGCATCCTGTAACTCGCTCAAGAGGTCATCTTCTTTCAAATAACCCTCTTTTGCTAACGCCCCACAAACATTCAGCAGGTCATCCATTGTATAGCCTGTAAGGTTTGCATCTTTGAAGAAAGGGTCAGCATGAAAATAGTTGTTGTCATCATTTCTGTTTTTAGAAATGTAACTAATCATAATTTTTGCTAGATCAACAAGGATATCACTATCATCATTTGAAATAGTGTTAGCCTGAGTGTTCTTCTCAATGTTGATTGCTGGTGAAGCTTCAACTTTAGGTTCTTTTGAACCACCTTGAACAATTGAACCTTTCAATGATTTAGATGCTTCCGCAAGGAAACCGCCTTCAGCAAAGCTAAAGCCTTCTGGTAATGGGTGAGCTTCTAGGTATGCTTCATCACCAGTAAAAGTAAGTACTGGCAAACCACCATCATATTTGTGATCAATAACTGAATCTTTTTTCAGGTCAGAGCTGGCTAGCTTTAGGAATTGTCGCTTCTGTTTAGTTTCAGTAGCGATTTCAGAAAGTGAAAGACCGATGCGGCCTTGTTTTTGTGCTATTGCTAAGGAGTTAGCGATAATGCTTTTGTATTGTTCGGTAGATAAGTTCATCTTCTTGCCTCGCCTCATCGATTTGTATTCTGAATTATATACATAAAGATAGGCGAGGCAAGTATTTTTTGCAAAATATTTAAGAAATTTTACTTTTTCTTTTTACGCAATTTCTTTTTGTTGCTCTTTTTAGACATAAGAAGATCTTTGCGCTTAACCATTTCTTCAATAAACCACTCTTTTGATAGCTTAATTTTAATACCAATAGGCAGTTTTGAGTAAACAGTTTCCGCAAAAGTTTGCAGCTTTGCGTCATCTTCAAGAGCTTCCTTGATCTCGTCACGAGAAAATTCTGAAACAATCTTTTGAACTGCTGGAGTAAGCATTGCTAATTGTTTAGTACTCGCAATACCTGCACCAATTTGATTCACATACTTTTTAATACCCATTTTTCTTTTCCATTTATTTATTTTTTTATATTATTTTTTTTGCAAAACGTGATCGATGTCATGCTGCACTTATTATTTGTGGAGAAGATTATCATTATGGTTTGACATAATCAAACCATTTTTTTACTTCTTTATCTAAATGGAGAAATTTCGCTCGATTTGACTTTTTCTGTTGTTTGACCTTCTGCTGTATCTTTCTTTGTTATGATTTCTAGAGATAAAGCAATCCTTTCATTAAGCGTCATTTCATTATTTGCAAAGATATTGTCTAGTTCATGGTATGTTTTTAAATCACAAAGTACAGGTGCAACCTGGCTTGCTTTAAGTAATGAGCTTTTCGCATGAACATTTAAGGTGTTTTCATCATTTATATATCTTTTTGATATCTTCTCAGAGTGATATGCAAAAGTACTTGGTCGTGACAATCCATACCTAACTAACAGTAATGCAACCATTAGATCTTTTTGAATTAACCTATAACCGCAATCTTTACTCCTTTTCTCAATGCCTAAGTTTACACCATTAGGTAAAATTTCTGGGTAGTATGGAAATTCAGGCTTATCGTGACTCTTAATTGTTCTTGAAATAAATTTATAATCAACCATATCTCTGTACTGAGAGATTATGTTAAAAAACTCTTTATTGTTAATACTGCTTAAATCAGGCTTGAAACGTGCTTCTTTTATGATTGCTGGTTTTTTTACAGCTTTCAAAGTGTGTCTCACTAGTAAACTATAAACTTTATCTCTATCAGATAGAGAAGATAATGGAGCATATGGATTGAAGTGTGGATTTAAGGGGATTAAAGCGCCATGACTATGCTGAACCCTCTCAATCTTTGATAATTTATTATTCCCTTTTTTAGCTCTAGATATAATGCTTTCTCTTGAATCAGGAACAATCCCAAACTCACTTGCTAATTCGATAAGGGTGCTAACATCATCATCCGAAACAGAACATGAGTCGGTTCTAAAATATGATATTAAACCTTCTGCGTATAAATCCTGTAAATGTTTGAAAACTTCTATCACTTTCATATTCAATGAACTGGCAATATTAATCATCGCCTGCTTACCATTCCAAAGTGTGCTGCTATCAAGCAATTCATTCTCATCAGATTGGATCAATTCAATCTTGGTAATGCTTGAAAGTTGCTCAGTAATACCCTTTATTGTATCTCTATCCATATTGAAGCAATCAAAGATTAGCTTTACATTTTTTCCGTCAGATTGAAGGTTTTTATATATGATTCCAGACTTTTGAGCGTTTTTCTCTATGTGTGATAACACTGGAGTAATGACTCTGCCAACTTCTGATCTATTTCTAATATCAGTTACTGACAGATTGAACCCTATAATTCTGTTGACTGTTCTTTTAGATATGTGTTCATTAACCATCTTCATATCTATATCTCGACCATTACCGATTGCTTTAAGAACTGAATTAGTAGTCATATCTTTAATTATAGATCTTTGATAGCTGTTTATTATTTCCTTAGCCAAATCGAAAGCTATCTTTTCTCCCTCTGTGTCATCATCTGTACAAATTAGTGTTTTTCCATATTTTCCGCTTTCAGATCGGATTTTTTTTATTAAATGCTCATCTAAATACACTTCTTCTGCGGCGTATGTTTCAAGATTTACACCCATCCTATTGGATGGGAAATCACGAATCCTGCCTCTTGTTGATATGACTTTGAAGTTTGTGCATCCAACCTCATTTAGAAGTTGAGTTAATTTATAAACTTTCCAATCAGATTCAATGATCATTAAAAAGTTTTTCATAGATATTGTTTCCTACTAAAAAGCCCCATTCGGGGCTTTACTATCAGTTACCCATTCCACCTACATTGCGTTGTTCCATCTCATTTACAACGGTATCATTAGGGTCAACATCAAGATCTAAACCGTCCTTATCACCAGTTACGTTCTCTGTAATGTTCTCAACAGCGTCCTGAGTGGTTTTGTTAACTTCTCCAACTACATTCTCGGTTACTGCCTGCGCAATCTCACATGCATTCAGAGCGCTGATATCTAAGTTAAACCCTGGCAAGCTTGGGAATTTCAATCCTAAATCACAGTTAGCATCATCACTATTTGACCAGTAGTCACTATCTTCTGCTTTGTTTTTTGTATCAATTCCATACTCAGTTTCACAAGACTGCTCTTGCTTCTCAATATACTTTTTGATTTTTGCCTTGGATTCTGTTTTGCAAACACTTGGTCTTTTAGGTACGGCATCAGCAGCACTCACGTTGACAGGAAGCATGTAGGCGCTGCCAATAGCTAAACTTAAAAATGTTAGTTTTATCTTATTCATTTCTTTTCTCCGAATATTGCTTCGTTCACAAAAAGATCTACAAGTAATCTAGTTTGAGAAATTGATTGGACTCTTTTATATACTGCTTTTGCTTCAAGCTTCAGAGGATCTTCTTGTTTATTTTTATAGATGTCAGCACACTCTAGGAAGATTTTAGCCCCCCATCCTATACGAGTTTCTGAGGATGATTGAGAATCTAACCATGAAAGGGCTGATAAAGATTGTCGTGCAGGCATTGCTGATAACACTGCAATGAAATCCCTTATTGTTTTATTGTCCGCTTTCATAGCTCGAACTTCATCACAATGAGGTAAAAGATCTGCAAGTTGTTTGAACATGTCTGGAAATTCCTCATATTTATGAGTCCAAACCTCTTTATTTTCCAGATCGTTCATGAAGCCTCTAAAATCAGGCTCTAACGTTCCCCAAAACAAATCTTGAAAACCAGGCGAGAATATATCTTGCGAGTTATTTTTCATTTTATATCTCTTAATCTGTTAGTATTTCAAAGTTGACTTTGATAATATATTATTATTAAATTAACCTAAATAAAAGTGTAAAGTTCCTTTCTATTTAATAATGAATAATAACCTCTTTTTAAGGAATTGAAAACAATATGAAATTCGAAAATTTTGCCCCATATGTAAGTAAAGACGAGCTAATTAGTTGCGGAACCCTATTTAAAGAAAGTAAAAAGGTTAGGGAAATGAAACAGCTAAGCACCAAATTTATAGAAAGAGATTTCGGTAAATATGGTTTTACTCATAGGACACAAGTTAGCCGCGACTTAAGTAATAGCGGATTTGTTCTTGGCAATAAAATATAAAGGTTTGAATAAAATGAATAAATTAAAGAAAACCGTATTGGCTGTAGTTCTCGGTTCAAGTTTGACAGTTAGCGCTCCATCTTACGCCATTCCTAACGTTGACTTTGCAAACCTAACAGAAGAAATCGTTGGCAACATACAATCAGCATCTCAATGGGTATCAGAATCTCAACTTATGACAGCTATGATGGCTGCTGATTCCTATTTCCAGCAAGCCATTATGTCAATGGATTCGTTTCTTGCACAATTCTCATTACAGAAAGAATTAAAACTCGAAGAATCACTTCATAACCTTATGGTTAAAGAGATGTCAGAGCCAGATAAGCAAGCGCCTCGCACTTGTGCAATCCAAAAGGTATCAAATGCTGTTGACTGTGTTACTACTGATACAACAGTTTCAAAACTGGATAAGGATTCGCACGAAAATAACAACTTTACAGATAGTCAGGTAAAGGTGATTGAAAAGAAAGTTGAAAAAACTAAAGAACTACTAGAGCTATGTCGAAATCTACAGTATGCAGATAATATTGATGGAACAGACAAGCTTTCAACAAGCCTTTGTTTACGCGGCGGGATCTTGCTTGGTACTGAAACTCAAGATGCGTATGAGCCTGGTGAGCAAGTCGCTGCTGATACAATCATAGATTTGATAACAGGTCCCTTGCCAGAGCACAAAATGTCCCAAACTTTACCAGATGGTTCGTATGAAAAAGACGAAATGATGGTTAAAGAAATGAGAAAACTTGCAATAAGGTCACTCTCTGTCTCTTCACTTCAACATATTGCTTCTGTTAGAGGTTCTGCTGGTGAAAGCAGTGAGCTTAAAGCGCCATCGGAACTATCTCTTTTACAAGATTTCTCTGATGAAAGATGGGGAAATCCTGAATGGGTTGTTGAAGTAGCTGGAGCAACAGCCGATCAAAAAGATGCAGTAATGCCAAGCGAGTTGCAAAGAAGAATGGCTGTAATGCAAGCGTTCCAAATACATTTGGATATTATAAAGTACAAACAGCAGTTAAGAATGGAAGCTCTGCAAGCATCTTCTTTAATGCTAGATGTTGAAAACAGTTCAAACTTAACTAAATAAATTAAAAATAAATAACAAATAACAATAAAATTTAGGAAAAGAATATGAAAAGGTTTTTTTGGGGCGTTGTTACGGCAACTCTACCATTACAAGCATTTGCAAATGGATACGACAATAATGACTTCATAGACAAGCAAGTATTCCCTATCAATTCCTTGATAGTAAGTGCCTTTATACTTCTTGGCTTAGTCCTTATTGGTGCGGGATTGTATGACGTTAAAAGAAATGCGGAGAATAAAAACCAGCACCCTATTTCACATGCTGTAAGTAAGATGTTCGCAGGTATGCTGTTGTTATCATCAAGTGCTGCATACCACATTTTCTCTGGAACAGTATCGAATAGTACGCCTAGCTACAGCATGGATGTTTTATCAATTAATGAAAGTGACATGCTTGGAAAGGTTGGCGATTTAAGTAATAGCTGGTTAGGTGAATACTTACCCGCACAAACCATTGAAATGCTCATAGGTATAATTTTCTTGTTTGGCGTTTACTCATTTCTGAAAGGTATTTACATACTGAAAGACATGGGAGCACCAAAGCAACAAGGACAGGACTCAAGTCCACTTAAAAAGTCAACTATTCATATTGGCGCGGGTATGATTGCAATGAATATCCTTGATTTTGCTTGTTTTGTAGGCAATACGCTAAATATGCCATTTTTATGTTTTAATTAGGTATATATAAATGATAAAAAAACTATTCGGAATGATTGCATCAGATGCAACAAAAGAATTAAAAAACAATGTAACAATAAAATATGTTAAAGACATTAAGGAAACAGCAAAAGCGGAAGGTAAAATTTCCCCTGCTGTTTCTAGCTCTATATCTAAAGAAGAGTTTTTCAATAGATACAAAGCACTGAGATTAACCAATATCGGCGTAATAGCGTTATTTCTATTCTGCTTATGGCAAGCCCTGATTTTTAATTCAATTTTGTCAACCATAATTTGCCTTGGATTTGTAGCAGGTCTATCGCTACTTTACTGGTCGAATTCATATCAATTATGGAGAGCTAGAATTGTTGCAAGGAATTGGTCTCAACGTCACAAGGTTTTAACCACATCATACGTTCAATATTTCAATGTAATCAAACGAAAACCTTTAGAATTTGCTCCAATTAAGTTATTATTTAAGTAACAATAAAATGGAAAAATAACAAAATGAACATTAATAAAATACCAATTAAAAATGTTGTTCTAATGTTCTTCATATTTTTCCTTGCCTTAGGTAGTGCAAGCGCCTATGCAAGTGATGTTTCTTATGGGGAAAATTCTGTTAACAGCGCTTTTAATAACATTTTAAATATGCCAGTGTCATTGGATCCTACAGATTCAAACGTTGACTATTTTCATGTTTGGTTAAGAATAATTTTTGGCAGCTTTATATTTGAACCTTGGACAAATGATAGTGGTGACATCTCAATCTTGGCTTCTGCTGTAGGTTTTACTAATTTATTAGCGATTACCTTTGGTACAGTAGTGATGGTCTACGTCCTTGGTGGTGGTGCCTTAAACTCTACTCATAGTGGTGAGGTTCTTAATAGAAACTGGTCTCCTGTTTGGATGCCTATTCGATCTGTTCTTGGTATCGGACTTGTAATGCCTGTGCCTGGTATTGGTGGCGGTGTAATGTCTATGTCGCAAGTAGGTATTATATGGCTTGTTATCTTTGGCTCCAACTCAGCTACATTCCTTTGGAACAATACAGCCGAGAAGTTAACGACTGATGGAATTTACGGGTACTCACCTGTATCTCCAGGGAATAAACCGCTGCTGAATATTGCTCAAAGTCTAACCTGTGTTGATCACAACGTAAAAGCAGAACGCGTTATTCCAGGCTATAAACGAGCAGGATCTGATGCAAACAAGGCTCAAATTGCTACTGTTGATTACTACACTGGTAGAACTAAGCAGATAAAAACTGTGGATGGCAAAACTAAAAAGGTGTACGAAATCAAACAAGAACAAGTTTTTGCCGATGTGATTAAAACAGATGCTGAAACTTATTCATACAGAATTGCAAATATCGGTGGTTTAAATCAAATTTTGAAATCTGATATTCAGGTTAATAAAGTTAACTTCCAGTATGGTTGTGGTTCAATTTCAGTTATTGATAAAAGTGATGCCATAATCAATGAAAATCAATCTTTAACTAGCTCGGATCTTGAGGAAATCAAAAATTTTGAAACTGCATTTGGAATGTTCCAAAAAGACACGTTGCCTAAAGCTATTGATGCTGCATTTTCGATTGCAATAGATATTGGCGACCTTGATAAAGGAAACCCTGAACGAGCATATCAACAAGTTAAGTCTCCAAATATTGAGGGAGCTAATGAGCAAATATTGCGTCAAATAGAGGCAAATGCGGAACGTTTTGCTATTGCAGGAAGTCAATTCCAAGAAGCTGTTACTCATAACATTCCAAGCTACTTATTTAGAGAATTAACAGGTAATGAGAAAAAACAAGTTGATCGTATCACTAAGGGTGGCTGGGCTGCTGCTGGCTTGTGGTTCATTGAGGTTGGATCTACGCAACAAAAAGTAGGTTCCCTGGACATCGATAATAAGATATCGCCTCCATCAGTGGCAAATTTATGTCAGAACGTTACAAGTAACATAAAAGCTTCTACAGTATGTAAGCAATCGTCTGCCAACTATGATGCTGCAATTGGTCTGCTAACTCATTTATATAAGGCTTCAAATGGATATGTAGAAGGAATTGACCCTAAAGCAGCTAAAAGTAATTCTGTAAATGTTGATTCATTCTTAGGTAAATGCCCAAATTATGACGATTGTGAAATTGATGAAGACGTAGCTTCAAATTACGCAACATCAACAGCGCAGTGGATTTTAAATAATTTCGCTAGTGGTCCAATTTTGTTCGATGAGCAAGAACCTGGTGAAACCGTAGAGGGAAATATGTTTAATCCTGCTGGTTTCTCTAACCCATTTCTTACGTTGTCCTCTATTGGTCATACAATGAATTCATACGCAATGGCTGGATATGGCATTGGTGTGTTAGCTAAAGCAACTAGTGCTGCAATGCCAGGAATTGGTGAGGGTTGGGCTGCTAGTTTAGATGGTACTGGTGTGATTAAAGCAGGATTAAGATTTGGAGCTTCAATTGTTGGTTCTGTGGCTAATCTTGTGTTTGTAATTGTTCTTTCATATTTAGCTTGTGGTTTTGTTTTGGCGTACATGATACCATTCCTTCCAGTAATAGCTTGGACAAATATGATGATAGGCTATTTGGTTACAGTAATTGAAGCGTCAACAGCAGCACCATTGGCAGTTGTCCAAATGTTACTGCCTGAAGGTCAAGGTATATTGGGTCAAAGGCTTGAGAGAGCAATGCAATTGTTAATTGTTGTAATTCTAAAGCCATCTCTCATGATTATTGGTCTCATCGGTGCAATTACAATTGCTTCACTTGGATTCACTATCTTTAATACATTCTTCTGGTCAGCAGCAAAAATGTACTTATACGGTAGTCCACTTGACTTGTTTGCTCTAATTGCGCTATACACTGCAACAGCCTTAACAATAACACAAACCATAGTTTCAATTATGTACACATTACCTAACCACATTTTAGAGTGGTTTGCAGGTGGTGCTGGGAATAGAGGCTTTGGTGAAGATAAAGTAGGTGAATCATTAAAAGGTAGCGTTAGCGATATCAAACATAAAGCTGACGGTATTATGAGAACACTGAAAATGAATGCCAGAAGGCAGTCTAATAAAGATAATGATGCCCCAGATAATGGGGATGATAAAAAAGGCTGATAAACATAAAACCCTCGCACTGCGAGGGTTTTTATTCGTCTTTAATTTTTGCAATCTGGTATGTTTGAAAAATTAGGATGCCAATAATTAAAGTCATCGTCCCATACTCTAAGTAAGGTATGTATTTAATAACCCCTACAGACTCAGGAGAGAGGCTGTGGAGATAGTTAGCAATCATCCCGTAGAATGCGCCGACACCAGCCCAAATCGCCGCTATAGCCATAATTACAGCAATTATCAAAATAAGCATACTTCCTCCAATATTCTATTTTTTATATTACATAAAAAAGAGAGATTGTCAATAATCTCTCTTTTATTAATTAGCGGTTTACAAAGCTACATGCTCAAATTCTGATTCTTTTCCAACTCTCTAGTTTGAATCGTAAATTTTTTGAAGCTAGAATCACCTGAAATTTCAACTTTATATTCTGACTCGTTTTGCTTGTCGATCTCTCTCAGATCTGAAAGACTAGCCTCCATTTTAGCTACATGCTGCTCCAAACCTTTTAAGATGTATTTTTCCTCATTTGTAAGCGCCCTTTCAAATGGTAGTTCTTTCAGTCTGGTTTTGAATGAGGATATTGTTTCATTATCAGCATCAGGAAGCTTAAAGCTAACCATTTTCGATACATAGGAAAGATAGTTTCTAAACTCTACCTTTGAGTATTCCCCGCTCGATAGAAGGTTATCCATGTGAGTATTCCATTTAGAGCGAAGTAACAAATCAGCAATACGCTTTTTATCATTTGCTTTCAATGCTTGGTCATAGACATCTGTTTTTTCGAGCCTTGTAGCATTACTACTAAAGTCAACAATGTGATGCATTGAGTCTCTTATTGCCATATCGTTGTTAGAAAGGAAGCCTCCTGAATACAAAGTACCATATACATCACTTTTATCAGGCAAATTGCTTTCAAATGCTGCTTGTAACTTTGTTAGGAAGTACGGGTCATTTTTTATGGCTTCATTAATCAAAGCAAGGTTTCTATCACATTGTTCACGATCAATGTTAAATCTCTTATATAGTAAGCTAGAAGACTGATCATCAACTTCTTTTAGAATCGGTTGCTTGTTTGTTTTAATAGAATGCAATCCAAGTCTAGGGGCATCCTCAGGCAATTCTGCGCGTTTAGTGAAAACCAGCTTTTGGATTTCTTCTGCGCTTGAATTAATTAAAGTCGTAGGGTCTTGAGTTAGGTCAACACATATAAACGCGTTGTTATTTTTTGGATCCATGACTAAAGGATAAATTAATGTTGTAAAGTAGTTAGCTTCATCAATCACCCTTTCTGTATAAAACATAGGTTGTCTTTCGGTTAATAAATTCTTTACATTATTCTTGCTAGACAGCTTCAAGAAATAATCAAACAATCTAGGTTTTTTATCTCTAATAAGCTTAGCTAGCTGCACCGTTGCAATTACATCGCTTAATGCGTCATGGGCTGATTCGTGTAATAAATCATTAGCTCTACATAGATCTTCTAGCTTTAAACTAATCTTTCCTTCCTCATTGTGAGGGAAGTTAATAAGGTTTGGAAAATAAGCATATGTCATTTTTAATAGATTATAGAAGTCAACTCTTCCGTTGTTATTCTTCCACTCGTGGTCATACATTCTGCGATTATTTCTAAACATTAGATTTCGTGTAACTTCATCATCAAATGCCATTGTGTTGTAACCAGAAATGCATGTGTTTGGTTTCTGCTGCATCGCATGTTGAACAATTTTTGCAAACTCGTATTCCGAAACGCCTTTTTCTTCTAGCGTCTTAGGATCGATTTTAGTAATCATGAATGCATCAATTGAGGGAACTACATCCAATCTCATTTTACAATATACGTTTTGATCTGAACCCTGGATGATATTCAACTGAGAATCAGTGTAAATCCAAGCTCCTTGAACAGCTTGGCTATGATTTTTATCTAGTCCAGCGGTCTCATAATCGTAAACAAAGAAACTTTCATAAAAAACAGGATCAAGTTTTATTGGCATTTTATTTCTCTTTTAAATAAAATTGGTTATTGAATTGAATTAATAATAACATAAAAACAAAGGTATGTATAATGACAATAAAACGATTAACTCAGAAATATCAACTTTCTGATTCAGACATAGATAACATCTTAAAATCGCTATCATCAGGCGAAACACTTCTAGAAGCCAAAAAGCGTCTTGCATCTGATCTTTCCAGTGAAGCCATTTACTCAATAGCAAAAGAACTTTGTAGAATTGAGATGGGTTTACCCATCTCTGAAATAAATCCAGAGTTTGTTGAAGGACGCGCTAAGCTGAACAAAGCAAGAATTGCTGAAAGGCAAAAATCTGAAGGTGATAAAAAACAGGTTAATTACATTCGTCACATACGAGATGATATTAACCTGTGTCTTTTAGAGTTGAGTATTGTTTAGCACATCACTCCATTGGATAGAGAGACAACAGGTATTCTGCTCTCTCTATCTACTAACCAGTCCACGTACTTTTTAGCGCCAAAGCAATCATCATTTTCTTTATTTTCTTTCCAAAACTCCATGATGCATTGGTGTCGTTTATCGCACTCGATGCACTCAGTATTTTTGTTTGCAAAGTACTGTCTGCGTAGATACTTTCTTCTATCTTTAGAGGCTAGAACTGTTTCGAAGTCGGACTCAAAGATATTTCCAAAAGGCTGCATATACTCGGTATAGCCATCTCTGTAATCTGGAAGTGTAAAGTCACCATTTGGCATAAGAAACATCGTCTGACCAGCTATGTTTCCGTTTTTGTCGGTGTTTGCTCTACTCATTATGTATTGTGATTGCCCAATAGCAGGAACACTAACACCCTTCTCTTTGAGTTCGTACCAATACTCCATAAACTCAATCATAAACGCTGAATACTGATCCATTGAAGGTGCATACTTCCCATAGTGATGTGCTTCGTTTTGTTCATTTCGCATCATAGGTAGGAATGAAGCCTCACTAATTCCAAGTTCAACAAGGTAGTCTAGGACACCCTTCGGGGTATCTTCTAAAATCTTGTTGTTTACTACTGTAATCGTTCCAACGCTAATTCCACGAGATCTTGCAAGTTTAACCTTTCGCTCCCAGTCTCTCATGTATCGTTTACCGCGCATCAAGCCATCAAATGATGTCTGGAAGTATCCACCGCACCACTTTTCAAAAAACTCAAACCAATATTCCTGTACGGCTATTAGAGACGTTAAAAGAGTATGTCTGATGTGGTAGCCATCTTTTTCGGTAAATCGCTCTTCAATCATCTTAAAGGCAGCAATCATGTAATCTATGCCCATCTGAGTTGGTTCACCACCATACCAGTAGAATGAGAGAAACTTAACTGGCACATCAGTTTTATCCGCGTAGTAATCATAAACTTTATCCATTACTTCTTGGAGTTGTTCAAGGCTCATTACAGGGCTATTTCTTCGTTCGTCTGTAGATAAGTAACAATGTGGACAATTTAGTTCGCATCTTAGTGATGGCATCATAGTAAAGACGAAGTACCCGCTTTCTATGTTGTTCTGAGTGTTCACGTCAAATCCATCAGGCATCTTATAGCAATCGTAATCTCTCTTTGGTGACGGAATGACTACTTTTTTAGTCGTGAAATTTACATTACTCACTTTTTATTCCTTTTATTAATTATTAAGCGGCATATTACATTAATATGCCGCAAAATCCAATTGACTTACTTTTGTCCATCATAGTCGTATGGTCTAGAGATCGCCGTTTCGGTTTTTTCTTTAACCGTGTTGTTTTGAGCTTGGTTGACTCCAGAAAGAATGACCTTTGGGTTTAACAATCTTGCAATTGATGGGGCTAACATTTTGTATAGAATTCTAAATATCGAAAAAAATGATGAGCCACCCATAGTTTTCTTCAGAGCTTGGTCTATCTCTTCTTGAGACCGCCTCTTGATCTTACTCGTATCTTGGTTGGACATTTTCTACTTCTACTAATCTTCTGGTGTTTTTAATAAAACGTTTAAATCCAGGGCATTCCCCCTCACCATTCCAAAAGTCATGTAAAATACCGCAAGCCATCTGACACTGCTCCATCTCATCACAGCCCACGCATGATGTTTTAACCTTCATAGCCTTACGTCTCTCTTGACGATATTTCTTAGACTTCATGATTGTTGAAATGTTTGAATCGAATATATTACCCATAGAATCGAAACCTAACTCACCACCAGCTTCAATGCATGTTACTGTTTCACCATTCCAGTCAATATCGATACTTCCAGGTATGATTGGGCATATTATGTCGTCATTTGCGCGATTGAATTTAATTGAGTTAATTAGGGACTCAACAGGATTGACTGCAATTTCGTCACAAACCTTACGTTTTTCGAGATACCACTCTGTAGCATCAATCAAAAACTGGCTTGTTTCCTCAAATGCAGGAAACACACTTGTAATATGCTTCATTCCGTCACCAGATGGGATAAAGAAACCTGTGTGGATTCCTCTAAATCCGATTTGGTAAAGATACTCAAGCACATTTTTAGCACCAAGATCTACAGCTTGTTTTGTGATAGCCATTGTAACATTCAACTTATGACCATCAGCGATCATTTTCTTGCAGTTATCAATCCACTGATTTTCAAGTTCAGGAGCGTGTTCATGATTCACCTTTATGAAGCGTGTATTTACTTCATACGAAGTAGATATATGATCAAAAAGCTTAGCTACTTTTACAGCTCTTGATGTAAGCAGATTTGTTACAATAGAAAGCTTAACGTTGGTTGGTATTTGAGAAAACTTTTCGTTGGCGTATGGCAATACTTCTTTGAAAAACTTTTCACCAAGCATACTTGGTTCGCCCCCAATTACATGCACTTCAGCATTTAGGTAGCTTGGGTTTGAAACAAGAAAATCGCAAAGCTGGTCTATTACTTGGTAAAACTGATCTTTCGTCATGTATTTTGACGAAACTTTTTTGTCTGTACTTATGTAACAGTGCTCACACCTTAGGTTGCAGTCCCTAGTTACATTTATCTGACATAAGAAGGTTGAGTTAAACATAACTATCCTATTTATTTATTATTTCCAATGTATCCAAAATCTCAAGCATACGGTCTGCAATAGTGTATCTTTTATATTCGTCAGTTTTCTTTTTTGAAGATGCCACTTTTACAATATTTTGATTTCCATCAACGTAAGTCAACTTAGCTTGTGATCTTGATGTTTCGATAATCTTATCACAGCGAATGATAGAATCAAAATATAGCTTTCTAGCTAAAAACCCCTTTTTCTCCCTGCCTTTTAATAATTTAAGTGACGGAAGATTCTTTTTCAAAGCCCAAAGGTTCTTGTCATTCTCCTTATCTGGCCTGTTCCCACTAGTAAAGAGGTGAAACTTGTTTTCCTCTTCACAGAATGTGAAGTATTGGTCATAGTTGGTGTTTATCACAGGTAAGTTATCCTGAGCGCCATGTGAAAATGACTTAATCGAAAAGCATCGTTCAATTATTTTATCAATTGAAGTTAGTTGTTCATCAAAAATCTTTTTGGATAAGACTCTACTAAACTTTTCGTTATCGATCTGGAATCTATATCTGTCAATTTTTCTAATTTCTTTTGGTAGGTTTTCCTCAGGTGTTGCGTGAATCATAACTCGCATACCTTTAGAGGCGAGTTCTGAAGCGACTATAGCGTTAACTAGGTGGTCTTGCCCCACAATAATGTAATCGAAATCTATAGTGGCGTATCTATCAAACAACAACGCAGAATAAACGTCAGCGTATAAGGAGATTTTCGAGTACAGTCCACTTAATCCTGTAGTACCCCTTTTCCTATTATTGTTTCTGGATAGATTAAAGTCGCAAATTTTTATTCCAGCATAAATATTAGCTATCTCATAGTTTGGGAAGAATACTTTATTGTTCATTGTTTAAAATCCAGCTTTCAATTTCTTGCAGTTTGTACTGACTTATTAATTTATCCATAAGTGCAAACAAAGACTTCCAAGTGGTGCAGTATGGAGTCTTATCATACACGCTTAATCTTTTCTCTATAGCGTGCATCATACAGCCCCCCTGACATTCTTTAAAGTAAGGACAGCCACCGCATTCTTTTGCTATTTTTAGTTTACGTCTTAAAAGCTTTCTCTGCTCTTGTCTGTCAATAGAATAATCTATGATGTTACCTAGCTTACCAAAATCATGATCCGCAAGCTCTTGGCATACATAGATATCACCATTAGGTTCTATGCTCAGACTGTTATCTACACAATCAGATTGCCAGGAGCAAAAATTTCCAACCGTTCCTTTAAGACCAAAATGCTCTAGGCGTTTTTTTAACAGAGTATTGAAAGGCTCTAATAAGATATTGCCTTTCATAAACCATGCCTCAAACAAGTCTAAGTAAATCTTTTCTAGCTCAGATTCGGAAACCAACACAATGTCAGAACCACCCTGAAAAACAGGTCTTACAACAATGTTTCTGGATTCTTTTTCAGCTAAATGATACTCATCTAGAATGAATCCTTTATTTACACCGTCGATTGTTAGAACGGCTGGGAGTGTTTTATTATCAAACGATTTTACATGTTGTAGACTAGACGTTAACATTTTTCTGTATCTAGTGGATGAAGTTCCTAGTTTTCGCTGCTTTGTAAAGTTATCTATTGATGTGCCAATTCTTCCATCAAATAGCTTGTAAACTTCATCAAGTTTTCTCTTAGATGCTAGAAGATTACTCTGAACACCATCAGTTACATTTATTCCTTTGCTTACAAATACCTCCCTCACATTCAACACAAGGGCTTTTAAATCTTCAATTGGTAGCATTGTTACTTCGCCACCAACATATTCAATGGTCAAGTATTTAGGTTTTATCCCTAGATCGTCCCAATATTTCAGTGTGTTTTCAGCAGAGATCTTAGCCTCATTAGGTGTCATGCTATTAAGCTTTGTTTGCATTGCAGACGAGCAATATGAGCAATTAGCATTGCAATTCTTTGTGATTCGAAAATGCAAAACAAATGACTGGTTATTCATATAAACTCCAAAGGCAGCTCGTAAGCTGCCTTTTATTACTTTTTATTCGTGATATTAAATGATTTTTTCTCATTTTTATCAATTGCATCAATCAGATTTAGATTCAGACTCAGATTCGATATTGTCTTCATTATCTGAGCTTTCACAAGCCACCGATTCATTCTGAAGCTGCATATGCTCTTCAGCTTTATTAGCAATCAATTTGGCTAGTGCTACGTTTAGAGTTCTTGCGTATGTTTCAAGACCACCAAAAGGCTCAAATTGTTCGTTGATATCTTCACGAAGCTTATCTTTCATCTTATCCATTAATTCGATATTTACACCCTCAACGAATCGAGCATTGATGTAATCATCTGTAGCCATTGTTTCTGGGATATGGTTATTGCATTCCATAAGTAGGTATTGGAAGTAGCTGCTTACTGGATAGATCTGATTTTTTACTTTTGGGTTAAGGAATAAGCACTCAAGATATTCTTTATTCAGCTCATAAAACTCATCCCAAGCTTCTGGATCATTCATTTTGTCTGAATCTGGAAGCAAGATTGAAATGTCGTAGTTTAGAAGCTGCATGTTTGTTACCAACTCATTCACATCATGCTCTAAGCCAAATGGCACTTCAAGAATTACTTTTAATTTTGCGTCTTTGTAATATCTGGTGATAACGTCAGCAAGGTCATCATCTAAATCGTCGCCATCTTCATTCATTTTAGCTAGCAAGCCGATTTCAACAACACCTTCTGGGATTTCATGAACATAATCATCTACTTCTATGCCGTAGATATGGGTAACTGGGTTCCCTTCTTCTTTTTGTTCTGCAATATATTCATGCAATTCTGATAATTTCATTTTTATTAGCCTTTAATTTACAACTTTTTTTCTATTAAATCGTTATCTAACTAAAAAGTCAAACCAATCCTTTTGCAATAACATCTTTGGCTGCTTTATAAATTAAATATCCACCCGAGCATCCTCCAGAACCATCGAAGGTTTTTTCAGTCGCACAACCACTATTGCAGATCGACTTAAATTCACAATCAAAACAATTTAGAGTCTTTTCTTTTCTTCTAACTATAATTTTTTTATTGAAAGAAACATTATTAGAACTTGAAGATTGCTCATTTGTTGTAAGAGCCGTACATCCCGCTGTATAACCATTTGAATCAACAGTATGAAATGCAGTATCACATTTCCCTGAGTTGCAGCCATAACCTTTAGGTTTAGGAGTATCCATACTGGCAACAGAATCAATATATCCGTCAAATGGTGAGGCGTAAAAATCAAGATCTGAATTTTTAATTCTTACATAATATTTCAAGAGCTTGCTCATGTATTGCGCATATTCTAAGTGGGTAAGCCCTAACTCATTCCAGTTATCAATTGCATTGCCAGTCTTGGTTAGCTTTTCGATGTGTATTTCTTTCACACCTTTCTCTATGAAGAATTGGAAAAAATCCTTTGGCTTACTCAATGTTTCAAAAAGCGTCTTAGTGCCAGTTACTACAATGCATGGCTCTACACCATCTGAAATTAACTGTTCCAGATTTTGGAAGAAAATTCTTTCATACTCAGCATTCGAGTCAGGATCTTCTTTCTTCATTAATCGTATTTTCGCATCCCAACTTACTCCGATCCTTCCACCAAAGTATTCGAGATAGATATCTCTCCACTTTTCATTGTAATTGATTAAGTTAGTTTGAATCCCGTGCTTTAT
The DNA here is from genome assembly GCF_033339115.1 of Vibrio sp. 947. Classification (NCBI taxonomy): domain Bacteria; kingdom Pseudomonadati; phylum Pseudomonadota; class Gammaproteobacteria; order Vibrionales; family Vibrionaceae; genus Vibrio; species Vibrio sp. 947. The sequence continues at coordinate 98,529 of NZ_JAWOTX010000007.1, read as the reverse complement.
AACGTATGTATCACTTAGTTCATTAATAAGCTCTAAAGCTTCTTTAAAAAATCTCACACCTCTGGCAGTAGGCTCACCACCGTGCCATTGAAATAGTAAAACATCGCCAGGTTTCGCAAACCCTTTAAGTGAATCTCTAACCTCTTTCACTTTGTCTATAGACATTTTTTTGGGATTTGCAGGGATAAAACAGTGCTTACAATGAAGATTGCACCCCTCATATACACGCATGTATATGAGGTGGTCGAAGTAATCTTTATTATCTTTATTAGTTTGATTGCTCATTGATTTTAACTTATGTATTTGACAGCAATTTCACCCTTTTCAGAATTTAAAAATTGCTTTACGTGATTCAAAAATAATTTATGCCCAGAACAGTCCGCAACTTTAGGGTCAAATGGTTTATTCGGATTAATAGGACATCCTGATTTACACCAATTATTGTACTCGCAATTTAAGCAATGTTCACCTTTGTGCTTTACTACGGACATTCTAATCCATTTTCTTCTGCTTTTAGAGTTTAAAAAGGCATCAGCGCCATCTTTGAAATTTGAAAATGGCTTTTCTACACTTGATCTGTCTGGACAGGTGTTAATATCACCATTTGGCTCAATTATAATAAAGCTACTTTGACAGTTAGTTCCCCATCTATCTCCAGATACCTTATCTTTCACGCCTCGGATTGCGGCATATATCGGCTTCACGTCAGGAGCAGATCCGTCCTCTTCCATCATTCGCATTAGCTCATCAAACAAACTAATCATAAACAATGAGTGTTCTTTATTTGATGGGTAGTTGAAATCAGGCTTATTCAAGAAATTTGTATATCGCTCAAAGTTAAATGCTTCAAATCCATTTTCTATAAACCAAGATACAATTTCTTTCTCTTTACCAATTTCGTTTTTTGATGGAACAAAGCCTGGAATAACTGTAATGCCAGCCTCTCTTGCCTTACTTACTCGCTTCATCCATAAGTCGATGTAAGAATCTGTTGAGCTGCGAATGGTTCTTGAAGAAAAATCGATTGAAGATCCAACAAACGAATCCCATCTATCATTAATCAAATTATTCCACTTGCTTGAATATCTGATCAGTGATGTTTGAATGCTTGTACCGTATTGCCTTTCACCAAAAACCTCATCTGCAATTTTATGTGCTTCTTCGTACCATTCTGGTTCAAGCATCATTGGTTCACCACCATGCCAGATGAAGTGAACATCATCAAAGTTTTCACGTATAGCAACGTCTTTCACAAAGCCGTATGCCTTACGAAGCTCATCAAAAGAAATTGTTTTCTTATTAGCCCGAACTTCTTCGGGCAAGTAGCAATGATCACAATCTATGTTACAGAAGTTTGTTGGCTTTACATAAACAGAAAGAACTTTCATTATAAAATCTGCCCTACTTTGTTAGACACAACATTTTTAGAGTGCTCTGGGTCATAGCCTAATCGAACTAGGATTCCATCAGCTTCCCCGCTAAGCACAGATTCTTTAATTCGGTCAAAAACCATCATCCAAGATTCACAGTAGAAGAACTTTCCGCCCAATCCTCTGTTATACAATTCAGCATCTCTCATACAACCACCCTGGCATTCATGGAAGTGACGACAGGTTTTACAGTCCATAGGTAGCTTGCTTACTCTTCTTGCATGAGAACGTGACGCAGGTGATCTAAATATTTTGTCTGCAAAATCTGATTTTCTAACTTTAATGTCAAAATTTACATTGTTTTTGACTGTTGTTGAAAATACGTTACCAAATTTAAATTTCTCGTCTTTCAAATCTGCAAAGTCAGCGCAGTTGTAAAGATCGCCATTTGGCTCAATACCTAAAAACTTTCCGTTACACCCGCGAATCCAAGGACAACGCTGATTGTCTCCACCAACAGTTAAATCCAACATTTGATCTAATGGTGTAATTGAGAATGAAGGAGTATCTTTTAACCAACGGTCATAAAGCTCAATTAGCATCTTACCGTAAGTTTGTGGATGGATTAATCCGTTACCATCATTGTCAGCACGACCTGCTGGGTAACGATAGTTAAAACGTAAGTGAAATTGATTTTCGCTATTTAAACTTTTCTCATACAGCTCCATGCCTAAGTGAGCTGATTCTTCACTATAGGTAGATACTACCATCGGGTTGAAACCATCATTTAATACGGCATCAAGCTTTTTATAAAATTGTTCAGCGTACTTTTCTGTTGAGCCTTTTAGTGTTCTGTACGTCATGTCAGGATCAAACGAAGTTGAAACAGAACCTTTCATAACATCCCTGAATACAGGCTTCCATTTTTTTGAATAAAGTAGGATGTTCGACTGCATAGAAAACTTAATGTTTTTGTTTTCCTTAGCATTATATTCTTTTACGTAATCCCAGCACTGAATGTAAAACTTGTCGCCTAAAAGCATCGGTTCTCCACCATGCCAAATCCATACGGCAGATTCTGCAAGCTTTGGCGAGATTAGATCGAAAATTGTCTTAAATCTTTCAAACGTCCAATGTCCATCCATATCAGGAGGACTTGAGCAGTAAGCGCAATCAGCATTACAGTCTTTTGTAGGCTTTGCGATTATCGTGTTAATCATTTATTGCTTCCTAATTACTTTTTTATTTTCTTAATTATTTATAACAGTACCCAATAAGACAAAAAAAATCAAGTTACTTCTCAGTAACTTGATTCTTTATTACCTTATTTATTAAAGGGTTTTCTTGATGTTATTTAAACAGTAAACATGTAACAAGCCAGCACCGTAACGTCTTTGCCCCCAACCTTTTCTACTGTGATTAGCACCGCGAGAATAACCATCGATGATTGCTGTCCATGAAGAGCCGTGGTCTCTTACATATGCGATGTTTTCACCGTATGTAATGAAGCGTGTAGGATCCTTGATCGCATACGCCCTTTCACTACCACCGTAATGAGGTGCATCAAAACCTTTCCATATTGAGTCTGTTGCCAGGAATCCCTGAACGTTCATACCACTCACGACAAGGATTGGCTTCATGTCTTGTCTACGACACCCAAGCAGTTCATATGTTGATTTACTTACATAGTCCGAACCGTTACCAACGATTTTTTGCACACCCAGTAATGTGTATCGTGGAAGTAATTGAGATAAGGACTTATGCGTACCGTTATCAAGCTCCACACCCAATTGAGAAACGTTCACCATTCCCTTTAGAGCAACATCAGCGCCAGAGATTTGCTCAAATCCAACAGAGTTAGATCGTATCTTCATAGATGTGTTATTTTCAGCAGTAATAGAAGTAATACCATTATTTTCTGCTCTAGATCCTGCGGTTTTACCAAGATAAATACCATTCAAACCTACGCTCTTCATTTCTGACTTGCCATCAATTTGAACACGGTAGTTACTTGTTGTGGATTTTTCGTTGCCATCACCAAGGAATGGTAAGTACACTTTTGACTGAACAGAGTTTTTAGCAACCACTGAAGTTTCTGATTTGATGTAACCAGTACCTTTTACAGTAAGGTTTGCATCAATAACGTCAAACTTACTCTTATCGATATCAACAAATACTTTGCTATCTTGTTCGATAGTTAATTTCTGACCGCCTCTTGGAAGAACTAACTTGTTGATGTTTACTAAGCCGCGCAGTGCAGAGTTAACTGTCTCACCGAAAGTGATTAAGTTATTCATAGTATTTCGACCATCAGTTCTCAACCAAATGTTAGCTGTTGCATCAGTAGTGGTCATAATCACGATCTTATCAGCATTACCAGTACACATTCTGTTGTATGAAGCATCGCCTCTACCACCAGGTACACAGTAGACTACGCGATAGCCAGCTTCACCACCAGCGCCAACAGAAGTAGAAGACATACCACCAGCAACTAAAGCAGCCAAACCAGATTCAGACATCATTACGCCATTATGACCTTTTAGAGGGTCAAGAACCGTTATAGCCTCTAAAACTGTTCCTGGGTTGCCAGCGCCTGCCGCAGTGCGTTTAAAAGTTGTTTTAAACGTCAAGTTTCCAAAAGTTGTTCTTTGGTCTCTTGTTGGGGTCGTAGTATGCGAAAGGTATCCGCAGTCACCAAGGAATCCAACAGGTATAGCACCCTTGCTCGTTGTCTCTGCTGAGGAACAGGTGTTTGACTTCAAGAAGTTTATACCAGTACGAACTGTACCTGTCACAGGAGCGCCTGGAGCGCCATCTGAACCAGAGTAGTAGCCAGTGTATGATTGTAGGGCTGTTGCAACAGTAGCAATTTCTTTACCAAGAGTTTTTGCTCTTAGCTGAGAAGCTTCTGCCATTCTGTCTTGCATCACACCAATGGATATAAGCGTCATGATTGCTATCACTAGCATCAACTCCATCAGTGTATACCCTCGCTGATTCTTTAATTTCTTAATTTTCATGGGTATTCATCACTTATTTTTTTATTTAATTATAAATGATGCCCCGACAAGAAGCACCATTTGAGTTTACTATCTGCCTAATTTAGATTTTCCATTCTTACTTCTTGTAAGAATTGGTATGCCATCGTTAATTTTTTTAGCTTGGTTATGGATTTCAGTTTGTAAGTGTTCTAACGACACATTCGATGTTTGATCACGAATAGCGCCAACAACAGCATCAGTATCAAATAGAGATGTAACCTTTATCGTGTTACCAATCACTTTCTGGTGAATAGCAACTCTCAAACTAGAAGCTAGCAAGTCTGATGCTTCTGACATTCCTAACTTATCTGCTGATAGATTAAGCAAACGCTTTATAGCCTCAATGATTCCCGCCGAGTGGAATGTTGTTATTACTAAACGACCATCAATTGCAGATCTTACCGCTAGTTCCGCTACTGTTGGATCTCTCACCTCACCCAAAAGAAGAATGTTGTTACTCGCTGTAGGATATCCCCTTAAAGTGTCGCGGAGAGCATCTTCGAAGGATTCACTTCCACTAACTTCTCTCTGGATGCAATAACCAGACTCGCCAATTTTACCATGAAGCGGCATTTCACATGGATCTTCAATGGTATTACAGTGACCACCATGTATTTCCAAGCGCTCTTTAACAATGGAGGCGGAAGTTGTTGACTTACCATTACCAGGATTACCACAAACAATGATAATACCACCCATATTAAGACGAGCTTCTGTTAGATGTTTATATAACGCCTTGGACATGTTTGTACTTAGAGAAGAGAAGCACTGTTTCAGAGGCCAAACCTCTTTTGGCATTCTCCTAAGAAGAACGTGATCTCCACGAATAGAAGACATGATGGTTCCACGATAAACATAATTATCAAATTCAACTCGAAAGTCTTTTCTGTTTATTTCTTTGTTTATCTTATATTTTTCAATGGTGTGAGAAATTAAGCTGTTTACCTTGTCACAGGAGTTATATGCTATTCTTGTTGATGGTGAAAAGTGACTCAATTCCAAATTATCAACAATAACAATCATATCCTTGAAGTTCGAGTAATCCTCACCAACTCCGTAATAATCATTATCCACTTTATTTACCTTTGATATTATTATTTTCTTACCGCTTTATAACATTTAAAATTAAAACAGTAAAGTTTTCTTTGATTCGTAAATTAATATTGGAAATAAAAAAAAGAGAGGGCAAGCCTCTCTTTTTTAAACACAATTTCGAATTAACGAGTTGTGAAGATGATTGCGTTTTTGTCGCTACCAGAGTTACAAGAACCAGCCACATCACCAAGGTTTGAGATAGCACCGTTACCAGCTTCTACCTTCACAAAGTGACGGTAAGTGTTAGATACGATGTCGGTACATGCATCATTAGGTACATCTTTGTAAGTGATAGTGAAACCATCGTGAGCAGTGCCTGATACTGTAGCAGATGCAACAGTTACACCGTTTGATAGCCAGCTATGCTTGATCTGAGTCTTGTTATTTGGAACACGCATACGATCAGGGAAGGTTGAGCTTTTCAGTACTACTGCGTTGCTTAAGCCTTCGTAACTACCTTGAGTATTGAACATGTTGCGAATCGCAGCAGACAAACTGTTTAGGTTGTTAATTTCATCTTTGATCTTGTTACCGTTGTTTACGCTGTTGTAGTAAGCAATAGCCGCGATAGAGATGATAGCGATGATACCAACCACCATTGTCAGTTCGAGGAGCGTAGCGCCTCGTCTAGACTTAATCTGACGATTTTTGCTCAAAGAACGTATCTTCATATTATTATTCCTTGTTTATTTTTTTGATTATTTTTTATGAGTTAATGGTTTAGCTTACCTTATTATTATTTAATTTGTTTCGAAGTAAGCTATTTATTATTTTTATTTAGTGAAAGATTACCACACAAAATTCAAAATACAACCATTTTTTATTCGTTAAACTAATTCATTTCTACACTTTTTACATTGCGGCTGAAACGCTATCACCGATTGCTTGAGTTAGTGTATAGAAAGCGTAATATACCCAACCGATGTAAGAAGCAACACCAAATAGGACAAGGTTCTTAAGTAATCCAGCGACACCTTTAATTTTTTCAATGCCGTTTTCAATAGCGTCACTACCAATGCTATCAAGTGCTTCTTGCAAGTTCGCGACTTTACCATAGATAGATACATCGATACCCGTATCACGATCTAAGAACCCACTATTCATTGCATCACCAATTTGCGTACCGCTATCGACTTCTTTTAGAATTTTATCAATTTCATTTGCAACATATTTGGGTGACATCTTTCTTAATCTGCTCATCGCCTCAAATATCGGCGTACCTGTACTCATCATCGCTGATGTGGAAATAAGGAAAACAGAACTTTGGAATGTCTTGTATATTGACCAAGGTGGTACTTTGTTTAGTATGTTTCTCAACGTTCCCGTCATTGAATCTAAAGATTTAAAAGATACGATTACAAACGTAAAGAATACAGCTACTACTAACCACCACTTTTCTTCCACAAACTTAGACATGTGATATAGCTTCTGGGAGACTGGAGGCCAGTTTTCTGGAGGCAATACTGATGTTAGTTCTGGTATGGCTTGGGTAGAGAACATGTAGATCAAACCACTAAGCATCATCAATAGAACCGCAGGGTATGAAATCTCACCAATGATTGTAGATTTCATGCGAGATGCTGATTCGGTAATTTTAATTGCATTATGAAAAGACTGACTAATATTACCTGACTTTTCACCACCCTGAATGATCATTGCTTCACTAGGTGGAACCCAGTGAGCTAATGCCTCACCAAACGATTCACCTTTAGACATGTTAGCGCGTATATCACCTAGAATTGTAGCTCTGATATCGCTCTTATTATATCTAAGGTACTGAGTTTCCAGCTCTTGAACAATGTCATTCACTGGAACACCATTTTTTATGAATGATGATATTTTTTTATAGAGGTCAATTCGGACTTTCAGTCCGAATTGCATTTTTGCAAACTTTCTCTCAAAAGAGTTTAATTTATTATCTGCCATTTTTAATGCCTTTATTCACTTTCATTATTATTTTGTACGCTTTCGTCTACTTCATTATTTTGATTTAATTTAGGATTTTTAAGCTTACTGCTTAAGCAGTCTTTTTTATTTGTTAATGAAATAACTGTAGTTCCTTTACTGACATTTTCAGCAGAACTTGAATCTTCAATGTTAAACAGATCAGATTCTGTATTTAATACTGGATTTTCGAGTTCAGCCGAGCCATTTTTTAAGCTTTCAATCTTAGATAAACGAACAGCACCTGTTACACGACCAAGTTTCTTCTCAATATCTCTAGGATCCGCTTTTCCATCGAGCATCTTAGTGATTCCATGATCAAGTGCAAACTCTCCACCTTTTTTCTTATAGTGTTCTTTTGCCTTTGTATCATTTCCTTCAAAGAAACAATCAATCATGAACAGATCAGGCACGATAACTTCGGCAGCTACGGTACGACCAGAAATGCCCGTTTTATCACATTCAGAACATCCACATGGATTTTTAAAGAAAATATTCTTTTTCTCTTCAGGCATTGTGATTTTGTCTAAACGCTCAATTAGCTGTTCAAAGCCGAATTTGTCTTCAACAAAATACTCACCACCTTTTACTTTGTTCACGTATGTTTCCATTGAAACCTTACATTCATTACAAAGAACAGGGAGTAGCGCCTGGTATACTAATCCAGCGATAAACTCATCATTACCAAGAACATCATTGGATACACCCAAACTTCTAAGTCTTGGTACGATTCCTAGAGCACTTGGAGCGTGAACTGTTGTAAATGCTTGGTGTCCTGATTGCACAGCGTGTACAAGTAGCTCTGCTGAGTGTTCATCCCTCACTTCCCCAACCATGAGCACGTCTGGGTCGCAACGCATTGCCGCCTTGATTGCTGCACTGAATGGGTTCTCATCTTTCGATTTTGAGCGAACCACAGGAGACTGTGTAACATGCGGAACCTCATATTCTGGAGGGTCTTCAACGGTAATTATTTTGATGGAACATGATGTTCTCGCAACATCCAAGTTCTCATTGACGAGCCTAGTCAACATCACTGAAAGCGAGGTCGATTTACCTGAACCTGTTGTTCCACTGATAATTGTGCAACCAACAGGCTTAGCGATTGACTCTTTAATACCTTCGATCTGATCGAATGAGTATCCGAGCATGTCAAAAGTAAGCTTCGTTCCCGCTTTACCCATCTTAAGAATACGCATCACTACGTTAAACCCGCTTGGATATGCTGGGATTGTATTTAGGCGAACACGAACTCGGATATTACCTTCGCCAGGAACTAAAAGCTCTCTGTTAATGATTGCAGCCTGCTGTTCGGAAGGGTTAAATGTTACATCTTTCTCTTCCGCTACTACGGTGTATATAACCTGAGCCATCTTTAAAGCATGAACTGAATCCCAAGTATCTACATTTTTAAGCTGACCATTTATACGGTGTCTTACTAGTGAATCGTCACCTTCAACTTCAATGTGTAAATCTGATACTTCATTTTCAACAGCTTCGATAAGCATATCATCGAACTTCTTAACCAAAGCACCATCATCATCACTTACGCTGTCATCACTTTTCTTTTTAGTGTTCTTTGTATAAAGAAGCTGGATAATTTCACGAGAAGCATATTCTTTTGCAACACTTCTGTATCCTTTATCAAGACATTTTTTTCTTATGCCAAGATAGTTGTTATCTACACCAATTGAGTTTGAGATCTCAATTGAAGATAAGATAGCCGCTCTCTTTTCACCAGCCCCTAGTTTACTAATATCTAATACAATATAGTCCTGCTTCAGTTTTTGAGTAAACTGAATGATAGATTCTTTTTGATCTTCAGGAATGACATTATCATCGCCAAGAGAAATAATTCTTCTAAAGGAAGGAACATTCTCTAGTGTACGAATAGTCTTAACTTCTCTTTTTTTCTTTATTTTTTCATTACTTTTAGAACTCGATTGTTTTACAGGTTGCTTTTTAGAATTACCCTTAAAACTTATCTCAGAATTCAATAAGCTCTGAATCTTATTAACTAAGCTCATTTATTATTTCTCAATTTTTTTTTATTATTCATTGACGATAATGGTATATCATAGTAGACAAAAAAACAACAAGAGCTTCGCTCTTGCAAGCTCAACTCTTGTTATTTTTACTTTTGACTTTATTAATTGTCTTTGTCGTAAACTGAGATGAAGATTGTTTTGCTTATTGTTCCTTTTTTAACAACGATATTATCCTCATTGATTTTTGTCAGTATTAGACCATTAGCAATCTCCTGCCCTTCTTTTCTCGTGATAATGTGATTATCGTATACAAGATCAGCTTTTAGATTGTTATTGATTCCGTAAAGTCGGTTTACTGATACCTTAGCAAAGAAGTCTTCTCCTGCCTCTTTTTTCTTAGCTGCCTGCTCAAGAGCATAAACCCTTTGCTCAGAAGCTGAAAGTGAAGATTTCAAACTGTCATTTTGGTCTTCAAGCTCAGAAATTAATGCGTTAAGTTGCGAAATTTCTTCTGTAAGCTTTTTGTTTTTCTCAATTTCAGCTTTCAATTTAGACGCTTCTTTCTTCTCATTCAAAATATTTTGTTTTTCAGTAACTTTTATTTGAGCTTCAAGAAGTTCAGCTTCCTCTTGCAAACTTGACAGTTTGTTTGAGTTATCGATACTTTTCTTAGAGTCGTAAATTAGCTCAGAGCTTCTGTTCTTAGCTTCTTTATCAACATTTTGTTCAATTTCTTGAATGTTTTCAACGTTTAGAAGCTTGTTTACAACATCATTTGATTCTGCACCTTTTACTTCAACAGAATTTGCATATGCAGCACCACTTGCTGAAACAAGCCCTGCTATTGCCAAGCTTAAAAAGACTTTTTTAAATTGTGTATTTTTCATTTTATTAACCTGTTATTTTTTTATTCTTGAATATATCAGAGAGCCACACGTTTTGGAATTTATTTAGTTAAAAAAGCTGCCGCTTTTGGCAGCTTTTTATTATTTAGTGTATGTTAAAAGTTGAACTTGCCATTCACTATCATCTTTTCTCGACATAGTTAATGTTTCAATTAGAGTTGTTCTTGAACGTTCTAATACATTATTTAGCTCAGCAAGCTTATAAGGTCTGTTCCCAACAATATTGATTAACTTACCTTCATTTTTAAGCAGCGCAACTTTTGCCTCTTCTGGATTCGCAATGCCTGCAATTGGTTCGCGTCTTAGTGAGAAGTCATACTTAACAACACCCCACTTGTACCCCATAAAGTGTGAATCATGAATGATTTCAACATCTTTATACTTGTGGTCTCTAATGTACGATACAATATCAGTTATTCTCTCTGAGCGTTTAATATCGTGCATATCAAAAGAAATTGTTGCCTTGTTACCACCATCTACAATATGCACAGAATGGTAATTCAACAGAGACTCTCTAAGTGTTACTGGCGTTCCTAGCGATCCTCTTTGAAGCTCAACAGTAATTAAATTACCTTTTTGTCGCTCGTAGGAGATGCTTTGAACTTCCCAACCACCAATAAACATTGGCACTCTTCGTTGAATATCAATGAATGAGTTAATTACTTCAACAGGATCTTGCTGTCTAAAGTCTTCAGTCAACCACTTTACTTCCTCAGCATATGCGGCTGCCTTTATCTCTCTGACTATATCTTCTTGAGATTTAATCGAGATTTTAGCTTCTTTTATGACTGGTGCAGTCCATTCAGCTTCTGCGATTATTGTTTGAGGTGAAGTTAAGCTATAAGCTACAGCGCCAGCGCCAACAAGAACAAACCCAAGAACAATACCCAGAACAGGAACGCCTTTTAGTGATGTAATTCTGGCTTGCTTACTGAAAGACTTGCTTAAATCAAACTCTTGTAACTTGGACTCAAATGATTCATATTCTTCAATTGAAACTTCTACGCCCATCTCACTGATTATTTCAGCAACTTCTTCCGAACAAGTAATTTCGAATGGGATTTCAATGTCAGAGTAAGTACCTTTAAGGTTTTCAACGTGGTCTGCTAAATCATGCTGAGCAACTACTACATCTGTAGTTGAAATAATTTTGCCTTCATTAACACCACAGATCCAAAAATCTTCTTCACTTATCTTTTCAATAACAGTGATTTCTTTACTGATGTTTGCTAATACATAAGCGGCAGACAACGTGCCTTTCAGCTCTTTTAAGTTGGTGTAGCCCAACTGCTGTTCGTCAGGGTTATCTTTATCTTTTTTGTGAACTCCAAACTTACAGGAGTTCACATCTAAGATGCTTTGGATTTGAGCTTTAGTTTTCTGGGAGTTTAAATCCTCCCAGACCAAGCCAAAACCAAAATCTACCCCGTTAATTTTTGCTTTATTTACCACAACTAACCTCCAAGTTAGTTAGCCATTATGTACGGAGTAACAAGGATAAGAGTCATAACTTTTTTCTTGCCACCAACTTTCTTACCGCCGAATAACCAAGATTCTTCACCGCCAACAGACTTAACTTCTGACTCGTTAATCGTTGTTTCGAAACCTGAAAGCATTAGTGTTTGACCGTTTTTAATGTTTACGTTTTGCATAAATGACTTTTGAGTTTCATCTGGCAGAGTTGCAGAGATATCACCAGCAGTAAAATCATTTAGAGCATTTAGCTTTTTAAGGTCAATCGCCAATTGCATTGCCACTGTTCCCTTGCTTGTTAGCTTAGGTAGAGCGGTCATGCTAAAGCCAGGCATAACTTTGTTAGTGGTGATTTCGTAGCTCTTATTGCCATCTTCATCAGTTTCAGATGTAACTTTTTCTACGAAGTTCTTTCTGTCAATGATCTGAACTGGAACAGGTTGTCCATTCTGAGTTGTAACAGTGCTTGAGTTTTCGTAGATGTTTTTGGATATTGTATTTAGAGCGCTAACTAGAGCTTTTGAACCATTCCAAGCAGATGTTCCATCAATCAAGCCGATTTCAAAGTTACCACCAGTCGCAGAAGGATCTAGAGGATTAAACTTGAAATTGAAGCGTGAAGAGCCAGAATAAATTGCATTCAAGTCCATTCCGTAGTCACCGTTATCATCAGATACAATGTCAATAACCTGAGTTTTGATAAGGACACGCTTACTTGCCATCACATTGATTTGCTCAATGTACTTTTCCACTTCACGATGAACACTTGGTACGTCCGTTACAGTAATCATGCCTGTATTGGTGTTGATATGGAACTTACCGTTAGTTGTCATCATTTTAGACAATGTAGTTGAAATTTCATCATACATTGGCTTGTAGTTTGTTGTGTAAGTAGTGTTATGACCACTGCTAGAATCTTCACTTGAAGATTTTGTTGTTATTGATGATTGGAATTCAACAGAAGCATTCGCACCATCAAAAATATAGTGTTTTACTTCTAGCTTGTATATCTCAACCTTGCCATTTTCCCATTTCCAGTTCACATCAAGTTTTTGTGTTACTCGATCTAAAACTTCTTCAATGGTTCCACGGAATTTGAAAGAGAACTTTTCTTCAAGCAAGCGTAGGTTAACACCAGCATAGTTTGCGCGATCATGAACTTTCTTGATTGATTTTTCTGTTCCGTCTTTGGACTCGCCTTGAGGCCAAGGAGTGGATGAACCTGGAGCAGGCGCAGTGAATCCACCTTGAGGCTTAGCAGTTTGTGCAGCATCACCTGTGTCTTCCTCATCATCTTTTTCAATTTCGTCGCCATTAATCCATTGGTAAGCGTCTTGCGTGATGTTGATGTGAATACCTGTTTCAGCAGTAACCTTATTAAGGATCTCATGAACACTTACAGGTTCAGGCTGACTGAAAAGGATTTTCTCTTCAAAGAAAGATGGTAACGTATCGCGATTACTCATTTTATATGGAGTAGTAGCTAAGAAGAACTCATCCTTGATCACTGAAGTGGTAGCTTTGCGGCTAAGAGTATCACCTTGGTCTTTTAGTAGGCTTGCATTGTCTAAGCCAGCATCAACGATTTCAGCAGATTCATCAATCTTATGTGTAGCACAGCCACCCATTACAGATGCCGCTAAACCTACAAAAGCGACTTTTGATACTTTATTCATTTCTATATTTCTCATAATTAGTATTTAACCTCTTGCTTGAATCCAGCTTCAGTTATCAATAAAACTTTATTTTTCTTGTAGAATTCAGCTCTAAGTGGAACGTGCGCATCAGCCAATGAATCAAGAACTTGAGTAATCACGCCATCTTCATCACCAGAATCAAGGAATTTTCCTGTCATGGTAGCTTTGTGCTCAATCATGTAATCAACTTTTAGAGAGTCATCCCAGTGAAGCTGCCAACCCGCCTTTTTAGACCAGTCTTCTAGGTTTTTCTTCAATGTTTTACCAGGAGTTAAAACCCAAACCTCAGGCACACGGTTTGCTAAGTGTTTAGCCAGGCTAGGTTTTTCCTTTCCTGAAATGCCGATAGACTTTTCAACTGGGTTGATTACAACATTTAGATTGTTTTGTTCACCGATAATCTTAATAGTGTCTTCCCAAGAGTCACTGTTTGATTCCCAGCTAACAGGTTTCTTTTGAATGCTTTCATCAATATGAACCAACCAACCATCATCTACAGGGATGTTTGCCTCAGCAGCTACGAAAAGCGGTACGTTTTTACCGTAACCAAACGCTTTCTTTTCTACTTTTGCTTTCTCTTGCATGACGAACTTACCGTAGTCTTTGGATTCACCAACAACTACAGCACCCTCATCCTTGTTAGAAAGTTTTTGATTCAGCTCGTTATCAATTACAACTGACTCTCTAACCAACGGAGAAATATAAAGTTCTGCTTGTACGAACGGTGCAAATGCGCCTGATAGTGTAGCGATTGTTGCTACTGACAGCATTATCTTACTTTTTTTATTTGTCTTTTTATTATTAATCATTATTCTGACCTCGAATTTTAAATACAATTATATTTTTGCTTTCTTAAAAAATCAATCTGTTTTTATATGCTAATTAAATTAATTTTCTGTTTGGTGGTCTATTATACCTTCTATTACCGATCATCATTGTTCTCAATTTTCTAAACAGCATGTGCAAATCCATGCCTTTCGATGATAGGTACAACAATGCAAAACTTATAGTTAATATTATACCGAGCATAACCCAGCTCGGTGATAGCATTAAGAATAAGAAAGGTATGCTGATCAAACCATCAAACACAAGAAACTTTACTTTTTTATTTGCGTGTTGATACATGACTGTTCCTTTTATTTATTCGTATTCTTTAAACAAGTCTTGAGCATCTTTTTCAGAAATTAAGCCAGCATCTAATTTTCTCTGAATATCCACACACATAGGTCTTCCCCATTTCTTAATTGCGTGTTTAATTGCTCGTGTTAGATTATTCATATTGTCATATAAATATTCCCTAACCTCACTATTAAATATCAAATACTCTCTAATTGCCACCCGCTTCCCGTCTAAAGTATTTATTAATCGCTGAGCTATGAAGCATTTCGCTTCATTTATTAAATCAAATCTTGCTTTTTGTTTTTCAGCATCTGAATCAAATAGACCAATAAAGCGCTCAGGTGTAGAAGACACAGTATTTGAGTGTAAGGTTGCAAAAACAAGGTGTCCAGTGTTTGAAGCTTCAATGCTTACTCCACTAGTGGCTTTATCTCTTACCTCACCAACTACAATCATTGTAGGAGCCATTCGTAATGTGTTCTCAACACCACGACTAAATGATTTGACACATGATCCAATCTCCATTTGGCAAACAATGGATGAAGGCATATCCAATTCTTCGTAGACATATTCAACTGGTGATTCAACAGTCACAAGGACATGATTTCCTTCTTCATCCAATAAACTTTCAGATATTAATGATGAAAGCAATGTGCTTTTACCATGACCTGTACCACCCGCGACCAAAATAAGACCTTGTCTAGAGCTTGTAACAACATCAATTAATTCCTGCTCAACACCAAGATCTTTAGCTCTTACAATTTCAGTAGAAAGCTTACGAATAGTTATTGAAATGCCATTTGAACCTTGTGTAATGTTTGTGATGCCGTTAACCCTGAAGCGTCTGCGCCTCAGAACTAGATCTTCTTTACCAGGAACATTAACCTGCTCTTTCATTTCGTATGCGGTATCTATTGGCTCAGCATCACCTAAGCGACCAACAGCCGATGTCCCGTCTAAAACTTGAACTAAAGATCTTACCTCGTTAATTTTGAGCTTTCTTTTTGATACAGGAACCATACGACCATTAACACGCATCCAAATCTTATTGTTTGAATATATAAAAATATCCGATGCGTTGTGATCGTGCATATGAGCAAGGATTCGATCAAGCTGTTCCTTAGTTTCCACACGAGGGGGAATATCTAGAATGAACTTACTACGGTCAAACATTGATTTTGCGCAGAGGAAACCTCTGCGCCTCCATTATTATTTATTGTTTTTATTAATTAAATTTATTTTCATAGTCTGGCTTTTCAATTGGTGCTCTGTATGAGCCTCGACTATCTAAGATTAATGCATCCCATTTTTCAGGGTTTGTGTTAAATCCTGCGCCTACCTGAAGCTTAATTACACGCTCGCCTTCACGCATGTGAGTTTCAGTTCCCACAACTTCTTGGTATGAGCTAACAACAATTGGTTTCTTAGACTTATTGATTAAACTTAATCTGTAGAAACGCCACATGCCATTATAGTCACGACCCAGACTTTCTGACCTTCTAGCCATTTCCCTGTCAGCTTGGGCTTTTCCTGACTCCCATCCTTGCGCAACCCATTCTTTCCAAAGCTTCTCTTCCATAATTGATTTTGGAAGCAATACATTTGGTGGGGATGATATTTCAACCTCTCTATCAAATAGAAGGTATTGTCTCCAGTTTGGGGCTGATGTTACCAATCTGGCTTCTCTTAACTCAAGCCAGTCTTTATCCGCAAGAGTTATCGTTTTTGCGTCATCGGACAATTTTATTGAATTATCAATTTCTGCAATTACTGGTGGGAGTAAGTACAGCTCATCATAACCATCAGATGTTAGTTTCATTAACGTATTGAAGTCGAAAACACTATCAAGATAATCAGATTTTTCTCGAATATTCTTTTTCAATGCGTCCATATATGCATAATAACCGTACTGAGCACCCAAAGATAAAGCTGCATCACGCTGAGCCTTTTGTCTTTGACCCTCTTCAGAGATAATATCTGATTTAGCAACGTTTGGGTTATATTTCAGAGAGGCGATTTCATCAATCGAGTTATACGCACTTGCACCAAACGACATTAGAGCGGCTGCAATGCTTGCCACTAGAGTAATTTTCTTAAAGCTCATATAGCCTCCTATTACTCTACGTTTTTATACACGTATCTAATTAATTTAGCATCTGGATATACTTCGATTCGAACATTATTACCTGTTTGCATACCAACTTCTCTGAGGAATTCAGAAAGAGGTTTGGTCGCTTTAGGGATTTTCACCCAAGGTTCTTGGAATGTTCCTAGAGGCTTTCCGTATTCTTTGTATGTGTACCCAGCCATTTTAGCTAAGGCTCTTGTTACTACTGATGCTCGATCCGTAATACCAAATTCAACCACAGACTCAAAACCAGGTGGCACAGCTAGAGCTTGAGCTTCTTTTTGCTTATGTTGCTCATCTGTCAAAGACTCTAAGGATTTAGCTTCTTGCATTTTTGCAATTAGTCTAAGCTCATCACGAGCTTCAATAGACACATTCATTAATGTTTCTAATGCTTTGCTATTGGCAAGTGAAATATCTTCATTAGGGTTATTCGCAGCTATAGATGAACAACCAGTAGTTGCCAACACTCCCAAAAAGATTAAACTTTTATTTATCTTCATTTTATTAATCACTTATGTTTGATTGTGTTTATTGTTAATTTTATTTGAGGTTAAATATATACTTAATTAAATAAAAAATCAACATAGTAAAGCCCGCATAGCGGGACTTTACATTAAACGATGTTTGCGTTTTGTTGTGTTAGCCTGTCTGCTATTTGGGCTATTACTGACTCTTCTTCAACATCCTGAGCTTGGTTTTTTAACGATTCAATATATTTCTTCGCACTACCTGACGGGAACTCTTTTGCTAGAATTCTTAGTGAAGAATGTAGTCCGATCTTTCTAACTAGTCTTCTACGTAAAGCGACATCATCAGGAGTTGTTGAATACGCCCAAACCTCTTCCGCACCTAGCTTTAGTCTCAGAATTTGCTCTACACCATCAGTCTCGTCAACATCTGCAATATACAAGAAAGTTGAGCCTTCCTTGCCTGGTCCTCTTACAAAGTTACGGAATCCAACCATTGAATCCGCAGTCGGACTCAATTTATCAACGATAGATTTTTGAACTTCACTTGAGATACCTTTTGCCATAACAAAAATACTTGTCGCGAATTCGATCATGCTCTTGTCGAAATCTTCCAAGCTTTGGCTCAGCAAGCTAACGATTACGCCGTATTTTCGTCCTTCACGAATATCCTGTTCTGCTTGAGAGCGTACCTGATCAAAACCTCTGGTTCGATGGAATTCGTCCATTGCTAATTTTTTAGGAATACCATCTTCTTCTTCAATTTTCTTTCTATGATAGTCATAGTAATCAGGGTTAATTTCGACTAACGTGTCTTCTACTACATAAAAGTCATTACACGCCACCGTTCTTGCTAACAAGAACATTAATGCGGCTTGTTTGTTAGCCTGAGCACCACCTTTCTTAGCTACGTTCTGCAAGTCGATTGATAAGATTCGTGCAGAAGAAACATCAATAGCCGATGGTTGTGTAAGAACAGGAAAGTCTTTTAGTGATGATGTAATCATCTGAGAAACAAGACTTAATAGTTTTTCACCCTCGATTAATGCATCCCCGTAAATACCCTTAATTTCTGAATCCTGTACTAGTGAAGTAAGATCAGAAAGTAGAGGCATAGCGAAGGATTGGCATTTCGAAGCGGCTTCAATTTCATTACGCTTAAAGAATCTATCAACAAGACTCCACCAACTTGTGTCCTCTGTAGCCTCGATACCATATTGGTCAAGTTTTTCATCAACCATATCGCTCATACCAGGCTCATACAGGTTAGGAGTGTTCTCATCCTGTCTGTATGTATATGCGGCATCAATTAGGGCTGAACAGACCTCAGGTAAGCGAGGAATGGTTCCTTTAGTACCTGCTGGTGTCAAAAGCAACTCAAGAATGTTCGCCTGCGCTTGCTTATCTACTGTTAATGGATGTCTATTACCTAGCGGAGTAAAGAAGAAGTTTATGGCTCTATCCGCTCTATTCTCAAGCGTAATTGCTTGAGCTTGATATTTAAGATGTTCAGGCAATGCATCTTGTATCATCTCAACGAATGCTCTAGAAGAGAAACCGATATCGATGATTTTCAGTCTTGGTAGCTTTGTATTACCAGGCTTTAGTATTAGAGCCATATTAAGAGCTGATAGCTTAAAACTTTTACCGCTACCAGGTGGTGCGTAAGTTAGCTCTGAAGTATTCTTCTGAATTGCACTACCAGCCGTTTGAGGGTAAATTTTTCCATCATGAGTACCAAAGATCATTGAGCCTTGTTCCCAAGGGCTGTATGGTCTTGTAAGCGGCAGCATGTATAGAACATCCCAAACAGGAAGCGGGAATGCAGCCGCAATCTTATTGGTGGATAAAGCTGGCAAAGTGCCAATCCATGATTCAATTGGATCGCCTAGTTCATCAATAACATCTAAACTACCCCACTTCTGTAGCTGCTGATTGATAATTTCTTTTCTTTCGATTAACTCATTGTAATCTCTAGACCAAGTACACATTGATACCTGACATGAAACTAGAGTGTTGTTGATAGCTCTATCTATCAGCTCTTCAGCAGCATCTTTTATCAGCTTGTTATTGGAGTTCGAAAACTGCAAGAACCCAGCAAATGCTCTTTTGCTACCCAATTTACTAACAATTGTGTCATGACCAGTTTTTATTGTTAAATTTAAACGCCAAGGAATCTCTTTTGGAATGTTGTCAAAAAGAGCGCCAAACATTGTTGGTTTATCTTGGCAGCTTTCAATCATCAGCGGTGCATAGTACACATTGTCATGCTTAACTGAAGAATAGTCTTCATCAGCGTGTTGAGGTTTTCTGCCAAAAATCTGAAAAGCGATATCTGCATTACTAAGATGGCTAAGATCAGCTTCTTGATCTACCTCCCTTACTAACTTAGCACTAATCTTGTCACCCAAGAGAGAAGGTTTCCAATCGGAACTAGTTGAGTAAGGCTCAACTTGCTTTTTTATCTCAGTAATGAATTCGTGGTGGTCAAACTGCTCAATGAAACACTGTGTTTTTAAAGTTCCAATTACAGAGTCACAAACACCAATATGAGGAATCCTTAAAGCATCCAAGCCAACGAAAGGTGATTGACCATACTTACCAGGCTTAACGCCTACTTCTTTCGCTTTTTCACTACGAGCATCTAAAGCTGCTTTTGTTTGAGCGCGGCTAAGTGCTGCTGGTGTCGTCTTGATGGTAATTAAACATTTCTCAAAAACTAACGATTCAGACAGAACTTTTTCGCGTTCATTAATTAAACCTTCAAGATCTAATTGAAGTCTCTTCATGGTTGAACGAATAGGTTCTAGCTGCTTTCTTACGATGTCTTTCGATTGCTCAGGATCTCGAATAAACACAAACTCAATAACATGACCTGGATCTTTAAGTTTCTTTGAAAGCTCGTCAGTCAAAACACTAAGTATGTCTTTAAATCCATGTTTTCCAAGCATCTTGTACGAACCCTTAAGCTCGTACATAGAGATTAAGCCACCATCTCTGGTAGCCCAAATCCCTTTATGCTTGCTATCGAAATACGGCGCTTCTAGTTCACAGTAGTCATAAACGCCTGCTTTAAATGCGCTAAATAGATTTGATAGTAAACTCATAATATTTATTCTTTATTTAATTAATTTATTAATATATTTTTTATTGATTAAATATACTGGATTTCTTCTTCGCTTTCAATTTTTTGAGCTTGGTTTTCTTGTTTAGTTATTATTTGTATCAATCTTTGTCTTCTTTCATGCTCTGGAGCGAAGATAGTGTTATTAAGTTCGATAACGACCTCTTTATCCATCACTCCATTTTGATTGAGATTGCATACTTGGTAATAAAAATCTAAAGAGAGAAGTTCGTTAAAATCTTCAGGAATTCCATCCGTTTCAAATAGTTTACTCATAATTACTCACCCATGAATCTCATTAAAGGAAGAAGCTTATTTTTAAACGCAAGTTCTTTAGCGACATGCTCTTCACCGCTTTTAACATATGAGACGATTCTTCCTGTTCCATAGGATCCTATTACAAATCCGTGTCTAGAAAATGACCCCGCTGCTCTGCCACACATAATACGATCATAGGCTCTCATATAAGCACCTATAGCACTTACGTTATTGTACCCTTTGACATATAAAGGTGACGATAAAGCTACCCAAGCATTTTCCAGAAGCAAACCTTTAGAAAGAGAATATTCACTTTCATCTGGAATTAATATTTCTGGCAGATCTAAATGACCAGATTCAGTATGGAAACCGTTCATAATTGATACCTTTGAATACTTCGAGATCTCAATTATTTCTGGAATGGTTGCCCAACATCTGATCATATTGTTTGCTCCAGCTCCAAATTTCGAGTGGTTTACATATGACTCATCAGTACTCAACACCGATACCTTTAATATCCCCGCGTTTGTTTCAGACATATTTTTAAGCTTATCAATGACAGCATCTGTACCGCGTATTTTAGAGCCATCTTCAAATCCAATAATTGTTTCTTTATTTTCCTTGAAGTTTAAAGGTCGCCAATTGTTGTTTAATGGATATTTCTGAGACAAAATCCATTTAGCATATGAGCCTCTTGGAAATATAAACTGAGTAGCCTTACTTCCTTTTGGAACAAACTTTCCAGTCATCGCCTGATTTTCTTGAGTGGATTGCTTTATCGCCTCAATGATCATGCTCGCCTGGTTCCCTTTGGGCTGACTTCTCCACTCTTGTTTTAGCAAAACACTTTGCATAGCGTTAGTGTATCTGTAGCTAGCTAAGCTGTTGTCACTCATCCCAAGGTTGGTTATACCCAACAAATGGACTCCGTGAAGTATTGAAGATAATTTTTGACATAAAACATCAGGAGTTTCATTCGTTCCAATTTCTTGAGCTAAAACTGATAGCTTACTTCTAAAGAATTGCTCATCTACTATGTTAGGAGTTCTAACTAAGTTTAGGTTTTTGTATTCAAAATAATTTAAGTTAGTAACCCAGAAAACACTGCTTTCAAGCTCACTAATACCTGTAATTCGTCTTGATTGGCTACCAGCTACCGAACACCATCCTGAACTACCTACTTTGGTTTCATCAAACCAGCAAACACCAATTTTCAAAATCATACCCTCTTACTGTTCAGGTAGCTCGCTACCGCATTATCGGTATCAGCATCACCATGTTCATTCTCAAACCATTTAAGTAATCTTGCCGAAGCGTTATCAATCCATTTATCTGGCGGGTTGTTTTTATCATAAAGTTTACGCCAATATTCCAACTGCCTTGTAAACCCTGACTTGGACGGAAGGAAATAAATACCTTCAAGCTTCTCTTTCCTTTTACCATAATCACGCTCGCTTAAGCTAAGGAGGTGTCTGGCAAGCAATTCAGGCTTGCTCGTTCCAATTACTCTCTTTGCATTTACTGAGAGTAGATGTAGGCGGTTATACAAAGATACTGCATTTTGAGCGAACTCCTTATTTGATGAACCCTCAGCTAACCATAAAAATCTCACTAAAGAATTAAGTGATGCTTGAGATAAACCGTGCTTAGGATCAATATGAATTAAATCCCCCATCTCTTTCGCGCCAGCATGACCTAAATGGTGACACATGTGGCAGAGTGGGCATACGGTAATAAGGTTGTCTTCTTTGTTGTTGTTGTGGTTGTCATCAATATGGTGAACATCCTGAAACTTTTCAGCTTTAAAACCACAGCATTGACAAGAAAAGCCATCGCGCTCTAACACGATCTTTCTATTTTTCTTGAACTCTGGATTGCTCTCATCAGAAAATGGATCATCAACACGAAAAGTGCTTCTTTTGACTGATAGTATTATTTCTCTAATCTTCATAATTTAATAATATTCTTTTTTATTTCGGATTATAAACCTGTGCGTTATTTTTATCAAACATAAAAAAGCCACCTGAAACGGTGGCTTTAAATTTTCTTAAATTTCGTTTTGTTATTCAGTAGCTAACACTACAAAGTTACCAACAATTAGATTTCCATCAAAGTCTTCACCAGTTACACGACCAAGACCTTTTAGTTCATCACCAATTTTAACAGGTGTCCAATCACCTGAAGGGCTTGATACTAAGTAACCTTGTGAGTACTCACCGCTCTTAACCCAACCAACAGCAACTTTTTTACCATTAATTTCTTGAGCGCGGTATGCACGACTATCAATTTCAGTTGGCTTAACCTTTGCTTGCTTTTCAGCAGCTTTCTTCTCTTCTACTTTTGGTTTCTGAGAGGTTTGCTGTTTCTTTGCAGGGCGATTAACCTTTGTGGTTTTGACTTTAGAGCGCTCTACATAGGTTTCATCAATGAAGTAATTGTCGCCAACAAGAACTAAGTATCCACCATCAGTCACATTTGTAACTTTTACGTAGTCACCCGCATTATTAAAGATTTCACCTTTAAAGAAAACGTTCACTCGGTCACTTGGCGTTCTTACGATAGACATCTCACCATCTAGGCTAGCTGTAAGAACCATGAATCCCTGAAGACGTTTTCTGCCATCCAAAAGCTCATCTTTCTCTTCTTCACTAAGGCGAACAACAGATAGCTTAGTTTCAAGCTCTTCGTAGATCTTCTTGATTTCTTCATTATCAGAAAGGTTCAGCTTGCTATCTTTAAGCTCTTGAATCTCTTTTCTAAGCTTAACGATTTCCGCATTCTGAGAGCTTGAGTCTGCAATTTTCTTCGTTAGCTCACTTTCAAGATCAGATTTGATGCTGCTAGACATAGTCTTGAATTTTGCTAAATATTTTTCTTCAAGTTCGCGCTCAAGATCATCCTTAAATTTATCCATTTCTTCTTTGGTCATGCCAGTGGATGCATTAGGTTGAACTTGAACTTCAGGTTTAACATTTGAAGATAAATCAAAATCGGAAACAACAGAGCCTTGATTTACTGAAGCGCCCGAATTCTGAACGATTTGTTCAGGAGTGCTTAAACCATCAATCTGGAGGTCATTACCAGTATTAACTGAAGCAGGTAGTACTGGAGTTGCTTTTGCCTCATTCAATGCTTGAGCCATGTTATCTCTAGCATCTGGCGCTACGGTGTCTGAAACACTCATTGCTGTATTTTGTACAGGAGCTGGAGCGCTTCCGCCAGCGATTGTAAGATATGCAATACCAGCCGTACCGATAGCAACAGCAACACCAGTGAAAGCTAGGATGCCCTTCATGATTGGACTCAAACCAGTTTTTGGTGGAGTTAAGTCTTCTTCATCTTCATCTTCTTCATCGTCGCCGTATGGATCTTCTTCAGTGGAATACGCATTTCCAAGTTCGTCATCTTGCAGCTCATCATCTTCCAACTCATTAATGTCTAGCTGATCATCCAAAGTATCGTCTAATTCTTTAGCCATATTTTAATTCTCTTGAATTTATTTTAGTTTAATTTTGCGCAAAGATAACATTAATCTGTTTATTATTCAACATAAAAAACATCATGCAGATGGTACTAACCTACATGACATCTATGTATTTTATTCAATGCTTTAACTAATAGTTGTTATTATTGGTAAAACGCATTATTGCGAATTTGTTTTAACATAAATTAAATCAAATCAGAACATTAGGCAAGATTTTTCATAGGTATTCATGTTAATGGAAATTCTTATCTGATGTATCTATTTGTTTGAGTAATAAAAAAACGAGGCGACTGCCTCGTTTTTTCTTATTGCTCTTCAACCTGAATCCCGTTTAAAAGCATGATTGCAATTTCTCTATTTGAGTCAACCTCAACAGTTGGATCTCTATCAAACTCGCGTTCAAAAATAGGAACAAGTTTTTCACCCGCTCTACCAATCGCATAAGCGATTTGGTCATCGGCATCTGGCAGTCTTTCAGTAATGGTTTCTGTTGTACCATCGCTGTAAGTTTTAGTTGTTGAGCCAGCCAATGAGTCAGCATAGCCACTAATAAATGCAGCCCCCATTAGCTTCATGTATCGCTCAAACGTATGTCGATCTACATTATCAGCAATACCTGAACGCATAGTCTCTAGGTCTAGTGCTACAGCGTTAATACTGTAATCTTTACCGTTCAGAGCTAGCTTATTAAACATGATTACAGCTTTCTCGCCTCTTCTCTCAGGCATACCCAACAGAACACCTCCTTTCAAAGGTCCCTCTTGAATAATAATAGAGCGAACATAAGAAAGCTCATCTGTATTTACGCCAATTTCTAAAATCGCGTAATAGATGGTGCCAGGTGTTACATAAGCCATAGAGCTTGTATCGGCAAATCCCATAGGGTTAGCTAAATCCTGGATAGTTGAATTTGTCGTTACGCCAGCACTACTAGTTACTTTACCTTGTTGAGTAGGACGACCAGCAGCACTATTACTTGCTTTTCTCAACTCATCGAGTTGAGTTACCTGATATTGCTTCGCTCTTTCGTTCACATCTTTTAGTCGAGAACCATCCGTTAAGAAATCTGCGATTGGCGCGGCCTCACCAGTATTTTGATTTCCTCTTGAACTACCAGATGATGAACCAGTTTGAGTATAGTTAGCAGTTACAGTAGAAGAGCTATTTCCAGCAATACCATTGCTAACAATGTTCTGTGAAGTTGCCATTCTTAGTTGCTTAATCTCGGTCAGCTTACCTGTCTCTTGTGCAAGGAATGCATCTCTATCAAATAGTGGGATGGCAGGCACTAATGGCTGTTGAACCTGCTGCACTTGTTGATTTTGATTATTTAGATTTCTGCGGTCTTGACGAACCTCTTCTTTCTTTCTTGCCTCTTGGACACGAGTATCTAAACCTAAAACAGCATCTATATTTGCTTTTTGCTCAATTTCCTTTTCACGCTGATCCATTTTATCAGTCATTTTTTCTTCATTTTTGAGCTTTAGCGATTCTAAGTAGGATGCTTTTCCATTTACAGCTTCATTAAGCTTGTCCTTCTTTTCTTCTTCATAAATTTTATTGATAATTTCAGATTGCTGACCAGACTCAGCAGCAGTCTCTATCTGACTGGTGCTTGGTGTTGCAGTAATCTTTACTTCACCGTTATCTGTATTCAGCATTGCGTTATTAGAAGGGAGAGAGAACATTAATGCTGTACCCAACCCCATTGCTACTGCACACGCGACTAAAGATACTTTTACTGGTAACGGTATATCTTTAAACAAACCTTTTTTCTTAGCCATCTTTATTGCCTTTATTATTTAAATAAGCTGCTTTTATGTTTAATTTTCACATCAAAAGATTCTTTAATTGAAGCTTCAATCATTTCACCATCTACGAGGAATAAGAAATCTTCTGTTGCTGGCACTTTATATACCAAGTAACCAGAAGGTGTTGTTTGAGCTTCTTTTGGTAATGGTATAACTAATTGATGTTTGCTTCGGATGTACAAGTATCCATCTTTGAAGAATGCTGTAGCTTCAACACCTTCGATTTCGTAGCGTTTTGAGTTTTGAATAAACTCACCATTAGCAACACTTACAAGTAGAGGGTCATTGACACCAACCGTCTGAGTGGCTACTGGAATCAATTTTGCGTGTGGTCCTGGTTTAGGAATTCGTACAGATAGACGTGAATCATTGACTGTATCGCTACCTACCAATCGGATAACAATACTTACATCCAACCCCTTAAGATGAATAAGAGCGTTTGACTCAGCAAAGTTTCTCATAACCTCAAAGCCAGCGATGTTTTGTCTGTCACCAATCTTATGTCTTTTAAATGCTGTAACGTCTCCAATGATTTCACCTTCGATAGGCCAAGGAGCGCCAGTCTCATCATAAAATACAACAGAAGAAGCTAAGCCTTTTACAACATTAATAGTTACTGGCTCTGATGCGCCTACATCGAGATTCACTGTTCTAATTTGGTTTTTAATATTTTGAAGAGGCTTGTTTTGGGATTCTTCAATATTCTTTGAAAGTTTTCTAAGCTCAATAACTTCTTGCGGAGTTAATGGGTAAGATGATTCTTTGGTCGATTCCCAGTTTTTTCTTCGCTCTTCTTCTTTCAATACTGAACGAAGTTTTTCTAACTGCTCTTGCTCATAAAGATACTTGATCAAAACGTCTTTTTTTTGTCTTAGCAACTGAAGCTCTTCAGGAGTAAAATCTGAAGCCATCATAAAACCCTGATCATTCTTGAACGTAATTGTTTGTTCTTGATATTGAACAGGCGCTGGTGGCTGACTTTGTTCAGTATTTTGAGTATTTGCATTCGCTCCAAAAGCTGTTGTTACAGAGAGTGCAAGAATACCTAATTTAGTCTTCATTATTTATTCGCCTTTCTTATTTTTTTCTTAATATGATTTTTGAGATTCCCATTCCTTTAGGGTCTTCTCTTAAGCTAATTCGTTCTACTTCTATGGCAAACACTACTGTGTCGCTATATACCTTGGTTTGTGTGCGGTATGTTAGTAAACCTTCCATTTGCAAATGCCAGGTGTACTTTCCTGTAGAAGAGTTGTAAAACTTCTTGGTTATTACAGGTGTGTGTGTTGGCGCAAATGCAACAATCAGTTTGTTTCGGATGATTGTGTCAAAGTAGCCTTCGCTATCTAAACTTTGAACTAGCGCTTCACCACCTGACTGAGTGAACCACTTCATAGATGATTTTGCGATCTGACTTTTCATATTGTGAAAGTTCATATCGAAAGTTTCTATGATTGCTTCTTGCACCCATGCAGATACGTTAGCGTCTTTTTGGTTTGGTGTGTTAAGAGCAACCATTTTAACCATTCGTCCATCATTGGTAGCCGCGAAGTATACGTTCTTGGTTGTGCTTGAATGCGAATAAATCGCTAGACCCACAGAAACAACCAAACAAACTACAGATGTTACAGCCAGTTTAACAAGTGAAGCGTGAGCATCTTTGTAGAACTCACGCCTTTCAGCTACAGCTACTTGTTTTACAGGTTTACTTTTTTTAGGTGTTTTATTATTCATTTTTATTCCTCTACTAAACCTTTAGCACTACACTTGCTCTTTTCACATTGATAAATTTTTTGTGTGTGACCACTATAAGTTGATATGTAGTAATCCTCATCAAATGCACCGTAAAGCTTAAAGCCACTATACATAAGAAGCGCAATTACCAAGTAACAAGAAACAGTGAATGCAAAAACAAGCAGACGATATTTACGCAAGTGAGTAACAAACTCTTTTCCAGAATTTAAGTCAATTAAAGCTGATTCCTCATCAACCATTGACTCAAACTTTTTTATCTTTTCGCTCATATCGTTCATTTTTATATGCTTCTTTATTTTTTATTCTTAATTTCGTGAATAATATCACCAATAAAAAACTCTCTCAACAAATTTGAGGGAGTTTTTTAATCATTTTAATGGATGGAATTCTATATTGCGCTTAGTTTGATTGCAAAATCTGGCTTTTTACCAAGGCTTTGTATCTTTGCCTAACTCAACTTTTAAGACACTCGACTTTTGCATGGAAAAATAAAGGGGAAATCTTACTGGCACATTGTTTTGCCAAGGTTGGCAGTGAATATGCCAAGGTTGGCAGAGGAAATGCCAGTGATGGCAGTTAAAGTGCCAGTAGTGGCAGAAGAATTTTGAGGTGTTTTTGACTTGGTTTTCATAAGAACTTCGTTTTTGAAAGTTCTATCCTTATATTAGAATTATAACTTTATAATAGTTATAACAGTTATAATAGTTATAACATATTTTCTAATCAAAGTAAATACAGAAAAGAATAGTTTTTATTGTACTTTTTAATGGGTGTTCTTTGTTATTCCATAGTTTGTTGGTTTTATTATGTACTGGTAATATTGTAATTCAATAAATTTTTATTAAGTGGGATATGATTGAGTGTTAAAAAG
Organism: Vibrio sp. 947; assembly: GCF_033339115.1. NCBI lineage: Bacteria > Pseudomonadati > Pseudomonadota > Gammaproteobacteria > Vibrionales > Vibrionaceae > Vibrio > Vibrio sp. 947. The sequence goes on along the minus strand of NZ_JAWOTX010000007.1, from coordinate 69,996 downwards.
ATGTTTGGCTTAGTTGTAATGTCTTCTCTGCTTCAGTAGGCATAAGTTTTTGAGATCGGAAATAGAAAAAAGAGGCTTAGCCTCTTCTTTTTGATAATTCAGTTTTTGCCTGATCTATTGCTGATTCCAAACCAAGTTTCTTAATGTTAAACCTAATCTTCTGTGCAGGCTTTTCTGGATCTTCTGAATAGGTAAGTACAACATAAAGGAGCTTTCCTCGACTGTAGCCATAAGATAGACCTGGCTCTAGTTCTGGAAGTTTTGTGTTTTTCTTGGACTTGCGCTTTTTAGTATGAAATGTTCTTTTCGAGATTGATCTGCCAAAGTGCTTTTTATAGATTTCATCTCTAAACTTTATCGCTTCATTTCTTGTATTTTTAATAGAGCCATATTTTCTGTAATGGAAGTTTTTCTCGATATCAATCTGGGGGATTCTAACCACGATCCCCCAAGATAAATCGCGTAAGTATTTTTCATTAATATTCTTACACGCTGGCATTGTTTTTACTCTTTTGTTTCAAGAATCGCTTCTTCTGCGTTACCAGAGTCTTCAGCAACACTAGACTTATGAATATCCATAATCTTAGTGTAAAGCTCTTCAAGAATGCCTAAGCGCTCTAGTTCAGCACATGCCTTTTCACGACCTTGACCAATTTGATTGCCGTTCATTGAGAACCATGCACCAGACTTGTCAATTAGACTGTTTTTGACTGATAGATCCAGAATCTCACCTGTGCGGTTAAACCCTTTGCCATACATGATTTGAGTATTTGCCTCTTTGAATGGAGCGGCGATTTTGTTCTTAACGACTTTGATTCGAGTTTCGTTACCAACAACTTCATCGCCTGATTTGATAGCGCCTGTGCGACGAATATCAAGACGAACTGAAGCGTAGAATTTTAATGCATTACCGCCTGTCGTTGTCTCGGGATTACCGAACATAACGCCAATTTTCATTCGGATTTGGTTAATGAAAACACACATGCAGTTTGATTGTTTCAAGTTACCAGTGAGCTTGCGCATAGCTTGAGAAAGCATACGTGCCTGAAGACCCATATGACTATCACCCATCTCACCTTCAATTTCGGCTTTAGGTGTCAATGCGGCAACAGAGTCAACAATCATTAAGTCAACCGCCCCTGAACGAGCTAGAGCATCACAGATCTCCAGTGCTTGCTCTCCTGTATCAGGTTGTGAAACAAGAAGTGAGTTAATATCAACACCCAACTTTCTTGCGTATACGGGATCTAGAGCGTGTTCAGCATCGATAAACGCACAGGTTTTACCAAGCTTTTGAGCTTGAGCAACCAATTCAAGAGTTAGAGTTGTTTTACCTGAACTTTCAGGTCCATAAATCTCAACGATACGCCCCATAGGAAGACCGCCTGCACCCAATGCAATATCCAACGCAAGAGAGCCAGTTGGGACGGTTTCGATATCCATAGTTCGGTTATCGCCAAGTCGCATAATCGAACCTTTACCAAACTGTTTTTCAATTTGAGAAAGTGCAGATTCTAAAGCTTTTGACTTATCAGTGTTTTTTGCTTGTTTTGACATGTTTGAATACCTATGTGTTTTTTATGTTGGATTCGAAATCTACACTAGAAATTTCACTAAATCAAGCTTTTTTATCTTTCAAAAAAAACAGTTGACTATAGTTTGAAAACAATTTATATGATTATCTATATATAATATTAATAATATATTTATAATTACTATGTTTTAATATTTATATAATAAAAAACATTAACTATTTAATTAAAATTACTATAATAATAAATATTATTAATAATAAATTTATAATTAAACCAAGATACAAGTATCTTGGAAGATCAATTTTCTTGTTACTTGATCATTGTTTAACACTAGATTTATCAAGTTAGAAAGATTTAAAGAAATCGTAAAATCACCGAAGGTGTTTAATAATTAATTTAAAATACTAATACACAGGGAATACTCGGACAACACTGAGTGTTTTTGGATATTAATAGATTAATATTCCTTTATTTAGGAAATACTCGGACAACATAGAAAATTTTTATTGATCTTCATGGATTGATCTGTGTAAACTCTTGCAACACACAAAACACAAAAAACACAAACACAAAATGAAAATTAATAAATTTAATGATTTCCTTGACGCTGTCGAGGATGCACTTCTCTATTCGAAAGAAACTATTTCCTGCCAACACGGTCTGGAAAAGATCAATTATGCCCTTTTTAGACTTTCAGATATTCGACTGGAAACCCCTAGTCGTGAGGATGAGAGTTTCATTGAGTACGTCTGTTCAGAACTAGCGAATGAACATGAACTAGCTTTGGAAGAACAGGCAAGGCTTTCTGATGAAAATCAAAAATCTTTATATTTTGAATCTACTGCCCTATCTACACCTCCGATTGAAGATTTGTCACAGAATTCAACTTTAGAAATGACTCAGGATAATTCTGTATCTGAACAGGATAAACGTTTAGAACTGATTAGGGCTGAGTTGGACGAGGATGATGATGTTTTCTTTCAGTCACAAGGTGAACCAAGCTTTAGTACTGGTCATTTTGGTCAAGCAGTAAATCCTTCCAATCATGTAAGTACTTCAGCTTTTCAAGCTGATACTGCATCTGATATTGAAGTGGTTATCGATAAGAATAAACTATACAAGAAGTATATCTCAGTAATGATTGAGAACGGTCATTCTGGTACTTCAGTTGAGTCCATAAAAAAATCAGCTATCTTTATCGATAACTTCTCGCACTATATTAATTCAAGCTTCTCACCAAGCATGAGTGTTGATTCTCTTATTGAGTCATTTGCAGTGGGTGGTGATGCAAACAAAATCTTTGGTCATAAGAAAGTTATGGGTGATTTGATATTGAAAATTCCAGAATCATATTTCCAGACTTCTGTTAGCCGATCAGGACATGAAGCAACTAAAGATAATATTGATCGTGTTAAGAATTGCTTCGTCTCAAAATTTGTTTTTGATAAAAAGTATTCTGAGATTATGAAAGAAGCGTTATTAACTCTTGATAATGATTCAGTGATTGATCTTCTTATGGGATTTGACTAATGAATTTAAATGAATTTACTAACTACACTAATGCTGTTAAGCAGCTAGTATCATTCAATAAACATTTTGGGTTTGATGAAGATGATATCAACGTTGTTGGGGCATATTGCAAAGATTGTCATGACAGTGGGTTTCTCGTTGATGAGGACATATCCAATCTTGTAGATTTCAGTCATGGTTTGAAGATTATGACCAGTGATGTTCCATGCGATATGTCATTTTTAGTTGAAGCTAGTATGGTTGCTAGCCGTTCTATTGAAGAAATCGTTGATGAATTCATTTCTGATAGGAAGAATGATTTTTTCGACTTCAGCGGCGATGTTGATTTGGTTAGTACTAAAATCATATCGGCTGATAAATGTCTCATCAGAATTAAAAACATTCCATTCACAGGTAAGTTAATAGTTAAAATCAGGGGTGAGTTGAAAGTTCTCTTTTCATTTTATGTTTTCGATAGAAAAGAAAGGCTTTCTATTGTTCCTGACGAGGTGGGTTATGTTTTAAAAGGTGAGACTATTCTGGCAAAAGGCAAGTTTGGAACTCCCCTACCTCTGTAGGGGAGTTTTTTATTACTTCATTTCTTTATTGTAGATTTCTTCCATGACATCGAATGCTATGTCCCAACTGCTAATCTCACCAATGTTCAATACGTATTGCCCATCAATGATAAACGATGGTGTGCCTGAGATGCCTGATTCAAATGCCATTGCATTTGCTTTCTTAATCTTTTCAGATACTGACTTTGATTCCATTTTACTTAAAAGCTCTTCTTTTTTGATGCCTTGAGACACTACAAAAGAAATGAATTGATCTTCGTTTGCGAGCTTGCCGTTTACAGCTTTTTCTTGAATAAGAGTATGAACATCTCCCCTACCCATGTCTTCGATGGCAAAGAATAATTTTTCTAGAAAGTTGTTTCCTGGTGAGCCAATATGAAGAACCTCTACAACATCCTTACCTTCATCGAAGCTTTCAACTTTAGGAACTACTGAGTTACAGTGTACGCATAGGTAGTTAATGTATTCTACTACTTTGCCTTTGTACTCAGGGTAGGTTTTATCAAGCTTCAAGTAGTGCTTACCTAATTGGTACTTGCCATCTTGTTCAACGCTTACGCTTGAAGTTGAGTCTTGAGAGTCTATTGTGCTTTGTACGTAGTATCCAGCGCCTGTGAATGCAGCAGCAGCTACAAATGCAGCAATGGCGAGTTTGTTGGTTTTCTTATCGTTCATGTTTTTTTTCTTCTATTGTTTGATTTTTGATGTGGTACAATTTTATATAAAGAATAAAAAAAATCAAATTTAAAATGTTTATACGACAATTAACTAAAAACACATACAACGATTTAAGCTTTAGCGATATTGATAATAAGGTCATTATCGAGACACCTTATGCAGGAAACATCGAGTGTAACTCAGAGTTTACTAAGGCATGTGTACGAGATTCACTTATCAATCACAATGAAAACCCTCAGTGTCTTCATCTAATATATCCTAAAATTATTAATGATGAGGATACTAGTGAAAGAAGCCTTGGTCTCGGTAGGAGCTTTGTCATTCATAAAAAAGCGAACAGGAAGATCTACTATCTAGATAGAGGTTTTACTGAAGGCATGAGGGAGGGGTTTGTTCATGCAATCGATAATGGTATACCTGTCGAGTTTAGGTGTTTATCAAAGGATAAAAAGGTTCAGCAGTTTATTGATTATGCAAACTCTTTAACTTTAAATCCCGATGATGCTTTAAAATTTATTGTGTCAAACATTGAGAAGCTTAAGGATATCGCATTGCCAGTTGGTTCTTTTGGTGATTACACAAGGTTTAGAATTGATAGTTTCTTAGATATTGAGGCTATAGAGAAAGCAGGATTTCAAGAAAAATATTTCAAGATTGAAGATCGCGTGTTTATGAGAAAACTACTGTTGGAAACAGAACATGCTCCGCTTATGCCTGAGATGCTTCATCATCAAATTTTTAAACCCGAATTGGCGATAAAAATGAGAACGAAGATGTCTTCTTGGAATCAAGCATGTGATGGATTTGTAGTATTGGTTGACGGGATGTCTTTCAATGACTTGTTCACAGTGTATTATCAAGCGAAGTCAAATGGCAAGTTTGTGCTTTTTAAGTCTCTTGATAATGAATTGAACAATAAACTAGTTGATGTATCTGATGTGAAGTCGGTAGATGATATTTTGCGTAGTCATGGGCGAATAAATCAGGACTTTGGAGTTCACAAAAACTCTATAGGTGTGTTGTTTAGACGTGATTTTAGGGAAGAGTTTAGTATATAGGAGCGAAAGCTCCTTTTTTAATTGAATAATTAATAGGCTTGTTTTATATTGCGCATGAAATTTAATAAAAGCGTGAATGAATAAAATGATTAAGAAAAATATCGTAGCTCTGTCACTTGGATTCTTGGCTTTGAGTGCAAATGCAGATACTACAGATTTCAAACCCCAAATACATAATGGATTAAAGAGTCAGCTTGCTGAAGTCCCATATCAGGCGAAGCTAATTATTGAAAGAACCGATGGTAATCTCGTACAACATTCTTTGTGTGGAGCGAGTATTCTTGACAGTAGTGTTCTTCTAACAGCAGCGCATTGTCTTGAGAATGTTGGAGTAATGAATTTTACTCAGGCGTATGTTACATACCTAGATTTTGAAGATCCAGAAGCGCCAGTAGAGAAGATTTTTAGTGTTTACCCTAAAGATGTTGCTATACATGATTTGTGGGATGGTAATATTGAAAATAAAAACGATATTGCTGTTATCTATGCCGAAGATCAGCTTCTCAATGCTAAGAAAATTAAGGTGGCAGATGAATCCAGTGTTACGAGTATGATGACTGAATTCGATACCCTTTACGCGCATAATGGTTCTAATACTGGAAACCTTTTAGCTAGTGGATATGGTCTTGATGAGAACGATGTATCTGATGTTTTGAATAGAGTTATGCTAACAGGTGTCAGTCGAACATATTGCGAAGATATGAAAGCTGGAGGCGGAAATTCAGATGATATTATCTGCACTAAATCTCCTGATGTAGAAGTTAATTACGCTATTTGTAGTGGTGATAGCGGTGGTCCTTTAGTTTGGAAAGATAAAGATAATGTAGCTGATGCAGACTTTGGACTTAGATTGGTTGGTGTTACTTCTTACGTTAGTGTTACCAAGATTGATAAAAAATGCATAATGAAAAATGATAATGAGCACGGTGGGTTTACGAAAATCAGTTATTACTATGATTGGATAAACCAGGCTGTTGATTCATTGTCAGGTTTTAATGGGTACGATGTAACAAGTATTCAAAATGTAAGCTATGACTTTAATGTTGACCCGTTTATCAATTCTGATGAAGCTGAAGATGAACCTGAATATTCTGGGCTGATTAACTCTTCTAAGAGTGGTGGTAGTAGTTCAACGTTATCTTTATTAGGGTTGCTTGGATTTGCCTTGATGAGAAGAAGAAAATAATAAAAACCCCGACACAATGTCGGGTTTTTTTTACTTCATCATGGCTCGAATGATATCTTCTGGTTCAGCGTAACCTGGTATTGCTATACCGTTTTCACCAAGAATGTAAGGAGTACCTTCAATTGCCAGATTTGAAATGTCTTTGATATGGGTTTGTAGGATCGATAAATCGACATCTTTTACGTATTCGGCTATATCGGGTTTCTGTATGTTCTCATGGAACTTCTTGATCATAATCTCCATTCTTTCTTTTCTTTCAGCTTGTGTCTCAGCAGAGATCATGTAGGCGAGAGCCTTGGATGATAGCTTTTCTTCACCGTCATAAATTGGATACGGGATGTATTCAATACTAATACCAGCATCAAGATACTTTTGTTCATTATCATGAAGCTTATTGCAATATCCACATCGAGGCTCAAAAAACACTTTAACTTTGATAAGCTCATCTTTAGATTTTGCTTGTACTCCATAACCAGTCAGGTTATCAAAAATTGATTTATGAAAATCGGAATACAAGCTGGATGTGTGATTATAAAGCTCACCTGTAATCTCATCAGAAGCTAAGATTGAGTTTCTTGAGTAAGAATCGCCAACAATGAAATGCTTTAAATTCTGATCGCCATAAATAACCTGACCAGTTTTTAGTCTAACAACATTAAAGTCAGATTCTTTATCATGTTTGGCGAATACAATGTCTGACACTGTCAATCCAGGTAAGGTTTTAATTGTTGCTTCTGCAATTTCTTTGTTTACAAAATCATTTGCTAAGGATGGTAGAGAAATGACTGTTAGCGCTAGAGCAAGAATGGTCTTTTTCATTATTAGTTCTCATTTATTGATTTAATTGTTTATTTTTTGGGATTATAAAGGTTGGATATTAATTTGCAAGGTATAAAAAATGGGCTTTCGCCCATTTTCTTTATCTCCAGCTTCTACTTCCGTGGCAGTTGCTGTGACAGTTCGTATAACAGCCAGATGGGTTTTCATGAGCATTTGAGTGAGTTTCCTCAAAATAACCATATGGGTTGTACTTACTACTCCAGTCTGATTTGGCTAAAACTTCATTAATGTTAATCCCTAGTAACTCACCTTTTTCATTAGCTAGTGACTTAGCTAGTTCTTTATTTAATATTGAATTATTTCCGTTTGCGGACTGTAATTGAGCGATTGTATCTGCCAGATCATCAACTGATTCTTTATTTACTTTATCTTCTTCGATATTTAGTTTTTGATGAGCGGCAACCAATGCAACTGCGCTTATGGAAGCGGTAATTACAGCAGCAGGTATTTTATTATTCATCTTTTTTATTCCGTTTATTACTTTTTTGTTCATCTTAGTTCATGGCTGTATATAATGCAACCGTTTGAGTTAGCTCACGTTAGTGGTTTTTTGCTATTTATTACGTAAAATTTAACAAGAACGCTTGATTTTCTATTTTTATTGGTATATAAAAAGAGTGTATTCAAGCTTAGAGGATTGATATTTATGCCTAATTTTATTGATATGTCTTTTTCAAAGATAATTTTGACTTCGCTCACACTTTCTTTTGTGCTTTACGCAATCTCATCATTTGGGTTGGTTAGTGGAAGCCTAAAAACCATATTGGACTTTTCAGTAATTGCTGCTGGTTCAGTTTCTGTACTTTCTTTATTTTCTGTTAACAAGCATAAAGAGCCAGACGCAGAGGTTGAGGTTATAAACGCATAATTAAATCCTCAATCCTCTATTAAAAAGCCCGCGAAAGGTTAATCCTTAGTTGTGGGCTTTTTTGATCTTAACGCTACTGCTGATGCTCGCATCAGCTACAATGCTACTGTTGTCGCTTGCGACAACTACAATGTTATTATCGACACTTGTGTCGATTTTGTTTTTTACGCACAAAAAAGAACAGGAAGGCACCCCTTCCTGTTCCCAACACAAACACACATTTTCAAACACTTTTGAATCACTTAAGAGAATCCTTAGGCGATGTGGAGATATTATTACTTCAGAATTTATATGTCAAATAAAATCTCTGATTTTTTTAAATCTATAGGTTTGGTGAGTCATCAATAAAAGAATGCTTCCAATTTGACTGCTCAATGCGGTAAAATATTTATTAAATAATAAATAATGATGTGGGAAGATTTATGATATCTCTATTTACGCACGGCTCTCCAAACAAAATTGATGAATTCCAGTTGTTTAATGGAAGGATTAGACGTGATAAAAAAATGGTAGTTGCGCTTGATGAGGACGTTGTTTTTTCAAACAATAGTAATGACATTTACGGCTCTGGTATTTATGCATACTATGGGGTAAACACAGAGCAAGCCTCATTACATGCATCTCATGAAGAAAATCCTGGTTACGTGTACGTTTTAAAGGTAGAGCATAATGGCTTTATTGATGATCTAGAGTCAGATTACATCGACACGGAATCTTGGCTTGAAATAATTAACAACGTTATTTCTAGGGTTTACGAGATTAATGGGTATGATGAGGAAAGAATATTTTCAGCAATCTACAATTTCGCTTCTGAATGGGAAGAAAATGGCGCGGCACCCTCAGAAGGTGAAGCTTTCGATGAGATAAACGCTGTTCTACCAGATTTCTTGGATGATGTATCTCCTGATGAATATGACGATCCAGACTGCTGGAAAGATACCGCTGAAGAACACGTTAATAACTTTATCGACCCTTGCAATCTTGTCTACGAAGAATTTGCCACATGCAAATCAAGAGAACACTTTGTTCTTGAGACAATGAGAAGAAGCAATAATATGTGGCAAATGATCCGAAACATGTCTGAAACCATTGCGGTAATTGGAACCGATGGAAATGTAGACTTTTATTCAAAAGTGTTTCATGAAGAGGTTTGCAAGTATGAGCAAAACCCTGGAGACTTGTCAGTAGCTAGGGCGCATCCAGATGAAAACTTCGGTGTCATCTTTAATACTGACGCAATCGAAATTAGAAATGTTATCGACCTCTCTAAGGTAAAAGAGAAAGACTCTTCAAGAGAATCATCTCTAGGAATGTAGTTCCATCTGACGAGTGGGTTATCCCCTAACCCACTCTTCTAGTATACCTAAAAAGGCATAAAAGTAAAGAATTATTTAGCAATTAATGTTCTTTGTCATCCTCTGTGAATACCACCGTATTGCTAATCCCTTCATTAACGAGCAGCAATGCGTTTTGCAATTCCTGTAAAGTCTCTGCCTGAACCTTTACGATCTCATCTTTAACTTTAGTAATCATTGCCAGGCGCTTATCTTCATCACCAGGGATGAAGGTTAGGTTGACTTGAACCTCACCATCGAGACTGGTTCGCTTAACCTGCTCAGTAGCCAAGTTTTTCTTGATCTTTGTTTTGGATTCAAGAATAAGAAACTCTTTTAGTTGGTGTGCCTCAACACCCTGTAGAACACCAACAGCATTTTTTACTGTAGCTTGAAGGATGATAGCTAGTGTCTTTTCGTTCATGTAGTCACCTTTAAAGCTAATACATAAATAATACATCAATAAGAAAAAGAGTCAATAATTTTAAGTTAATTATTTTATGTTGACCTTCAGCTCTACGTGTATATAATTAATTCAATTATTGAAACTGGAGTATGCGCCATGCCAAACGAATCACTAGTGCCAAAACTGTTTATGCTAGACGGTGAGCAAGCAAAGCTTGTTATGACTGAGATTGAAGCTCTTCTTGAGAAGGAATTGAGTTCGCTTAACGCTGAAGTGCAGCAATATCGTCAGCAAATCGCAACCACGCTGGCAAGTTCATTGAAAATGGCTGCGGAGTATTGCCATTCGGATTATGAAAGTCTCCAAGAGACTGAGCTTCTAGCAAAGGTGTTTGAGTTTACGATCTCGTATATGGCTAAGATTGAGTGCATCAACCAGAAGCTCTCTTACGTCCTTGAAATGCCGCAACGTCTGATTTCTTCAGCAAGCAAGATGTCTGCGATTAGTATTGAATCAGCGGTTAATTCACTTGTGAACAAACGTGACTGCGTTTTGGGTAACGCTTACTTTAGTGTTACGAGTCCAGTCTGAGTGAGTGACGGTATCGGACTAAAAAGGGCAGCTAAGTAGCTGCCCTTTTTGTTAGATGTTTTTGATGAGTTTTCTATCGAACTCAGTGAAGCGTAAAGCATCATAGGACTTGCCTAACTCAAGAAAACGAATCCATCCGTTATCGACATTGCAAAGCTCTACATAGATACCATTATCATCTTTCGATTTAGCGGCTGTAATAAGCTCTGGCGTTACTGTGATGATGTCGATGGTCAATGGTTCCATATTGGAGTCAAAGCCAATACAGACATTCTCAGCGCTTTTCAGGAGAGTTTTGTGGTCATCTGTAATTGGGTAGTTTTTATTGCTCACAAGCTTCTTAAAGACCACCAGCGGATTTGATTCGCTGATCACATGACCGCCATTGACAATGAAGAGCTTTCCGTTGTTCTTCTCGTACCACTTAGAGAGTCCGTTTAACTGACTGAAATGAGATAGAGGGAGGTTTTCACCTGTAAACACCAGTAGGTTAAATGGCACGAACTTTCCCTCGCCCTGGTCGATAATAGCCTTAATGAACTTGCTTGAGGCTCTTACATTCTTGCGATTCAACACATCCACAATGTCGTTAGCGGTAGATGATGTGTCCTGAACCAGGATGAATCGTTGGCTTAGCATGTAGAAAATCGTGTTCTCTTTTGCTACAGCGCCATCAATGAAGTTTCGAGGGTCATTGGTATTGGTTAGCTCCCTAATATTGGAATCAATCAATGATGTGCGAGTGAACTCATGTAGCCACTCAAATTCATAGATGGGTTTCTCGCTATACAGTCCAAAGAAGCGCCCCTGTCTGGTATCCATATGGAAGCTCAGATCCCCGCCCTTAACTTTAGACATGATGGTGTCTACTGTTTCAAAGTTGAGTCCAGTATTGAAGATGCAAGCGTTTATGGCGTCTTCAATTAGTGTTGCTTGGTCATTATTCATGGATAAACCTTTACTGTTTAATTTTGCAAAATACTACCATATTTACTTGGATCTGTCACTGCATATAATAAGAATAAAAAATTTTACCTAAACACTTGATTTTTGCTCAAAATACCAATAATATTGGCATTATATTAAAGACGAACAGTCAGAAAGGAACAATAAAAATGAATAAAGCACAAAAAACTGAAATGTACGGAGAAGTCTTAAAAGTTGTAGAGCAACTGGAAGCTGTTAGCCCTACTAACCTAAGCCATTACACCAATGAGAAGGCTAAGAGCCTAGCTGCTAAGCTTGCGGTTGAAGCACCTCGCACTAAAGTTACTTTCGAAGACGGTAACGACATTGAGGTTGAAATGTGCCTTCATGCTGCTGTAGAGCTTTGCCGTAGCAAGGTTGAAGGCTGTGCTATTCACACTCAAGCTGCTGAAGATGCAATGAACGCTTACGACAACGGTGATGACACTGAGTTTGACCCGTTCAAGATGGAAGTTGAAGCCGATGAAATGAAAGGTGAAGTAGATACTTTACTGGCTCATTTCAAACGCGCACTTGAAGCAAAAGTAGCGGCTTAATCCCAAATTCATTAGATTGCTAACGTAAGGAGTTAGAATGAAGAAAGAACACTTTTACAGAGGTCGCAAGATCTACTTGGTTATGTGTGGTGTGCATAAGGGCAACTACGCGGTAGAAGGTTTTAATGATTTCGGTTCATTTACGACTCTCACTTACGCAGAGCAGGCAATCGACAAGTTCTGTTTCTGATTGTTCACTAGGAGGGCTGTAGCGGCTCTCCTTTTGTTTTAATGGTTAGGTGGCTACTGTGGCTTTAAATGATTTCAAATACTCAAATCGCGGATACCAATCCATGTTGCCAAGCGAGGTTGCAAAGGATCTTGGTGCAAGGAGTCTGACTGAGGTGGCTAAGTTTTACGATTGCAGCACTGAGCATCTTAGGAACTTGCATAAAAGAAACTTTAAGGCATTTCTAGGAATGGTAAGTGGTTATTTAGAAATTGAAATTCTTTAGATTTAATGCTTGACCGTTGGCTTTTTTATATATAATATGAGTCTCGTACCTGCACTGAGCTAACGACCTTTTAATTTTGAATTAAAAGGAACGTAGGGTATGAAACAGGAAATGAGTGTTTTTGAGCTTTGCCGTAAGAACACCAAAATGAGCACACGCGAGCTTTTCGCTTGGCTTGGGCTTGTTGTTGATAGGGATTACGAGCGAGTCGATTTTGGGGATCGTTACCTCCGTGTGATCGGAGATGGTAATGTGGTTGAATTTAGCGAGCCTAAGGGGTGTTTTGACCGCTGGGCGAACTCGGGAGAGCTTACGCTGGATCTGACAATTAAACCTCAAAGAAGACGGTTCATTAACATCATTGAGGCGGAAACGCTTCACTAATGAGAAAGGCACACTGTCACGGTGTGTCTTTTTCTATTGGTGTCAAACAAGTATTCGCTATAGCCAAACTACAGCGAGTAACTTAAACAGGCTCCAGTTCACCTAGAGCCTTTATATCTTAGTGAGTCAGGCTTTCCGCTCTCAGTTCATCTTCGATGTCGAAAGACTGTAGCTTAAGTTTTCGAGTCACTTCATCAGCTTTCTTCGCATTATCTTTGATAGCCAGCTTTTCAGCTAGTGTGCCTTGGCAAGTCTTAGCCTTTGTATGTAGGGACTTGGCATAGGCAGCAGCCAGGTTGATTTCTTTGTTTACGTCTTCAGGCGTAGTCATTCTAGCTCGACGTTGTTCAAAAGTGATAATAGACATGGCGTTCCCCTTTGGGCTTTATTGTTAATGTCCCTATTATACACAAACAAGCTCAAAAGTAAATTTAATAATTTAATTAAATGAGAGACCATAGAGGCATAGTAAAGAAGAGCCAATTGGTTCTGCATTGAGAATCAATGCTTATACTGTATCTGCCATATCCTCATTGTTATCGCTTGTACTATGAACATCCACCAGCAATAGAGTTTTATTTGTTGGGTTTGGACTGATATAATAAGAAAAATAAATAATAAAAGAGAAGTAAGATGAAATTTTCAGGTGAATATAAGATTGCTCTACCAGTATGTGTTAAGGGTTTGGGCAAAGATAAGTTTGCTGAGATCCTTGATAGGACATCTGAGATTGTTGATACGATGGTAAGGGTAAGACATCCTATTATGAAAGATCACATTACCCTGTCTAACGTGGTAAGGGCAGAATCGACCTTTGAGATTATCGATGAAATCAATGAAGGTGGTAGTGAGGATGGATACCATGTAAGGCTTAACGCTATTATCCCTGTAGAGATTAAAGACGTTAAGTGTAATGGTGATAAGACTGCCGATATTCTAGCTAAGGTGCTTGAAGTGGTTAACATGAACGTCACTTGCAATGATTACGTCTATAGGGACTTGATTGATATTGAGGAAGCTAACGGTATCCAGGAGATTATCACTTATGACGTTATTCATGATGAACCTGAAAAGTCAGTGAGTGGTTTAGAGCGATAAGGTAGTTTTGTTTGGGGGTGTTATAGGTATTACTTGTAACACCCTTTCTATTTGCGCCCCATTTGCACTGTAAGCGGTCAAAGTAAGTTAGTTGGCATGGTTGCCCTTTTTTTTCATCTTCGTGCTTAGGATGTGATTTAAGCTGATTGCTATAGGGATGTGGTCAGCTCATTCTCTGTAAGTGTTGTGTCTTTCCCTATGTATTATTCCTATACACGATCATCTATTGCTTCTCTATACAAACGATAAAGATAGCGTTGCGATTTTGTCATCTACCTTGTCATGCAATTCAAAGAATACGCATACTGCGAAGATACCTACCCATGCGCAGAATTCAATTAAATCTTGCTTAGTGATTTTGTTACTTGTCTTATTGGATTCTTGGTACTGCATGATGTTTTCTCTTATGGTGGTTATAGGTCTTATTACCTACTTAGATTGATAAAGGCAGCTTATTGCTGCCAGTATCGAGTGGTTCTGTTATGCGTTGACTTGGGCGAGTAGTCGAGCCTTGTCTGCTTCTTTGATGAAGTACTTATCGCCCTTTTGGTCGGGATGGTAGATTTCGTACTTTTCGTTGATGGTCACTTCAACCGTTTCTTCAAGCAGGTTGATCATGTTTTCTGAATCGTCACTCTGCTCAATGTCCGTGACTTCTAAAGTCTCAAGATTAACCTTACAGGTTGTTTCTACATTGCCTTCGTCCCATTGTGAAACGAAAGTTGCATCGATAATGTTACTCATGGTGTGCGCTCTCTGTGGTTCCTTCGATAACTTTGCTTTCGCTAAGAAACTTGTTAATCAATAATTCCTGTTCTGAGTTTTTCATTCGAATTCTGATTAGGTTATCAGCGAATGCTCTCTCGACTCCGTTGAATTCTTTGTAGTTGCTGCGAACATAATCCATTGTACGTTCGTGCTGAGATAGGTAGGAGCACATTTCATTGTATTCCCTTACCTCATCTTCAAGGTTTGCGATTCTGTACGTGATCTTTAGATCTGAAAAGGGGTTGCCAAACAAGAAACCTAAACCAAATGGAAGGTAATACTTTTGGTTAGTCTTATCGCTCAAAGAGCCAGTGATTTGCATAGTGGTCATGGCTACAATGGCTGCAAGCGTCACCAGACCTGCGTACTTTGGAAACAACCATGAGCCGTCTTGGTTGCTTAGGTACAGATATAGACTTAGATAAGCCGCAATCTCAATCAGAGGCTTTAGGAAAAGAAACGCTAATTTAAGCTTTTCTTTATTTGCAGCAGGCTCAAGAAAATCAAGGGCTGCTTTTGTTTCAGCTTTTCTTTCGTGCAAAACATAGCCGCGATTGAAAAGTGTTGAGCCAAGTGCTTCGCCTCTTAGGTGCGAGGTAAATAGGGTACGAAGTCTTGCTGATTTCAAATCAGAAAGATTAATGCGTGTGTTGCTCATGATTATTTGTTACCAATATTTCCGTTTACATGCCTTGCAATAAGCCAGCGCAAGCTTTCTCTTTAAAGTCGCAAAAGTCCTTGTAAACACTAATGCTGCCAGTGGTCAGCCCAACCAGTAGGATGCTAGCCAGGACTACCTGTTTCGCTTTCACTTTACGCGGCTGACTTTTCTTTAATTGACGTTCCATGCGATAACCTTTGTTATTTATTGGGCTTTCCCTGATTATACAAAACAAGAATAAAAAGTCAATAAAATAGTTAAAGATAAGGATGGATTAAGAGGCTTTCTTATCGCCTTTAATCTGCGCGTTGATAGCTGTAACGAATGCATCAATGCTTTCTTCACCGCGAGTTTTTAGCTCGCCGTATTGATCTAGTTCACGACCAAACGCCTGACAAATTTCTACTGCGCCGCGATTTTTTAGGAACATTACTTCTTTTTGTGTAGCCATGATAAGCCTCTTTATTGAATTGGGTTCAGATAGTGGCTATGCCCTACCCCCTTAATTGTTTACAATTATACATTGTTGAGATTAGAGGTCAATAATTTAATTATTAAAAACCAGCTATTTTTATCTTAGGTTGAAGTGTAATGGGTGGCTTAATACCAAGTCTCTAGCCCATTCAAGTAGATCGGTATTATCCAAGGTGTCGAGAGCGTGGTACTTGAGGATAGAGCCTTTAGGGGTTGCGCTAGAGTACGGGGTCTTTGCCCAATTCCCGTTATGAATCCCATTGATGTCGATAGCGTTACCGTCAGGGTCAGTTACCCAGCAATGGATAAAGTCATCACCATCGATTTCCGCGTAAATCGGATAACCAGTGAGTTTGTGGAGGGTTACAGCGAGATAATAGCAACCACCGCAAACAAATTCAGTTCTGGCATTGTCGTCTAAATCGGCAAACGTCCAGTCACCTACATTGCTTGCGGTGTTTGAGATAGGCATGGGATTAGCTGATTTTGCGTTCAGCGTCCGCTTGAGTGCTTACGATGCGGAACTTTTGCATCATCAAGTTCTTAGTGATCTGAATGTCTGACTTTTGGTTGCCGCGTTCAGCTTTAAAGTCATGAGCGTGTAGGTAATCACGACCATCAATGAACATACCGCCATTTTCCATCATGATAATGCCATCGGCAAACTGTTCGCCTTGCGCCCAGCCTTTACCGTCCATTACCTGCTCAAGCGCTTCCTGGAAGCTCAGAGTGTACTTAATTCTTTCGTGTTGAGTGACAGCCATGTTGACTCCTATTGTCCTCTGATGTTACTGATTTTGAATGGTGTAAGGCATGATAGTGAATCATGCCCTACCAAGAAAGATTTTGCTAGCCTTTGTACTTAGCAAGTAGAGCTTCTAGCTCGCGAGTCAGTTCGATGCTTCCACCAGCAAGATCTTTGATTTCTTCAGCGATTTTGCGGTTGTTATTGTGGTGCCAGATGATTTCTTTTAGCTGCTCGTCTGAGTAAGCAAAAGTGCCTAGCTTGATATTTTCTTGCTTCTTAGGGGCTTTCGCACCGTTGCTTAGGATGTAACTGCGGTTGTTCTCACCAACAACTTCCAGCTTCTCCCATTGCTTTTCCCAACGCTCATCAAGTGGTGTATCCCATACGCGCTTTTTAGAGTTGTGAAACCAGATGTGAGTGATTTCAGGTTGGCTAGTAGTGCTTGATGGTTGTTGGTTTTTCATGGTGATGCCCTTTACTAATTCGTTTTGGATTGCGTTTCCACTTGTAGTTAATATACATGCGCACGATTCAAAAGTCAATAATTTAATAATTAAAATTAAATTAATTTCTAAATGATTTATTGGTTAATTCGTGAATTACAATGTGCGTAAAGTGCTAGGTAAATAGTAAAATCATTGATATTATTTGTTAAAATGAATGCGAATTTATGAGAGAGTAAGCGTGAATAAAGTAGATGAAACCAGTCCGAATGAGTACATGACGTTTGTTGATCACCCTTTAGTGACGATTGAGATGGCGCGTGAGTACGTTAAAGTGCTACAAGAAGAATACCAGCCATTTGAAAGTGAGTTCTTAGAGGCTAAATTGCCTGGCGTTATTGAGGGCAATAAAGATAGCATTCAGCAAATCAACAACCTCACACAGCTTGAGTTTCGTCTGCGTGAAATCGTATCTATTTCGAATGAATTTAGCATGTTCTATCGAGAGCCGCTTGTTAAGGCACTATACAAGAAAGCTATGGAGCAGCTAAGCGAACGTGTGCAGTACGTTAGAGAGGGTTACACCATTGACTCGAACCGTGAGTTTAGAATGGCAATGGAGTTCCTTGGGGTTGTTTCTGAGCCGTTTCTGACGCACATCCTAAATATGGACGCACAACGACTGTTTAGTCTTGATAATCGCACGGAGGTAATAGAAAAGATTCGTTTATTCACCGCAGGTGTGATCTGGA
The DNA here is from genome assembly GCF_033339115.1 of Vibrio sp. 947. Taxonomy (NCBI): domain Bacteria; kingdom Pseudomonadati; phylum Pseudomonadota; class Gammaproteobacteria; order Vibrionales; family Vibrionaceae; genus Vibrio; species Vibrio sp. 947. The sequence goes on along the minus strand of NZ_JAWOTX010000007.1, from coordinate 52,107 downwards.
CTCAAAGCAATATCGGTTCTAATGTTCATGACGTTGCTGCAACGCAAGCGAACAAAGCTGCAAGTGTAACGCTTGAAAAGATTATGAGTGGGCTTAGGAAGTCGTAATAGGCGCTTATTCATCGTTGATAAGCCCTTTTATTACATCGAACTGGCAACAAGAAAGCGTGACTCAAGAGCCACGCTTTTTAAATTGGTTTTTGGTATTCAGTTCTTATTAACGAAACTCGTCGTAATGGCCTTCAATCTCTTGTGACAGAATAATGCCTACAACCTCACCTGTAGCGGTAATGGTAATTTCAGGAATTCCATTTCCATGCCAAGTCGTTGTACTAAGTGAACCATCCTCTAACCCGTCAATAATTGAGTCTTCATCGTAGTTGTCATTAATAATATGCACCATCTGACTAACAGATGCTGATTCAATATCAAATTCAATTTGAATCTCAGCTAATTCGCCTTTACATAGAATGTCATCATCAGAATCCAGTTCGTAGACAACCTCAATCTTACCTGCGCAAAATGACTCACTGCCGCTTTTCCATAGAGCATCAATGTCGTCATTGCTGTATTCATCAAAGTTCGATACTGACGACGCTAAGAGTTTTTTGAATAGATCTTTTGCCATGTGCTCACCAGAGCGATCATTGCTGAAGCTGTACTCTTCTGTTTCTCCACTATCCAGAGACTTCCTGACAGTGATTAGGTCATGATTGGTAGTGATTTTAACTTGATGGCTATTCATTGGTAGGTAGATAACAAGCTCCACCAGCTCATCGCAATCATCTTTCAGGAATACCTTTGAGCCAAAAATCTTCGCTTTATTGATGTGGCTTAGGGGAATCGTTAGTGATTTTTCATCAGTAAACAAGCCATTCTTATCAATCTCAACATCATAATTAATTACAATGGAGTCAGGCATGATAAAGACTCTGCCAAATGATGTGTTATTTACCTGTACGGCGTAATCACCAGAGAGCAATCCTAAAAGCGGAATTTCTTTCGCCTCTTGAGGTGCAGAGACGTTGTTTAGGAGGTCATGGAACGTATTGTAGCTTAACTTAGAAGCCAGGAACTCGCGGAACTCTGAGAGTTTGGCTTTAGGGTTAGCTTTAGAGAAATCGAAAATTGATTTAGTCGCTTTCTTTGCGTGATCTGCATTTTTAAACATGGTAATTCTCCACAATCAGCAATTAACTTTTAAAGTGTCGGACACTCTACCTTCTTAAGTGATTTGTCGTTAATCGCCATTAGAAAATTATGTATTTAAAAATTGTGATTAACTGCTACGAATTTTGCCTATGAAGGTGGCAGGGGATTCTGAACCTACGTTGCCAGCTATCTGCCCGTTTGCAGTGCCTTTCTCAACGATAAGCCCATTATATATAGATAGTGCGCAGAGTCAATACGTTTTAATCAAAAATAGATAATAAATGAAAGTGTATGATATATATATCGATTATTTTACTGTTTAGAGATTATTTCATAGTAATAAATCATGGCTTGTGGTAGTCTTATATCAGCGTCATTGAGAAACGCAGGATAGCTACCTTATAGCGGATTACCGCGTCCCAAATCTCAATTAATATTTATCAAGCCACTTGTATCTTAATTTCATTGATGCGGTGTTTGAAGCTGGTAGCAGGCATCGTTTCATAGATATTAAGGTATCCCTATGTATGTAAATGCATTCAAAACGCTTTCTAAGCGTTTAATGACAAGTCTGTCTCTCAAGTCCCTGTCTGAAGGGCAAGTCATTGCCTCTAAGCTATTTGGGTTCTCATCCACAAACGCGGCGAGTGCTAGCCTGGTGAAAGCCTCTGGAAAGCTGACAGAAAAGAGCTTCGTTGAGTCTATGCAGCTTCCTGAAGTGTTCGAATTTACTGAGAGTGAGTGCCGAACTGAAGCTGGTATTTATGAGTATGATCCGTATGACATCACTCTCGAATTGCTTTCTTGCATGATGACCATCCTCATCGAAGAGTCAGAGCATGATAGAGAATATTGTTTCTCTGTGCTTGTGGGTAATGAGGAATTCGTTGTAAATCACCTTCAATACAATATGGATAATGGTTTTGAGCTTCACGTATGCACTGCTGCAACGGCGCTTTCTAAGGGGAAAGTGATTACCGTCCATAGTGATGAGCAATTACCTGATGGGTATCTCGACCATGTGTCCTTTGAAGCGTCTATTTCAAGAAACTCTATGACGTTATGGGTTGATGGCAAATTCAGCAAAACTATTGACCTTAGCAAGAGCAAAGTGCGACTTCTGAGCTTTAATAGCGAGATCCTATCGTGCGTCTCTCCTACTGAAGAGTCTCGCTTACAGCGGTGTATTCAATCAATGCACAATAACTTTGGTTCGTTCACCTATAACGACCTTATCAAGATGGGTGAAGGGATTGAAGATCAGCCTGTGTTTCTGACAAACAGTGCGTTAATGCCAAACCAAAATCAAGAGCTTTTAGTTTGTTCCGATATGCTTTTGAATGAAGGTGTAATCACTATTTCCTCTTACCTTATTGATTACGAATCTCAGATGAATTGGTTCGACCAAGTTGCAACAACAATGAATGCGGCTGCTGACCCAATCCTATACTGGAAGGAAGCCATTGAGACTTTGAAATCTCTGCCTAATCATCTTAGAGAAGAGCCTGTAAGATTCTTAATTATGAATAACAGTATGTTTAAACAATACACGGTTCCAATCGGTGTGCAGTTCTGCATTTCATTTGATGGAGGTGAGCTGGGTATCGGGCAGTTGAAGTTGGTTAAGCCTCGTAAGGCGTGATAGATAGCTAATTGAGCAGTTAAGAGAGAAAGGCTTCCCCTTCTCTCTTTTTTATTGCCATGAGACGAGAGCAACTGCTATTTGCCAGCTCGCTGGTTATGTACTTTCAGAGTATGAATTAGCATTGAACGGGCTGATTTGTGCTTAATCAATTCTTCAGATGTATTGTCATTGTCATAATCGTTAGGCTCTAGGTATAGCGATAAATCGAAATGAAGATCCAGCACCCGATCATCCAGATTAGAGAGTAAGTGTTGAATCCGTTTCTGATTGTTCCAGACATGAGTAAGATGTACCTCGCATACGTTAAAAGCCAAATATGAAATGATTGGTAACGCAAAATGTTCTGGTAGATCTGCTTTAATGTCCAATGAGAAAAAGAAATCGCTGCTTTCAATAAAAGTTCTATCTGTTAACGTTGAGCATAAGAATTCGGTGATTTTGTTGTTATCAACATCGAGCTTGTTTTTTTCCAAAGCCTCTAACAAATCAAGAATGAATCCGATGTCGGTAGAGAAATTTGAGCTGTTAAAGACTTTACTTAGCATTTGAACTACCCAGTTACCATGATAGAGAACAGCGACTTCTTGTTTTTCTGGGGTGTAGCTTTTATCGAATAGCGCATGTACCTGATATGATTGTTCGTATCTGCCGAAATACTCTTCACCATTAAGAGGTAATAGTAAGTTAGTAAAATAATGGGAAGTATTCTCATCTAAGGCGCTCATAAATAGTGTAAAGAATTCCGTATCACACAAATCAACAGGCGGTGTCTTTAGCGTCGAAAAAACTTCTTCTTCAAGGTAAATATTCCATTCTGTATCACGCGGCATAAATACAGCGAGAGAAGATAGATGAGAGATATGGTTGATACTAGCAGGATTATCCATATCACCAGAAAACTGCGTCTCGCCGTTCTTGTACGCGTCAAAAATTCTAATGTCGTAACCAAAGCTCAACATCGAGCCTTTTTCATAAGTGGATGAATAGGTTAGCTCAGCGATGTATCTTACAAGTAACTCGTTTTCTAGTTCGTGCTTAACAACAATTTCAGGGTTTTCACAGAAGAAATTGTACTGTTTAATTGAACCAAAAAGAATCAAGTCCTGGCAGAAATCACGATTTGACAGAAGCATGTTTTTATCATTAAACACCAATGAAGATTTTAAGTGCTGGGCAAAAGTTCCGTAATAGTGTTCCCGTCCATGTTTAATCTGAGAAACGGGTTTTGAACCATCATGAGCAATATGATTGACAGGTAAAATGGTCGCACTCATGATTGAAACGCTATCAGCATCAAGATTTTCATAGTTATCGTAGTACAATGGGATTCTTTCAACCACGAGCTTATTAAGCGCCCAATCAGGATCTCTAAAAATGAACCCTTGAAACAGTAATTGAATGTCTTTTGTTGTAAGCACGTTGATTTCAGCAATTTCACTGCGATCAAGAGTTGGGTACTCAAACTCGGTTAAGCGTGAAAGGTAGTTCTTAGGAAAATATTCAATATCCCTTTGAAGAGCTGGCTTTGATGATTGTTCTTTATCAGGCAAAGTGGAATAAAGACTTTCATAACTCTTATGCCCTGTTTGCTGAGCAATCTTATGGCGTGTTTTTGATAGGTTTGTTTGCAAGGCATTAGAAACTAGAGCAGTGATCTGATTAAGCTGCTGCTTGGAATAAAACATATTGTCATCCTTCAATTTTTCGCGCTTTTTCTTTTGGTTGCTCTCATTACCAACAAAAGCACATGGTGAAAGGTGCAATTGTTTAAGTTGGGTATTTCATTAGTTTGTTTCGCCATAGTGAGAGCGGCAGGTCAGTGACCATGTTCAAACAATGTTTTCTTTCACACATCGCATAGAGAACGGTAACAAGTTACCAATTTCACATGAAACAGTCAATAAAGTTGTAGGATTATTAAGGATTGATTAGGGTGTACTTCGTTGATATTTCACTGACATTTCAATGATGGCAAGAAATAAGTTTTAATAATTAAATTATTGTACAGTGACTTCATTCATGTATAATAGAAAATAAGAAATACATGAATAACCAACTAAAAGGCTTGGAAAATGGATCGCTCATATCTTTCTCTACCGCTAGTTTTGGACGTAACAAAGCTGGCTCAATCTGACATCGATGAAATCATTTCGATTTTTGAGACTGAGTTAAAAGGTGATTACCGCTTCTCTAAGCAATCTTTCCTTAGTGTGCTAGATGATTACCTAAAGGATTCTTCTCGACCACTATCCTTTTCTAAGGCATACATTTACCTACGCAAGCACAAACTTGGTTTTAATGCGATTAGCTGCTTGAATAACACCTCCGATCTTGGTGGTACTCAGATTAGCTTTGAACAGCTCAAAGAGTACAAACAAAATGGTGCGCTTGCAGATTTGCTAGAAAAATACGCCTAGCCCTATCAGCGTTCCCTTGCGATTAAAATTGCTCTACTAAACCGCTGGGCTACATGCTCAGCGATTGTGAGTTTTTAATGATTAAATTATTGCATTTTGACCTTGCTTATGTATAATAATAATCAAAGGTTATCAAATCAATAAAGGAAACTTTATGAGCGTTAATAAGCAAGAAACCGAGGTTATCCGCAAGGTATTGGAGCGTTTAAGTCTTGAGGTCAATGATAATGTGATTGAGCTGTACCACAACGCATTATGTCGCCTTTTCAATGAGCCAGATACCAATATGGATACGCTGGTGGCAGAAGGTTTCGACAAGGATGCGCTTGATATGCTCTACGAAATCGAGATGGATAACGAGTAATGTATTGAGAGCGATCAATAAGTGGGTCGCTCTACCCTCTCATTTACCTATTGGTTCATGATAATCATTACGCTTGATATATTGTAAATTAATGATATTTATGGTAAAATCTGTCAATAAATAAAGTGAACTGAGTAGCTTATGCAAATTAACTTAATTATTCCTGAGCTGATTGTCGAGAACAATCAGCAGGCATTCGATGTGTTCCTACATGTCGATAATTTCCAGAATGAGCACTCGACTCAAGCGGCTCTGCACACCCTGATTGAATCAGTGATGGATAAAGAGCTTACCCCTCTCATGGCTCAAGAGTACCTGAAAAAACTGGAGCTGAGCGCACCGCATATTTGCGATCTGGTAGGCTTTGGTATCTCCCTGGCGTTTCAAGCGGCACCGAAACCGCTTAACTACTTGTTCAATACTCGTGAGAAAAACCGTACTCGCGCCATTAACAAGCTGAAAGAACAGCTAAGTGACAGAGAGAAGCCAATTGAACCATCACTTAATCAACTGATTAAGTGTAAACTTGAAGAAATCATTGCAGCTAATAGCTAAAAGGGAATTGGAATGGAAAACATGACTTATGATGAGGCTGTAGCCATCCTGAAAAATGAATGCTCCGTTGTGTCAGATGCTGAGTTAAAAGGCTCTGATAACTTCATTCACTTTGACAGGGAAGCGGATAGCGAGCTTGATGTGGGTGACTTTGAAAAAGGAAAAGTGCATCTCGATGGTCATTTCTCGCCAAAGCAGTTGCAAGCCTTAGCGGTATGGGCTGCGCATAATATCGAAGCTCAAGGTTAGGTTTAATGAAAAATCCTAACTTTCTAAGAGAAGAGGTCGCTTTCAATGAGGGCGACCTTATTGAGATTAAAAAAACGGGTGAGCGATTTTTGTTCGGTAATGCTGAGTATGCGGTTAATTGGCGTTACCGAGTGCATGACAAGCGCGGTAATTACTGGGGTCAGCTTAACAAGGGCGAGCTAGTCCTTATCAAGCGAGCAAATTCAGAACCAGGAAAACAGGTGGACTAACTACAATTTTAATCATTAATACTCTTTACTTTTAATGTTATTAATATATATTTGAGTCATTAAAAAGTAAAAGTTTATTTGTTTACGATGAAAAGGAAAGTGTATGTCCATTAATGTCTCAGATCTCGTCTCATTTTTAGTTGAAAATGACGCGAATGAGGTACACGCCAACGTACCCTATTCAAGTGCCAACCACCCTGTATACATGGTGGACACTAGCCTAATTGAGAGCAGTAAGATTGTTGAATTAAATGTGATTTTTGATTCAGAGGGCAAGGCAAACTCAAATCAAGATCCTATGTTGGCTGCTGAAATGATTCCTGAGCTTGAAGAGGTGCCAAGTGAGACCTCATTAACACTATGGTTTGATGGTGATCGCGTTTACCCTACTTCAATGGAAATGAAGGATGGAAATGCGGTACTGAAATACGAAGTCTGATTTACCGACCCCATAAAAATACAAGCGAGCTTTTAAGCTCGCTTTTCGTTTTTATTGGATTGGAAAAAGGTTTTTACATCAGATGCTAAAGAAATGGCAAGGCAGATGATGACTACCGCTATGAAAAGCCCTGCTACCTGATAGCCCTGAACCGCTGAGCCAAACACATTGCCTATGGTCGTGTATCGCTCATCCTGACTGCTGAATTTCATTGCACCTATGATTAGTTGCATGAGGAATACGGTTTGAATTGGCATCCATACGCTAGGGAACTTAGCGTTGCTTTCTTCAGGGGCGTTGTTAAAGCTATAAAATAGTATGACAATGACTTTGAGTAACATATAAACGAAACCCGCAAGTAATGTGATGCCACATAGTGAGAATATGGTATCTGGCGTTGTGGAAAAGTTCATTAATTGATTGAAAAAATCTTCATTATTCATTGTTTATTCCTTTATTTTTTGTGAATTTTACACGCAAAAATTGAGTAAATAAACCTCAAATTACTCTTATGGCATGGTGATTAATAGGTCTGAGCAATCGATTTGATAGAATCAATCGAATTTATCTTTGATTTATTAGTTGGGATACTGTAATGGTAAACCAATAAAATAGAATCAATTAAAAGGTAAAATAGTAATGTTTGAGTCCAAAGAAAAACAATCTGTGCCACACGTAGTATTCCCTGTTCGTGAAGGTGATGCATGGGTAAATGTATCCACTGATGACCTATTTAAAGGTAAGACCGTCATCGTATTTAGCTTGCCAGGTGCATTTACACCGACATGTAGTTCCTCGCACTTGCCCCGTTACGCGGAGCTATACACTGTTTTTAAAGAGCATGGCGTTGACGATATTCTTTGCGTGTCAGTTAACGACACGTTTGTGATGAACGCTTGGAAAGCGGATCAGGGAGCGGATAACATTAAAGTTGTTCCTGATGGTAATGGCGAATTCACAAAAGGCATGGGAATGCTAGTTGAAAAAAGCGACTTAGGATTTGGAATGCGTTCGCACAGATACTCAATGTTGGTTCGAGATGGCGTAATAGAGAAAATGTTTATTGAACCTAATGAGCCAGGCGACCCATTCAAAGTGTCTGATGCGGATACTATGCTTAAGTACCTTGCCCCAGACTACAAGGTTGCACAGTCGATCACGGTATTCACAAAGCCTAGCTGCCCTTTCTGCGTAAAAGCAAAGCAAGCGCTGATTGATGCGGGTTTGCAGTACGAAGAGATTGTTTTGGGTAAGGATGCCACCACAGTGAGCCTAAGAGCGATTACAGGCGCGACTACAGTTCCGCAGGTGTTTATAGGTGGTAAGCTAATTGGAGGTAGTGAAGCGCTTGACAGCTACCTTTCTGAGCAGCCATAACAACCACAAGCAATTTCAAAGCAAGAGCCGCAAGAGAAAGCGGCTCTTTTGCATCTGGTTATAATTGATATAGTGGCAGTTATTGTTTAGTCTATATGTAGCTATCTTATTGTTTTGTAAGAGCCAAACAGGAATTTCGATTGAAATTTTACAAAGCGGGAAAACTATATTATGATTAGGTCATAAGTAAGGGGTTGTATGGATGATAACGGCATAGATATTCTTCTTGATTTTCACGGTCAAACGATGGTTAGAGATGATGGGTATTGGTGGAAGATTGAGGCTTGGAGCGTTGCAAAAAGTGAGAATATACCTCATGGGATTAGATATAACCTCACATTGCACAATGAGTATGGGACGCGAATCCTTGGCTTCGACAATGCTCATGGTATAAAACCTCCCAAAAGGTCGAAATACTCTGGAAAGCGCAAAGAGTACGATCATAAGCATCGAACGGCTAGTGACAAGGGAGTTCCGTATGAATTTGAAAGTTGCCAGAAGCTCCTTGAAGATTTTTTTGAGGCTATAGATAAAACGATAGCTGTAATTGAGAGAAGGTAAATTATGAAAGCTCGCATCGGTGTTATGTCAGAAGATTTAATCCGTAAGCACATGATTAATGTTGTAAAAGGAGTGGCTAAGCAAAAAGAGAATACGCCTAAATTCTGGTTTGCATCTTTATCAGCCGTTTCTCAGCTACTATGCAAAGAAAATGTAGAGCTGCTTATCCTAATGGATAGAGAAAAGCCTAATAACCTTACTGAGCTTGCAGAGCTTAGTGGTCGTAGTATTAGCAATTTGTCTCACACAATCAAATCGCTTTCTTCTAAAGGTTTTGTTCGTGTGGAAAAGCAAGGTCGAGCATCTAGACCTATCGCCTTGTTCACTGATTTCGAGATTGTTATGGGTGAATCGTTAGAGGATGAGGTTAGGCGTGAATCCGTTGCTGCGTAAGGACTCTAGCAAAACAATCCTTTATTAAGCATTAAAAGAGCCGCTAAGTGCGGCTCTAATTATTTGCATTGTTTTTAGTAAGAGAAGCTGAACTGATCTAGTTCTGTGCTCTTAGTGAACATCCACTCTTCAGGGATTTCTAAGCGCTCAACTGCCATTAGGCAAAACTCATTTTTCTTCAATCCAACCTCTTCAATTAGCTCATCTGAAAGCTGTTTGAAAAAGTAATCTTTCAAAACCTTGCGCCAGTCACTTGAGAAACCATCAATAGAGCATTCAATAACGGCTAGTTTTTGCTTTGCTTTAAGAGCGGCTAGAACCGTAAGGAGTTTTTCATTTAAGGTTAAAGTTGTCATGGGTTTAAATTCCTAAATTGAATTATGAAATGCCCTTTTTATAGGGCATATAACAGAATTGGGTGTAAGTTTTTATGAGTTGAAGCCAAATGACTTATGCAGGTAAGCATAGTGCGCTTCACTAATGACTTTGAATTCAGCCTCTACCGACTCAAACAACGCTTCCATTTCTGGATGTGCGGCATTGTAAGCTTTGCTGTTCTTACGAGCACCAGTGTGCTGTTTAGTCATTACTTCGATAACGATTCTCTTAGCGCCACCTGAAGGAATAGAGCCGTTTCGTAGGTTGTCAGCCATATCAGAACAGAAATTGCCACCAGCCTTTTCAAGAAGCGCAACGATTGGAGCTGACAGTTCGCTGTATTTCTCTTTGTTATCCAGTTCACGCTGCTTACGCTCTTCAATCAACACTTCATGATCGGTTAGTCCGCCGTTCTTTTTACGCTGCTCTTCAATTTCAGCTTCGTACTTCGCGTGTTGTTCCGCACGTTTTTTCTCTGCACGTTCCTGGCGTAATTGACGTTGACGCTCTTTTTCCATCTTCTGAGCGGCAGTCACTAAGTCATATTGACCGAGCTTTTCAATGCAGCTTGAACCTACGCTAAATCGCTCTTTGTCTTCATCTTCAAGGATAAAGTGATGAATAATCCCTGTGCCGCAGTGGTCACAAACCATGTTGCAGCATTTTGGGCGCTCAGCCATCATTTTGTTGTAGCCCATTGGGTTTGATTCTAGCACTGCTTTTGATGGCGCTGACCAGATACTGATAAGACGGTACTTGCCGCGTCCCATGCGAAAATGCTTGTGCAGTAATTCTTTGTTTTCTTCAGTCATTTGAATACCCAATGGTTGAACTCTTTAACTTGTAATTAATTATACATTCATTAATCTGACAGTCAATAATTTAATAATTAAAAAATACATTTACTCTTGTTGCTGTTTATGTATAATGAAAACATAAAAGTTAACTACTCATTTAAGAGGCACCATGAAAACTGATTCGCTAACCCCTATTGAACAAAAGGTCGCTACTTTTAATGTAAAAAATACGATTTACATTCATCCAAGCCAGGATGCTCGTGAAGTTCTTGAAAAGCGATATAAAGAAACTCTCTATGGTTTTTCTATTTTAGGTGCTGAATACCTTATTAGTGATCTGAAGATGCATGGTTCAGAACAAAAAGACCTTTGCGGCAGTGAGTATATTGTTGATTTATTCGTAAATAATGGGAATGTATGGCTTTCAGCCTCCCTATTTCTTACTCAATGGGAGTGGGCTTATCTTGTTCACAGCTTCAAAATTGTTAATGCTGAGCGATATCATGCGTTTTGTTTACGTTCTAGTGGTCAGGCTGAATACTACTGTACCGAACGTCAAATGCATGAGGTAATTGAGCATTGGTCGAATTCAGACAAGCCTGAAATGGTAGACTACATGAAATCGGCATTTAAGCCTGTATTGATGAGTCCAGAAGGTGTGTGGGTCGATGATGATAAGCCTCGATGCCCAAACTGCTTTGCTGATCTAACTCAGGAAGATAGCGTTAGTCGCACATATGTGAGTAAAGACGATGACGATGATGTTGTTGTTTCTGGTCAGTATGAAGGTAAAGACGAGTGCTTCGAGTCGAATGGTTCAGTAGATCTGTCTGGTGGTCGTTATGATTGCCTTGATGACTCGGATTGCTGCAACGCTTGTGACGCGCAACTATAAGCTGACAAATTTCATGCGAAAGGGAGCATAGGAATTTATTCGTTTATATATAAAAAGGATATTTTCATGTTCCCTTTTGGGTTAATGTAAGTTGGTAACGGAAAAACAGGGGATCGATATGGAAACGGCAATTTATGTAACAGGTGCAAAAGTATCATGCAAAACTCGCCATAAAGACAACCGTCATGATCGAATTGTTGAGTTTGAGAAAACGCAAATCAACAAAGAATATTGGGGTGATAGCCTTGCAAAAGACAAGGTTAGAAATGAACTGCATAAGCTTGGTTTTAATAGTAGTTTCTCTGTTATTGAATGGATTCATTAACGCAACGGAAGCAATAAGGAGGGTTAAGCATGGTAATTCATTTAGTACCAGACAATCATCCTTATCGCGTGGGTAATGCGCTGTACTGCCCGAACTGCTGTATTCCCGATTTCTTATTTGGTTCGAATTACCGATAGGAATGAAAAGCGAGAAGAAAGAGAAAGCATTCGAATACATGGGCGAGAATTCGCCCTTTTTCTTCCAAAGTTGCTTTAACATATTTCATTGACATGCTCACCGCCCTGAAGGACGGTGATTCCTGAATACAGGCGATGACAAATCACTCTATCATCAACTTTCTGCTGCTGATCACTAATGCAATTCACTTCACAGACGCTACGGCTCTGCCCGAACCTGATTAATTGCTTATGCCGCTTGTTCTAACTCGCGTAAATAGCGATTTAAGATCACTTTAGCAGCGTTTTTATCGGCATTATCTGAATGACCGCAGGACTGGCAAATAAACTCTGCCTGAGTTTTGCGGTTTTCCTTTTCAGTATGACCACAGGAAGCACATTCACGGCTGGTATTGCGTGGATTTACTTCTCCATAAATCCCGCCCTTCCAGCGCATCTTATACTCAAGCTGGCGGCGTAATTCGTGCCAACCTTGATCTAGAATGGACTTGTTCAGCCCAGATTTAGCGGCTACGTTCTTGCCGTGATTTTCGCTGTCACCTTTTGCTGATTTGCTCATGTTTGCAACTTTTAAAGCTTCACAGATAACCATTGCGTGGTTCTTGCTGATTTCAGATGTAGCTTTATGTTGGTAGTCTTTGCGAATGTTGGCAATGCGTTGATGCAGCTTGCTTACTTTGAGTTTTTGTTTCTTCCAGTTCTCTGAACCCAACACCTTTCGAGATAATTTGCGTTGCTCGATGGCTATCTTATCTTGATAAGCCCTGAAAGAATGGATACCCTCAAAAACACCCTCATTTCCACAAAAATCAGTGGATAAGGTCATGTTCTTGGCGATACCCATATCTATACCTGTCATTTCACCCTGTACGTGCGTTGGTAGCTCAATCTCAACCAAACACATAATAGAGATATACCACTCACCAACGGCATTAAGCGATACGGTAGCGTTGCGCAATTCACCAATAACAGGTTGACTGTTTCGGTAACGAACCAAGCCAAGACCGTTAGGTAATTTAATGTGCTTATTTTGAATGCTTATCTGTTTTTTAGGTGCAGGAAACCGCATTGTTGAGTGATGAGCAATTTTTCGTGCCCTAAATACGGGAAATCCGCGCTTCCCTTTCGACCATTCATCCAACGCTTTGACAAAATCACGCTGGCGCTGCTGCAAACAATCCGTAAACGCATTATCTAACCATAACCGATGATTGAGCTTTTTCCATGACGTTAATTGTTTGTTTAAAAAAGCAGAATTAGGAAAAGACTTTTTAAGCAACTTGCGGTCTTTGAAAGCTAAATCATTGAGGTGCTTATAAAGCACCTTTTTGTCCGTGATTGTCACTGATTTTTTAATGATGTTAAGAACATACTCAAGGCTATCATTGAAAACCACACGTCCACACCCCGCCATTTGAGCCAGTTTTTCAGCTTGCTCTGACGTTGGTTCTAATTTGAATTTGTAGGTTTTTTCTATTTTCACGATAACAACTCAGTGATAAGGTACGTACCAGATATTAACTAACGGTACGTACCATTGCAAGAGAAGAAACGCGATAATACAGACAGAAAGCAAATACGCTTTGGCGACCTGCTAGAGCGAATTAACAAAGCTAGAGGCAAAACACCATTCGCGGCTTGGGTAAAGCAAGCCTGCGAAGAAAAGCTTAAACGTGACTCCAAGTAGTGCTCGCTCCTCCGACCTAAAGGACGGAGCTACGCGCTAGCATTTTTGTTATACGAGCGCTATCTTCCCGCGATTTTGGTGTCATTTAGCTGATTTGATTGCGCTTTTGTCAGTTTCATGCTTTAGTCCTATTTGCTTTGCACTCCTTCATCACATGCTTTTGCAAAACCACCTATGCCAAGAATGTAACCAAAGTCGTACCATGCACCGTTATTGTAAATGGCGTATACCGCGACATCTTCATCAAACAACGAGATAATGAATGCCAACGGCGCGATGACTCCATGCCAGAACCCATAGAAAAAACCTACTTGGGTTGCTTCACTGGCTTGCTGAAAGCTCATAGAGTCAGCGCAGCCAGAAAGTATGAGTACCGATGCAAAAAGTATTAGAGTTTTTATATAATTCATGTTCATTCGCTTATTTTTATTTGTCATTTTGCTGAAATTATACACAAACAAAAATCGAAATAAACAATTTAATTAATTAAGCAAATAAAAATGATTACGTCATTATGGGTTTAGGCTTAAATTTTACACTTAAACAGGTTGGTTTTGCTGTTTGTTGTATTCATTCAGAGCCTTGCCAATTTCGATAATGTGATTGCCTGAAAGCTGATCTGTTCGACATGGGAACCAAGAGTATTTCCCTCCGTCGATGTTATCGAAAACCCCCGCGTCGATCCCGTCAATTTCGACATGAACCATATCCACGGTATCTACTGTAAGTTTAACTCGGCTCATGATGCTTCCTCGTTTGATTCCGCTTGCTCTTGAGTATCAGAGCAACCCATTTCTGATTTCATGTACTCATCAAACTCATCACTGCATTTTTCTGAGCAAAAGTCTGATTGAACATGCATGATTGTGGCGCAATGACAGCACTTTCTTTGAAGCATAACCACTCCCCTTTTAGGTTAGTAAGAGCGTTAACTCTCTATGTTTTTAATTATACACAATTTAGTGGTGAAGTACAGTATTTAATTATTAAATTCAATAAAAAAGGCTGCACAAAGCAGCCCTTATTATCAGTATGAATTGAGTTAGTTACTGGACTTAGTTAGCCTTGACCAAGGCGATACCTGATTCTTCGTGTAATTCAGCCAGAGACTTAACGTGTTCGAGGTAAACATCCTCATCCTCAGAAAGACCGTATTTAGCTTCGTAATCCGTAGCTACCTTACCCCATGCGCTATGAGCATCAATTGACTCAACCAGAGAGCTACGGGCTTCATTGTCATCTGTATGCCAAATCACAAGGTAAACCTGTTTATTGGTCTTAACATCAACATCCTGGCTTTTCACTTCGTAATCAGGGTGAGTTACAGTGACTTCCTGACGCTTAACGTCTAACGTTTGGGTCGTGTCTACAGTAAGATTAAACACGTATTGGGTTTTACCGTTTTCTACGTGTGAATGTTCATACTGGCATTCAAATAAGAATGGATGTTTTACCACAAACTTATGAGGGTCGATGCCATTAATGGATGTGTTGATAGTAATGGTTGCATGAGATTTCATGGTATCTACTCTCTGCTGTTAGTTAAGGAAGTAATCTAGCGCGAATTGCGTTAGATCTTCACGGTTGTAATTACGTAGCGCCATTTTGATAACCAGCATGTAAAAACCAAAGAAACAAGACGACCTATTGATATTGCCCTTGCAGAGCAAGGGATTAACGATTGGTTCCTCTGCCTCGGGTCTCTGAATTTTCCATCGTGTGCGCTTTTAATGTCCTATCTTGCTTTATTGAAAAAAACGCATAATGTATTTTTCACCGTTTGGTTCAACTAAGTAGAACTTAGTCCCGTTATCAAGCCTTTCTTTTAGGTCTTCAGCGATGATGATTGCTGCATGTAGATATGGCAGTGCGTTGGAAATGGTTGTTGCTTTCCCATCCTTACGTTTAAAGCCCATGCGCTCAGCGAGCGTAATGATGTCGTTTGCTAGACCTTTCGTGATTCGATTACGCACAGTTGCGTTCTCATCTTCTTCGTCGTCACCAAGTGCGCATTGAACATCGAATGAAATTTTACCTTTATTCCCTTCAGCATCGACCACGTAGACTTTGCAGCCGCGATTGATATCATCAAGAATGCCGCTAACGGTTTTGATAGCGATTTCCAGGTTTGGTAGCGCTTTTGAAAATTTGTCTGTGCCAGCAAGCTTGCAGATGTCTTCTACCAGTGAAGGTGTTAGACGAACGCGAACATTGGCAATTGCTAAGATTGAATTTAAAAACATAATGTGAACCACTTTGTCCCTTTTTATGGTCTTAGTATGCAGGACAAAAAAGGGACAATCAAGAATTATTTTTAAATAACCGTAAAAAAACCTGAACTGCGAAAATTCAGGTTTTATATAGTGTGTCCGATTGAAATTAAGCTGTACGGCTCAAATAACCCTTAGTCATGCCCTAGCATGTTCTTTGTGTGGATGCTCTGTAGATTGAAGTAAAGGGCGAATAGAGCGACTACAGAGATAAATGCGATAGCTTTGATGATCATGATTGTGTTTCCTGGTTGGAAAAAATAGCCTCCCATAATGAGAGGCTGTTTAGTTTTATTGCTCTAGTGGGTTTTTAGTGAAGTTAAGCAGAACAAATTCTTTGTCTGATTTCTTCATGGCTTTAAAGTCTAACCACTGACCGACTTTAACACCGCGACATTCAATGACGCTTTGGTGGTTACACTCAATGACCTTAGTTTGTGAGTCAAGAGTGAGATAAGCATTGTCGTTTACAAAGTAAATGGTTCTCAGGCTTCCAGAAACAGGCTCTAACGATTCTTCATTAGAGATTTGACCTGATTCACTACTTACAGTTAAAAGCTTTGTAGTGGCGTTTGAGAGCTTTTTATCCCATACCGATTTTTCAGTACTGAACACTTTCGTGTAAGCATAAGCCTCAACTTTACGGCTAGTGCCACCGCTAGTCACAATTGGGGTCAGCCATACATCTTCTTCACCAAAAATTCGGTAAGGAATTGGCTGTGTTGGCGACCACTTGTCAGATAGATTACCCAGTGCTGAGCGTACAGAATCAAGTACCGCTGTTTCGCTTTGCGCTTCCTTAGTCGGGTAATAGATGTATGTTTCAAGGGTCTTGCTGTCTACAAACAGCATCGCTGATAGTGACTTACCTGCTGACTTTGGATTTTCCATTCCCGTAAAGAATGCAGTCCCGTTTTTAGTGTTCGCGGCATCAATGAAGAACAGGTCTTTTTTACCATTAAACTCCGTTGCGCTAAGTTCAATTTTTGAGCCTAGTGATTCAGTGAAGCCTTCTCGTAAACTACCCCACTTATCAACATTCTCTAGAAGTACCCATTCTGAGGCGCTGGTATCAACAAAATCAGGGATATCCTCTTGAGCGTAATACGTCACTTCTTTTGTCTGAGGGTCTGTAATAAACGCTCCATCAGGCAGGTAGTTATCAAATCCGACTTCAGGCTTGATTTTGTATGTAACGTAGTATGGGTACATATTGTCATCAAGAACAAAGTAAGAGTTGCTTGTTAGGACGTTGCCAAATTTTGAGTAAATGTGTCGTTCAAGGTTAGAGCCGAAAAAGCCACCCGCAGTAAGTTTGATTTGGATGTCTGAACCATCAGGGTTCTTTGTGATTAATTTTGATTCTGCATTACTTTCTGTCGCGCTAGAGATCACATAACCAATCACATCATAGTCATTCAATGCCCACTTCCAAAAGCCAGACCATGTGAGTGGCGTGACGTAGTGTTTCTCGCCATTAATGACTTGAATGATAGAGGAATTGAAATCGAGGCTAAACATCGAACCAATAATTGATCCGTCTGGTAGGCGACCATTCACAGCTTTTGATTGCTTGTTAAATGCGATTTCTTTAGGAACCAGGCGTAATTCAGGATCTTCAACTTGCGTGAATAATGGCGCATCAATCTCTTTTGGTGCAATCAAGTTACCCATTGCTTCTGCACGGAACATGCCTGTTGAAGTGACAGTGTACACCAATAGAACAAGTAGAAGTGGTACTGGTGCTCTCCACCAATCTTCTTGCGTCATATGATATACGCCAACCATTACGGCTGCTAACAAAAGCATGATAAACAGTCCAAGTGATAGCGTTAGTGGTGCGTTAGCCATAAAGCCAAAAAACGCTAAAACGAAAGAAAACTGAGCGACCGCAAATGCATCTGACTGTAGGTCGTAGCGATCCCCTTTAAAGTTGCAGGTTGCAAACATGAAAATAAACATGGCTACAAACCACGAGAAAAATAGACCAATATTCATTGGTAGCTCCTGATATTACATGGTGTCTTTTATTTAATGTTTACTATTATACACATGAGTATATCTAGGTAAAGAATAATTTTAAGTATTTAATGGATAAATTCTTCGGCAAGAATATAAAAAAGCCATCGGTATGATGGCTTTCTCTTAGAGGGGTGGTTTTAAGCAGCTTTAGCAGCTTTTGCAGGCTCAAAATGGTCTTTTAGCTCTGGGATTTGAGCGTATAGCGCTTTACGTTCAGCAGCTTTAAAGTGCTTCTTAAAGTCCGCTTTATTCATGAATCGAACGTTTTCACGATTATCGGCTGCGTATACTAGGACGCCAGCATCAATCAGAGATTGTTGAATTGAGCGGTTTAGCTGTTCAACTTTGTCGTATAACTGTTCGGTTACATCA
Organism: Vibrio sp. 947; assembly: GCF_033339115.1. Lineage (NCBI taxonomy): Bacteria > Pseudomonadati > Pseudomonadota > Gammaproteobacteria > Vibrionales > Vibrionaceae > Vibrio > Vibrio sp. 947. Next base: position 33,843 of record NZ_JAWOTX010000007.1, on the reverse strand, counting down.
TTTCGCACAAGATCGTATGTGTCGCTGCGTAACTGATTAACGCTAAATCCAAAAACTGACGGTAGATGAGCTAGATATCCGCGCTTGATTTTAGATAGCTTGTTGATAATCTCTGCTCTCGCCTGTTCGCGTTTGCTTTCAACAATTGAATCAATGTCTTGCTCATGAATAGGATTGAATAGTTCAATCAGTGAGATTGAGTGAACCATATTTGAGTAATGTTGCTCTAATACGGCAAACAACTCACAGGCTTTTTCTGCACTCAGTACAAAAGTGAAGTTCATAGGCTCGCTGTACGTGTACGGAGAACCAAGTGCTGAGTTTTCGAAACCTGCGCTTGAGTCGATGGTAAGCTTACCTTTGTTAACCCCAAGGAATTCGATATGGCTAGCCAGTTCTTCAACAAATTCCTGGTATTTTTCTCTGTCATTTTGAGTTAAAAAGCCCTTACCCCAAGCATAAGTGAATCGATTTTCACGCCAAAAAACCTTTGCATAAACCATAGTTTCATTGGCGCGATTTTCCAGTGCTTCAAAGAAACTTGCTGATTTAAGATAGTTGGGGTTAACGAAGTGGTTATCATAAACAGCGTACTCTAAAAGTTTTTTCGCTAATTCAATCTTGTTCATTTGGCGTTCCTCATGGCGGTGTTCTTTATTTATCTTAATTATACACAAAGAAATCTAAAAGTAAATGATTTAATAATTAAATTAATTAAAAAAGGCACAAAAGAGAAGGTTTGTGTGTGGGTGATAAACAATCACCTTTTGTCTTCTGGCAGGTTGGTGTATTTTATTAACGAATAAAAATAATGAATAGGGAATAGCGAATGAAATCAATAGAGAATAATACAAGCAGTGATAAGGCGGATCTTCTAAAGGATGTGGCTGATATTGTCACACAAAAAAAGAACTTACTAATGATATTTCCGACCCTAGTTGTAACCATGTATACCGCATTTATGCTGATTACGTTTAATGAGGCGGATTTGACAAAATCGCTTGCCGTAATCACGGCTCAGTTTATGCTTTGCACTTGGATTTATATGGGGTCTTGTGATATCAGGGAAAGTAATCTAATTAACAACAAGCTTTTGTATTCTGGCGATCATGAGGCTTTAATTGCAGCAATCAAAGAGACGATTAAAGATCGCGGTTGTGATGAATATGAAGATGAGAGATATAAAAAAATATACTCAAAATTCAATGATGATAACGTCATTTTAGTTCAAGATTTTAGATGGCTTGTGGCTTACCTAAAGGTAACTGACACCCTTGAAAAAAGAAAGGCTTATTATTCTAAGGTTATCGCTGAAGAAAACCACCAGCAATAAGAGTTCAAAAAAGGGAGGTTAAGCCTCCCTTTTTAACGTCTAATTACGCTTCACATTCAAAAATAACAGTCATGACTTCGCCACCAAAATCATTGCTGTGCTCGCTTTCTACCAAGCCGCTTGATTCATCTGTGCTCTTGAATTCTTCAAGGGCATGAGCCAAGTTATCACCTGAAATTAGGAAAAGGCGTTTTTGATTTGAGCGGTTAATTTTACGCTTGCTCATATCAAAGCAAATCAGGGCATGGTATCGATCAACGGTATGACTCAGATTCTCCTGCATACTGCTTAGAAATGGCTCAATTTCTTCAAAATCGACTAGTACGCCATTTTTACCGTTGAAAAACACAAGGTCTTGGTGTTTTGCAAGCAGGCTTTCTTGCTCTTCTGACAATCCATCATTCGCCAATTGAGTGATGTAGCCGCAAGCGTCAGTGTACATATCAAAAATGGCAAACTGAACCTTGTTGATAAGTACTTCAAGTTGACCATTAAGCGTAGGTAGGATCTCTACCGTTGCTTTGTTCTCAATCATTGCTGCGATTGCAGCGATTTTATTTACTTCGATTACAGTGGCGTATTTGGCAGTCATGGCGGTTCCTTACTCTTTTTTACGTGGGCTTATAGCAAATTCTGCGTTTGAGCTTCTTTTTCAAAGTCTTCAATGAAGCCGCAGTCTGTGAATGTCTTTCCATCTACAGTGGCAGTAACATTACCAAACTCATCATCAATGACGACTTTGGCTACGCTAGCGCCATTGAATTTCTTACTGATATAGTCAATTAGTAGCTGTTCATTCATGAGATGCACCCTTTTCTTTAGATGCTTTTAATTATACATGAGTAGAACCAAAAGTAAATAATTTAATTATTAAAAACTAAAATTATTCAAAATCAAACCAATCTAATTCAATATCATACTCAGACGCGAAAGACTTGAATTCTGTTGAGCCGAGTGTTTCACGGGTCAGGTTGATTGCTGATTCCTGGCAGTTGCTGACCACATCAAACCATAGGTTGTTAGGGATGAATGACGGTCTCACATCATCAGTTTGCGGTGGGATTCGTTCAAATCCTGGCATTGAAATAGAAATGCCATGAGACGAAAATCGCTCATTGAATTTCACTTCTAAAAAATGAGTCAATCGGCTTTCAGCGGTCTTCTCATCCCCATTCACGATAAAACAACCAAAACGAATGGCAATTTCTTGAGTCTTTGGCATGTGGCTTTCCTTCTCTTGATATTAACGTGGATAGTCAATATTTAGCGCGGCAAAAAACGGTCTGATAGCGGCATTTCTTGTTGCTGATTCAGTACGTAAGTGATCGTATTTATCCAGTGAAATTTGTGTACCCATAGACCAAGCAGGCTGAACATAACGCGACGACTGGCTGAGTTTCTGGATGTTAATGTTAATTTCATTGAAAAAGATATTGTAAATATGGCAAACGACTTGATATAGACGAGACATTTCAAGGGCATGAGCCGAGTTCTTCTCTTTCAATTCACAAAGTGCAATTTCGACCATTAGATCTGTTTCAATCGTTGCAAGTAGCAGGAAGCCTTCTGTTTTGGAGAGGTCTAGGCTTTCAAAATCTAGCGATTGAATATTGATATACATGGGGATTCTCTTTTTTTGTTGATCTAATTGATTACTCTCAATTATACATAAATACGATAAAAGGTAAAGAATTAAAATGTTAAATTTCTATTGACTTATGGTGCTGCCAATATATAATAAACACATGAATTAAGAAAAGCCTGGAGGCAACATGCTTTATGATTTAATTGATGGGTTAACCAAAGTGGTTGATGTGATGATCACTAACCCTAAGCAGTTTACCTTCATTGCTGTAACGGGTCTGGTTTTAAATGTTGCTACAGCTTTTTGGATTAAGCAGCGTTACAAAAACAAGATTAGTAAATACGCAACGACGATTGTTGCCCTGTATGACACTGAAAAGGTCGCTATTGAGCTACTTAAGGAAAACGAAGTAGAGCAAGGCAATAAGAGTACGGTGCGCTCTCTAGCTTACGAGCAAGGCGGATACAGCACAAAAGTTTACCGTTCAGAAGTTCTGAAATACGCCAAAAAGGACAGCTAATTCAATTTGCCCTGACTCTTACACTAAAGGTAAGGGCAAAGAAAGAATTGAATATTCTGCCTGATAAGGCAGTTTGTTTTCTACTCATTATTCGATAACTGAAATCTTTGCATAATCGTCAAATGTTATGCATCTTAGTCTGGTTTTATTAGAGGTGTTTTCCTTTAACTTACGGGAATAATTATTTATTAGCTCGCAAATACTATCCCTGTCTTGATTGATGATTTTAACTTCTTTAAAAACCATAAAAATGCTGCCTTCCTCATCCATATCCCACTGTTCATTTCCTTGTGAGTTAAATGGAAATCCATTGTATAAAACGCGGTATAATCGTGAATCGTCAACACTTCTGAATAGCTCATATTTCGATGGATTATTACCATGTAAATCAACGTACTTATCTTTTGCTTCGACTATCCGATCAGCATAGGTGTGAAGCATTTCTACGCCTCCCTTCATATGACAATCAATCTTACCTTTGCAGCCTATATTTGATTCAAACATGCTCGCAAAAATGAATATTAGGTAAGGTGCAAACAGGCAGATTATCATTATCCTGAGATATCTACTGTTTACTTTTTTGTTGTTTTTCATTGCGTGAATCCTAAATTGATTTGTTATTAATTTATACAAAATATGATAACACATCGAGTTCAGCTTTATAGTGAAGGCTCAATAATCAAACATGGTAATTAATAATGAAATTTATGGATGCGTGGTACTTTTTAATGGAGCACAAGATTTTCAATGTAAAAGGCTCCACAACGTACAGTAAGGACTCTTTGACAGCAAAGCAGCTCGGGCTTGACTGGAAAGCAGGAACCCGCTTAGAAACGCGCAGGAGCCGTTTTGAGGATGCTTTATCTGTTGTCGTGTTGGGCGAGAGAGACGCGCCTGTTATTTGCCTTGAAGCTGGTGGACTTATCCAGGATGAAAGCGGTGAAATTGTTACAACGCACGATTACGATCTGGATGTGTCAGCGCCAAGTTTCGAACAAGCGGTAATTATGCTCGCGGAGAAGGTGAATGAGAAATACGGGGATGATGTGGAAAGCGCTATACTGAACCAAGAAAGGACACTGTAACCTCTTTCTTAGCTTCGTTTAAAGTAACGTCAAACCCTGAAACTTTACCATCAAGCAATAACTCAATTTGCCCAACTAAAAGAATAAGTCGGTCAGACGTAATAGAGTCAAGCTTGTAGTTTCGAACTTTGCTGAGTAACGCAGGGGTCACACCATCGATTGACGCAGCAACCGCACGTAAACTTAAAGATGAGCGCGATAGCTTAGTGTTGATAACTAAGGCTAGCTCATCTTTAAAATCGGATAAATGTTCAATAGTGTCCATGTGTCGTGAAGCTGATTGAGTTCAATCAGCCCTACCTCAGCTCTTGTAAAAACTGATTTAAGCCTTTTTCTAGGATTACATCAGCATAATCGGGTTCACTAGTCAGTTCATACCCCAAAGAGATAGCGTTCTTTTCCCATCGCTTCCACGCAATTTTGTTTGCAATACGCCTCGCTTTCTCTTGCTTGATGGCTTCTGGCAATGCGCATACAAGATCATACAGTCCGTCATGCTTGGGCTTAATCTCTTCAAACTCCCAAAGAACACCGCCTAAAGAACTCCCGCATCCCGCTAATGATGGTGATGATACGCGCATAGCCCCGATAAGGTTTACTACTCGGTCATCAGAAGAGAACGCGATCACCTCTTCGTCGTCTTCCAATCCCAGAAACCAAAATACAGATAAAGCCCAACCTGTTGGATCAACAAACTCTAACTGAGTGGATGATTCTGTCTTATTGTTCGGATTCATTGAGAGAGTGCTCAGATTCGATGAAATTTTTGCTTTCCAGCCAATGAAATAGACCCTTTAGAGTGTCGATCTCAAAATCGTGATCAAATGTCGTGACATAGGCAGACAGAAAGCGCTCTGAAACCTCAACGCCATCAACCAGGCGTGATTTGATGGTACAAATATCAATGATGGTAACACCATCTTTTGAAAGCGAGTCTACGCAATAAGCTGTGCTATTTACGTTTCTGATTGAGTGATGCCAACCGTTACTTTGTAGTTTAGCAATTAGGGCTACTGTGCTACCTGTCATCATGATATTTTCCTGCTTAAGCGTAGTTGGGATCGTTCAAGTCATTCGTTTTGGTGAGTTCGCTATCGTCACCAATATGAATAAAAACAATGCCGCTGTCACGGTCTGCTTTAATCATTTTATCAATGGTGATCCAGAATAGCTTTGAAGCTTGCAGGAGATTCCATACAGCAAGAGCAAGGTTTGTATCAGCAATCACGCCCCACTCACGGAACGACTTGTGAAAATCGTGTCCTGTATTGTCTGAGATAAAGTAGTCTTCTTGATTAGCTGTGTAATCCTGAATAGATTTTGAAACGACCTCACTGTGAAATAAGGCGTTAAGTGCATGGTCGCTCGCATCAGGCTTGCCGTAGCAGCCTTCAGTAACAGCTTTATCGAATTGCTTTAAAACATCTTGAGTGCGCATTTGCTTCTCTCCATTTGGTTATGTGTTAATTATACATAAAGAGAAGCAAAAGTAAATAATTTAATAATTAAAAAGTAATCAATTCTTGTTAGATTCTTCAGAGGTTTGATTAACATTGTAGGTTGAAAGTCTTTTATGCCCTAAGCTCTCACCGTTTTCACCTCTGACAGGCCAATCTCGAACTAGAGCTAAGTCATCAGTTACCATGTGGGAATCCCAGCTCTGCCCTTCCCATCTAACCACAGTTCCACCATTCACACCTTCTTCAAATCGGAGGATTTTACCAACGATTGGGTTTGTGCGATGGATGTTAATAACGCTTTCACCGATTAAGCTTTTCATGCTCTTATTCCTTTGGTTCGGGTTCGTGCTCTAATGTGGGATTGAATAAAAGCCCGTTCAGGAACGGGCTTTATGAATAAACTATTGAGTCATTATACGTGCTTTATCACTTGGTGTCTTTTACAACGCAGAGGTGAAGCTTTTCGTCGGAGTTCTTTAGCGCTTGCTTCATATCTTCGAATTCTAGCTCGTGAACGATTTTGCCATCTGAATCTAGCGCTAAACATTCATCATCGTAATCTAGCTCATCGTCAGCATTTTCAATGTCCACCCACTTCACAAGCATTAGATCGCCATCCCAACTTTTGATATTGCTATCATCATCACCTGCGCTATTAAATGTATCTTCTAACGCATCTTCGATGTGAGAGGTTTCAACCCATCCGTTACGAGAGATAATTGCCTCTTCAAAAGTGTAAGGGAAAACATTTGGCTCCAATTCCTCACCGTACTTAGTGAAGCTGTATGAGCGATTTTCGCCTCTATCGCCACCAGTGTAGCAGTGTAGATTCTTAATCACTTCATTCAATCCATCTTCAAGGTCTGTCTCATCTTCGCCCGTCACCTCTACAACTAGCGTGTAACCTCTCTTCTCTGTTACTGGTGTGGACTGAATGTGAATACCTGTAGCTTCACCATTGCAGTAAATTTGCCATTCAACCGCAGCGATACATTGTTCCGCTTCTGCTTCGAATGCTTCACGAGCAAACCAAGCACTATCATAAAAGCCGATCTCGCGCTCAACAATAAACGGATTACTGCGAGTACCAAAGTTAGCTTTAGCAACGTAGAAGTTTTTGTCAGCAAGACCTTTCAGTGTTTGATAGTCTTTGATAAAACCAGAGCAAGCGATATCCAGGGCATGAGAAGGTTTACAGCCTACTTTAAGGTGTTTGCGGATCATTGCGATAACGTTATTTACATTCAGCTTGATAACGTCAGCGGTGACAACTTGATGTGGAGTAGTGATATTTTTAGTCATGGTCATTTCCTATTTATTTGGCTTAATGTATGCGCCTATCGCGTTAGTCAGCATCAAGCCCTATAGGTTATGAGCATTGATAAAAACTGGTTTTGGGTTCTCTGCCTTTAGCAGAGAGAATCAGTCTGATTCGTAGCTTTACCGAGCTATTGAAGCGGATTCCGCCTCCCTAGCTTGCGATAGGGGAGAGTTCAACAAAGAGTTGACGCTACTTACTCATTCCCAGAGATGCAGCCCCTAGTGCTACACTTCTTATCGGGAATATTCTTAGTATACCTAAATCAGACTCAGAGTCAATTATTAATTCATGAAAAACGTAAAAAAGATTGAGAAGCAGAAAAGAAAGACCAGTCGTTTATTGAGAGCGAAGCTCTTTTATTTACTGCCCTCTTACGAGGACAGAGTTTTCGATTGTTTCTCGTTGTATTGATTTTTTATTTATCCTAGCGGTGATATAATAATTTAAATATAAAAAATGAATGACCAATAATGACGGGTTACAGGCATATTGTTTCAAAATCAAATAATGCACAGCAAAACGCTTTCCATTACGCGCTGGCAAAAGCCATCGGTACTATCTCATCGTCAAATGAATATCTTCGTAAGATGGGTGTATTGCACCGCAGTTTAGTTTCGGACTTAGAAGAGCTGAAAAGAGCAAGAAGCAAGGCTAAATCTTATGATGACCTTTATGTAATGGATGGTCAATCAATCGTAGATCAGCTAATGGAAGATAGAGAAAAACTGTTGGAAAGCTCGATTGAAAAGCTCGATGCGGAAAAAGAAAAGATTGAAAAATCTTTGGTTGAGTCTGACAAGGTCATTGAAAAAATCGAAGACAAACTTTACGAGATCGGCGCTCCTATTTTGGATTGCGTGACAACCGTTAAAACCTTTAATGGCGATCACAGAAGAGCATTTACTGATGATGATTCCTACTTGGATTTGCAGGCGATGGAAGATGCTTTGAACTCGATTTTACAAAATCATTTCCCTGAAGGGCATTATGCTATCGTACCCGTTCATGACTTTGGCGATAAAAAACCGAGCGTTCAGCATTCAAGAATTGATGAGATTTTCTCTATTGCTTTCAATAAGAAAGATTTAGATAAGTTTCAAGGATTCATGGAAGAGTTCACCGACACTTTGATGCGAGAAAGAAAGGCTGCTCTTGAGCGCAGTTTCTTTGATGAAAAAGTGAATTATCAGAGCTTCTTTTTATCAATTAATCATCCAGATGGACATGAGAAATTCACTGATAAATACGTTAAATCCCTTTCAAAATCTGAACTGAAAAAGGCGTTTGACACAGCGGCAGATGGGATGAAGCATGAGGTTGGCTTTACTATCGGAGACGGTACAAGCAACGTGATGAATGACTTTATTGAGCTTAGAAGTGTTGATAAAATCCTAGATCAGATGTGGAGAAAACCGTTTTCTCAAGTTCCTTGTGGATTTATGGTGAATGAGCTTAAAGATAAGTTCCGCGATATTCAATCAGGTCTATGGTTCCACAATAGTAAAGATAAAAAACTTGCTGAAAAAGAGCTTAGCGCCCTTTGCTTCTTGAAAGAAAATCCAGATTTAGCAGAAAAAGGTGATATGGTTTTTGAAGCGATGGTAAGCCAGGATAAGGCAGATAAGAAAGTTGAGCTTTCGTCAGATAACGCCCCTTCACTATAACTTATAGTTTTTTATGAAAAATCCCGAGATTAAAAGCTCGGGATTTTAATTTGATTGTGTTCTTTATTAAGGCTACTTAAAGTACATGGACTCAAAGCCTTTTTTAAAGACTTCATGCTCGCACGAGCCTTTCTGATAAGGGTTAAGCTTTTCAGCTTCGACTGTGTAGTCCTCAAGGCTTTTAACCTTTTCTGGATCGTAACCTGGTAAGCCAGGTACGCCTACATAACTATCGTACAGCGGTTGAGCTGCTTTAATCCCTGCGTGAAAAATGTCGATGACCTTATGGCTTCCAACTTCATCAGACCATGCGTTAAAGGTAATGCTAGGGTCGTCCACCAGCTCAACCTTAATCATTGGTAATGTGATTGGGTCACAACCGCCCTTTTCTTTGCAGGTGTTGTGGTCGAGATAGACTTCAACGACACGAACATCTTTGCCCGAGTGAATGTCGTATTCGCTTTCCCCCATAGATTCGGTAAAAGTAACCACTTTACCTTTGATATCCAGTTCTGGCGATAATTCAATCATGGTGATTCCCCTTGACGGTATGTTTGATTTAAGCGTGAAACCATTCGTGGTTTAGCGTGATGGCGCGATCATCAGGAAACGAACCTACCATACCAACTTGACGATGACTTTTAGCAAAGTCAGTCTCATTGCCTAAGCTGTTGTACAGCGCCTTTGCCATGTTCAGAGTTTTAGATAAGTTATTCTGCTTGTTCACTAACTGTTCAAAAACTCAAATCGGATAGTTTCAAGACCGATTTCATTCATTGCTTTGGCAATAGTAGAAACCTCGTTGAAATGTTGATTCAGGAACACGGTAAGCTCATGTGTGTTGCGATGATGTGCGTTAGCGCCACTATGGAACAAAACCTTGTTAAGACAGTCTGAGCGCGTGTAAGCAGGTACGCCGTTTTTCTTTTTTACGCTTGCGATGAACATAGAACCAGAAGCATGAGTGTGTAATTGGTGGAAGTTGTAAGTTTGACCATCAACACGGATCACCATCAGGTTTTTGTTCCATTTAAGCGTTCGGGTCAGATAGGTGTAGATGTAAGCGCCCAAATTTTCAATTTTGTTTTTTGCTGTTAGCGTTGTGAATGTGAAGCCATTCCCTTTCGCGTCGAAAATTCGACCTGAGCAGCGAACTTCAATTACATTGTCTTCAATACGGGTCACGAGTAGAGAGTGTACTCGCTGCTTAAAAATTAGCTCAGCAACTACGCGTTCTTTATAACTAATCATAGCTTTACCTTAATTTTATTTATGACTCCATTATACACATATCTGATTTTGGGTAAAGATTTAATTCTTAAAATTATTGACTAAACTCATCTCTAATATATAATCATAAGCAACTAATAATTAAAGAGATATGACCGATGAATCGAGGCGATTTGGTTATGGTGCGTAATGGTGAGTCAGAGGGATGGCGCTTTGCTCATTTCGCTCACTTCTGCAAGGAAGAACAAGTTATTCATGTTATTGCAAATGGCGCAACTCAATGGACGGAGCGACTAGGTGGTGATGATTGTCAACGTCACTTGCTTGATGATGAGCAATTTGATTGGGTCGATGGTTATAAGGCATTTCCTACGGAAAAGTATCTGGAGTGGAAGTTGCCTTGCTATGAAACGACTAATCGCGTCCTTCTACAAGGCAACCATACCCCAAACACACCCGCGACAATGCGTGACATTGCAGTTGAAAAACTTCGTTACGGGCAGTTAATTCAAGTTCGCTATGAAGATGGGGAGGATTGGAAATACGCCTATCTTGACCGCTTCTGGGATGATGGTCGCGTACAGGTATTGGCATTGGATAGATCCCCGTTTACCGCTATCGATGGGAGCGGACGACAATTCCATGAGGTGAATGATAATACTGAGCCGTTCATGCCTTTTTTCTGCACGTATAATTTCTGGCGATTACCCAATGAAATCACTGATTCTGGCGATTTAAGGGATACGATTGAATACAAAAAGCATTGGGGGCTACCCTTAGAAATTGAGGAAAAATCTTAACTCTGAATGTTCGAATAAGCCCAGTTAATTACTGGGTTTTTTATAATGTTCACGGAATAAAAAAAGGAGATAGGTTAAACCTATCTCCTTTCTGCTAGATTCGCTATGTTACGCGGCTTCTTCGATGTTTAGTGTCGGCCAGATTTCATTAAGAAATGTAAATGTTTCTGTAACGATATCTTTCAGTGCTGTTTTGCTTTCGTATGGTGATGAATACACCGCACCATCGACAACAAACGGGGTAAAGATAACCAAGCATAAACTGTTTTCAAAGTTATCAGCATGGTAGGTAAAGAAGAATTCAGACTTATCGTACTTCTTCACGTATTCGCACTTCTCAGAATTGAAAGCTTTGCAAAGCTCTTCGTACAGGCGCTTGATTTCAGCATCAGTAGCGCACTCATTACGCGCCATTCCTGCTTGAGACTCTGGTTGTAGGTACGCAAGCTCAAATTCCATAAGAAGACCAAATTTGCCGCTATGGAAGCCTAAGAAGTCCACTTCTTGATTTGAGATAATTAATTTGCGGGGGTCGCCATCAACTAGCTCATCAGGATACTCGAACCCATAAGCGTCTGAGATAGCATTAATAGTAGCTTTTTGCTCTTCGCTAACAAGCGCATTCGGGCAGAAATCGATCTCTCGATCAGTCGCAAACGTTGGAGCTAAGTTGATGTCTGTGATTAGAGGTAGTGTCATTGTCATGGTGTCAGTTCCTTACTGATTGTTAAACCTGCCCCTCCTGCTTGGAGAGGGCAATTTATTTATAGAAGACGTGCGTTTAGCTTGAAACCGCGAGGGCGAGCCAGATAGTAGGTCTCGATGTAATGACAGCATCCACGCATCAGGTGAACTTCTACTTGAACACCTTTATCGCCTTTAGCTTCAGCGTGAGGATTCTCTTTAGAAACTGGTGTCGGTTCTGATAGGAATGTCACTGTTACATCTTGACCACAAGCGGTAGCTTTCGCATGGCGTACTACGCGAAACGCTTGAGTTTTACAACGGCTTAAAATGAACTCGCCAACTTTAGGCTTTTTGGTGAACACATTAATGCTCGAATCTGTCATAGCGAGCTGAGTACCGTCAAACTCGTAAGCCAGTAGTAGGCTGTGACGGTTGTAATCTGTAAGACCTTGAGCGTAAACTTGCATGGCGATGTTCCTTTCTTTATTTGATGTCTTGATTATACATTTATAGGCGCTAGAGTCAACATTTAATTATTAAATTTATTTGAATTCTCCGTGGAATTTTAGGTATTTACTTTTGACTCAATTTGTGTATAATATAATAATTAAATAACAAGGAATTTCACCATGAAAGAGCAATCAATCAAAACATTTACTCGCCTAACTAAAGATTTTGAGGAACGTCAAAATCACCCAACGCGAAAAGTGGTTCATGCTATTTGTGATAGTCGCGATGGAAAGATTCTAGAGTGCTTTTATGAGAGTGAGCATCAGGAGTTTTTCCCGAAATTCCTAGAGCTTTTAAAAACCAATGGTTCTATTGAATTGCTTGGCGCATGGCTACGACTTCCTAAGGCAAATTCCACAGCTAAAGAAACGTGGGAGTTTAACGAAAACTACCTTTTTGAGCATCATGGGAATTTACTGACTTGGCACGATGAGTATCAAAACTGGATGATTTAATGATATAAAAAGCCCGTTTAAAAACGGGCTTTATTACATTCTTCTGAATTTCATAGAGCAAGATTAACCAAGAGTTAACGAATCGTCATTATCGATACGCTTGTCTTTATGGACGGTTGGAACGTCAATACCGAAATGCTTGTTCAGATAATCAAGTCGAGCTTGATTTAGGTAGAACTTATTAAAGCCCCCTTTCTCTGCTTCCTTGATGATCGCGTCATTCTTAAGGGTAAAGCCTACCGCAATCCAAAGGTTTCTGGCATGTTGTTCGATGTTAGACAACTGGCTTTCATTTGGCGGGATACAAGAGCGCAAATAAAAGTTAGGGTGTAAAGCGTGAAATTTCTTGTAAGCTGTTTTTACAAGGCAATCACCTACTAACTCAGCATTCTCTTTAAATAAAGCTAGTTCGTCAGGGTTCACTACTCCCGCAGTCTTAACGTTGATTTGACTCGCAGCGTAGGCAAACGAAATTGAGCTTACAATACTTTCAATCGCTCTTTTTGGGTATCCGCAACCAAACTTTTCCATGTGCTCAATAACAGCCTGAGAAGGCTTTACCATGTAGCGTAGGTTTAGCTTTAGTGAGTGAGGGGGTGTTTTGTAGGTTTCATCCGTTAGCGGAATATAGCCCTGCTCTTCAAGGTTTGCTCCACCAGCGGTAAGCTTAATGTCATCAAAAACATCAGAAACTGAGATCGGTTCTAGCTTACTTGTTCGGGAATGTTCTTCTAAGGCAAACATATTTTATAGATTCCTCAATTGAATATTCAGTAGGAAATCCAACTGAATTTTTATTTATTTTAGCACACTATTTGAAATAAAATAATTCGATTTTATCGTGCAGTTTTGGGGGGTTCCCCTAGCCTAGTGACTAAGGGAAACGTGTATTTTATAAACCTAAATTTTTGAGCGCTTGCTCTTTGTTGTTAGTAAGTTCTTTGTGATAGCGATAGTTATCAAATACACGGTTTTCATTGACCCATAGTGTGTATTCATCAGGATTTTGCTCTTTAATGCCTGCAATAACAGCGATATGAAATTCTGAGCCTGTCATTGCTTGACGGATCACAAAGTCCCAAGCTTCATTGTCGTCTTTTAAAAGCTTAGCTTCATCATTTCGACAAAGACTGATACCAGATTCGCACTCAAACAAGCCCCAACCCTCTTGATCGGCTAATTGAGCAAAGACCTCAGGCATCGGGTAATTAATCATGTCAGGGAACGTCAACGGCTCCTTAGAGAATGAGGCAAAATCAACGCCATAGTCTGCACAAAGAGAGCGCATACCTTTCATAAGCTCGGTGATTTGCTCTTCCATGCTCATGCTTGCCGTGTCAACACCAGCGTAGCTTGAGTGTGCAAGTACAGCGCGAAAAGCAAGATCAGAACGCTGTTGCTCGGTTAGCTCTTCTGTCTTATCTTCTTCTGGCGAGTACACCCAAAGAACCTCACCGTCTTCGTTACGGTTAATGCCTACACCGTGATCAATATGGAAGCGATCACCAACTTCAGTGCCTACAGGTTGGAAATTAAAACCTACACGTAATTCACCATCAAGGTCTTTGTATGCAAATACAGCAGGTGTCATACCGCTAATCTGGTCGTGCTCACGAGCCTCTGCGATCTTTGCTTCCAGTGTGTTTTTGTCAACCAGTGACAGTAAAGAAGTTTGGTTATTCATGGCGGTGTTCCTTTATTTGGTTAATGTGATTATTATACACAAATAAGGTGCGCAGTCAATAATTTAATAATAAAAAAAAGACCCAATACAAGAGTGGGTCAAATGCCAATTGTCTAATGAGTACTTTAGTACTCTGTATCTTATTCGAGAGTAGTTTATACGCTGTGAGTTTCCATTGCTGAGCTATTATTGTGACTGAGTACGATATTAATCGTGTAAACTTCTCGCAGCTTTACAGGCGTTCGTAGTAAGCAAGAGAGAAATACAAAATAGTAGAGGTTGATAAATAGATTTTTCTTACCTTTTATCTCTACCCTTAGAACTCGGGGTTCTTCTTTAAAAGCCTTGGCGATTTTTGATTGACTGCTTGCTCTCAACATTGGCGATTTAATGGTAATGATTGATGTATCGCTATCGATCTTATCTAGGCTGTCAAAAAGAATGTCGTGATACAGCTTTTTGAATTCTGAATGTTTGGAAAAACCTTTTCTAGCAAGCTTGGCATTCACGCTAGGCGTAAAATGTACGGTAGCCGTTTTGCATGATTGTTTCTTTGAGTAATGAACACAGTATGTGCCGAAATACTCAATATTGTTGTAACGGCGAATGATAATGGCTGTAGTTGCAGTCACGCAAAGGGCAAGCAAGAAAGCGGCTTCTAAGTAGCTGTAATGCGATGGAGAATAGGCGTTAATGATAAGGGCTAGATTCATCGGAAAGCTTGCCGTGAAACCTAATGCGAGGCGATACAGTGGTTTTCTATCGACAAACAACTGTCGTTCGAACTTACTTTGAAAGTATTCCTGAAGTGTTAGGCTAAACATGAGTGAAGGAACAATCACTAGAACAAAGGTTTTAATCAGTTCAAACATAGCTTTCCTTAAATCGTCTTGAGCCTGAAGATGAAAAGGCAGTATAAGGATCAAATACACAAGGGGCAACATGCGCCCCCTGTCTGGTATTTATTCGTCGAAATTCTCTGGGAAATTCAATTTCAAATCCAACTCAAGCTCTTCGTCAAAGCCCTTTTTCCACTCTTTTAGTGGTTCAATTGCGGTGCCAACTTCGCCAGTTGTGTTTTTCGCTAGCCAGTTAATAATAGACTTGTCTTGAGCAGGAATTGAAATGCCAGCGCGGTAAGCCTTTTTACCAATTTCATACGGTGATGCAACTGCTTCCATGATGGTGTTCCTAAATTAAATTCATAATTAACTTTATGCGCTCAATTATACACTTATAAGGTTGCGGGTCAATATAAATTTAATTGTTTAATTAAAAAGATTACTCATCAACAAAAACATCCACTCCCATTACGTCATACTCAGGATGGGTTACGCAAAACTCACCCTCTAAATCTTGGGCGTTGTAAGGCTTATTCATTTCAACTTGATAGATGGCGCAAGGGTTTCCCTCTTCGCTGTCCAAGCGTGAAAATGAGGCGCTTTTAAGGTCGTTATGTGAGACACGATACTGACTTGGGTCGATTTTTGATTCTGGCAAGAAAATGGTTAGATTAAAGGTGTTTTTCATGGTGTTAAGCTCCTAAAAAGAGGAGCACTCAGCCTATTATGACTGAGTGCCTTAAAATTATGCTGCTTGTGGTTCAAGCTGTTTATTTGCTGCTTCTCTGATATTCAGTAGTCCAATGCAGCGACCTAGCTCAAAAGTGATGGATTTTGCTGTCATACCATCCAAGCCATTGCCAAGGAATTTATGAGCAGTCGTCTCAGGCCAACCATCAACAAAACTTTCTGGTAAGCTCTTTAATCGGCAGTGTTCTTCCTTGTTGATTAGTCGGAACAGGTCTTTCTCTGGATGCTTGATTAGTGGATCAGAACTGCCTGACTTAGTGTACTGAGCGCGGATAGTGCCGATATAGGTAGACTCTTCGTTAAAGATTTGCATACGGAAGCCCTTACCCGCTTCACGGTCACGCTTCTCTTTTTCGATCAGTCCCTGTTTTGATTTCCAGCAATCATCATCAAGAGGTACATCATCCAAGATTTCACCAAGCACACCTTTGCGCTCAAAGATAGGGCAAACATGGTCAAGGTCGAAGCCTGAATCAAGTCCCGCAGACTCGGCAACAAGGAACATACGCTCGCGAGTTTCCAGTGAAAAGCCTTCTGAATGCGAGTTGATTACGCGCAAATGAATCTTGTATTCCCACGACTCAAGTAGTGCTCTCAGTAGGTGGAAGCTTACCTCATTTTGGAACGATGGCACGTTTTCTACAATCACATATGCAGGGTTTGTGCGCTCAATAATCTGGCTGTAGTAGTAGATTAGATGAGCCGTTTTTGAGGTTTCAAATTTGTTGCCTTTTTTTGCTTTTCCCGCTTTTGAAGCGTCTGTGCATGGAGGCGTTAATTTAAGCAGGTTTAGCTTAGGTAGAGCGCCATTTCCAACGTTCAAAAGGGAGATATCTGACTCAATCAAAACTGAGCGGCTATCAAAAACATGATGCACATTTGTAGCTAAGTTTTCGATGCAATCAGGGTCGTTATCAATCGCAAATCGAACAACTGTACTCAAGCCAGATAATTCAAAACCTTCGTGTCCAGCGTGATCGAATGTGCCACCACCAGCAAAAATTGAACCCATATCAAGCGTAATGTTGTTCGCTACGTTGTACTTAATGCTTTCTTCACGCTCTTTTCTGCGGCTAGCCACAGTGTTCTTATTAGCGCGAATACGGATGCCGTTTTCTTTTACCACAATGCGCAAAACTTCGTCTTCGCTCATTTTGGTTAGTAATTCTGAGTTACTCTCATTGATTTCAATCAATGGAACATAGTCGCCACGAGCTTTACGCTTAGAAACTGTGCGTGTCGCTTCTTCGCTGTTCGGGTCAACAAAATCAATAACGATTTCTTCGTCATTGTCGGTAATTTTCAGACCCATACCGATAGGCGCGTATTTAGCAAAGCGCTTGCCTTCCAACCATACACGCTTTTGAACTTCGCTGCTGTTGCGCTTAGTGTGTAAGTTGATACCTTTATTAATCAGTAACATGGCGGTGTCTCTCTTTATTAGTTTATGGTTAAATTATACATTTCTCAGGATAAAAGTCAAAGGAAATTTAATTATTAAAATCAAAAAAATAGAGTTCTTAGTATTTACTCTGGTTACTATACATGTATAATTAAACTATTAAATCAAAAGAACTTTCGGTAAGGCTGCTTAATTCTAGGCTGTCCTATGTCTCAGGACATGGGACACTAGGGGTAAAATGTATTCAGAGAGTCAAGAGGATAATATGATTCGACCTAATGAAAATCCATTAATGGAGCAAGTGAGAACGCTGATTACCGATCATGGTGGCTTGCTATCCACTGATATTGTGAAAATCTTACAAGGCTATACCGCTCAAATGGAGCTAAGACCGCTCACCTTCACTTACCATGCGGTAAAATACCTGCTGAACTTACATTATCAGTTGTTTGGTGGCTGCGATATTGACCGTATTTCCGCGCCTTGGATTATTAATAATGGTCAGATCGACAATTCGGAAGTCTCAAAGCGAGAAAAGCGACTTGAAGCATGGCTAAACCTAACCGAAGATCGCATTCGTTTAATCGCAGATTGCGAAGCAGTCTGTGTAGAAGATATCAATAAGCACTTTTTAGCTGAAGATGACAGACCGACTGTTAAAGAGCTACTAGGACAGTAGCTATCTACGCAAGGTGATTTTAAATAATTAAATATTGCCTTGCAATGTATTTCCTGTATAATAAAAACAAATCAAGAAACTAGGAATTACCCATGCTTACCTGTGACCGCTGCTCTTGTCAGATGGAAATTTTTGAAGCTAAATTCGTTGATAACGAGGCGCTTTGTGAGTGCTGTGCAGCGACCAATGGTGTGACCATTGGCGGATTGCCTAGCCCTATTTTTGAGTTGTTTGTTGGGTTAGTTCCTGAAAAACGTTCGAATCCAGGATTCGACCTGGTAGGCGCTTTCCTGGCTATCGAGGAAGTCTCTGATAGCTTTCGAATTCAAGCAGCACAGCTAGATGTATTATTCTTCCATTCGGATTTCATTAATGTGGATTTAGAGTCCCTAAATAACGCGATCCACGTTTGCATGTTCTTCTCTAATATGTCTCGTGAAGATGCTGAGAATGCGCTTAGAACGGGTAAAACCGAGTATGATGAGCGAACTATCGAGCTTGCTTGTGAGATTGTGTTTAATTACTAAGGGCGAGCATTCCAGCTTAAGCAAGAACTCTAGTGCCAGAAACGATCTGGCACTAACGCTTAAGCGTAAAATCGTCTTTCATAACTCTCTCTACGCTTTGTTAGCTGATTTACCCTAAAAGTTAGGTAAGCATTTTGAAGCTTTAAACAAGCGTTCTCAATATCAAGTGCAATACACTTAACTCTCATCTTAAATAGCTGAACTTTTAAGCTCAAAAGCTCACGCCTTTGAGTTTTCAACTGATCTCTCAATACCTCCAATTCCGCTTCCTTGTCTAGGTTGTAGCGAAATGGGTCACGATTAAATTCATTCATAGTTTGACCGTATTTATTGATTTTACGGGGATTATACCGATTTAAGAACAATAAATAAACAAATTTAATTGCTGCTAATTTAAATTTTTTATTTACTTTTAATTATTAAAGATGTATATTCATAAACATGAGATACGAACTGATAGAGGCAGTCATGAAAATCCGCACAGAAGATTTGCAGCGTAAGTACGACATCGTAGTAAGTGCATTGTCGAAATGTACACATCATCGTAAAACTATGAACGAAAAGCGCATGATTGCGACAAAAGCCATGCTTGAAGTAGATCCTAACTTCAGCGATGAAGAGAACGCTGACAAAGAACTTCTGATTGGATTCTTGGCGCTAAACAATATCATGTTGAATCCGATGACTGAGGATTCAGCCAGTGATTTAGCAAGAAAAGCTCTGCGTCAAATGATGCCAAATTGGGCTTATGAATTTGGTCGTAATGCCTTCGAAGGTGTACCGCAAAAGCTGGTGGATTTGCTTGAGCAGCTAGAAGATCTCTCATGGCACAATGATGCCCTACCTCGTTTCTGCATTGCTGATTTGGGTAATGAGAAGTATTGGGAGATTGTTGTTGGGTATTACAATGAGTCTGACTCTGAAAATGAATTTATCTTCGATGTATGTTACTTCGGAGGGTTAAATCTGGAGTCTGTGCAAAACGAAGAGCTTCGTCAAAAACTCGGACTTCCGTTAAATTGCGGCGTATTCGGTACAAAAGGCAATGTTACTCAAGAGTCATTTGAGATCATGATTAAATTCATCGAAAACTTCTGCCTTGCTGACAAGAAAGAAAACTTTCTAGCGATTGTGTCAGAGTATCAAGATGATGATGAGGAATAGGTATGAAATCGAAGTCGCGTACAGCAATGTGGAGAAGGCTGAGTGAAGCCGATAGAGCAAAGCCTTTAGTAAAATCGATGATTTTTGAAGGTAAAACAGTTGCTGAAATCAAGCAGGCTCTGAAGGACTTATGTATTCCTGTTACTGCCTACAACACACTTGTTAATCATGGCTTTGTCGAGAAGTGGCGTAAAAAAAGCAAGTTAAAAAAAACATCTTGTAACTCATAAGCGTCACATTTTTCAGTTAAAAACACAGAAAGACAGCTAGAGGCTGTCTTTTTTATTTACTCTGAATTTAATTCATGTATAATTAAATTATTAAATCGAATTAAAAAAGGTATTCGTTATGAAATTCATCGCAGCTCATACAGCTATTATCTCTCAAGCGGAAGAAGGCAAATTTATTGAATTTAACTGTTAAATATGTATAATTAAAAACATGAAGTCACGGGGAAATACTATGAGTAACTTACAGCTAACCATTTCAAGTCCAGAACTTAATCGTAAAGGTAAATTGGTACTGATTAACCAATACTTGAAGAGATGTAGCGGTAAAGTGACTATTTACAGTTGCGCTGTCGCTGATGGCACTCTTATGGTTTCACCTGAATTTAAAACTCAAGACGCTCTAAGCCGTGTAGAGGCAGGTATCAGTGAAATCCTAGAAAACATGTGTGAAGAGATGGATGGTAATGGAGATTGCTGTCATGAACATTACAACTGCTGTGATTGTGGTGGTAATGATTGCGGTTGTCCTGGCTGCTTTTCATGTAAGGCTTGTCCATTCTGTAAAGAAGAAGACGAATAACACGGATTTACTACGCGCCTGAAAAGGTCGGGCGCACATCTTTTAGGAGGCGTTATGTTTGGGTTTGTTCAACTGATTAACAAAAACACAAAAGAGGTATTGCAGCAACGCATTGGCTCTAAGGAGCACCTTGAGTATTACTCAGAAAAAGTCTGGGTTGTTAATGAAAGTCAAGAGATTGTGTTTGTTAATGAGACCAGTGTTGCTCAGCCATTCAAGTTTATGCGTCCAGTTCCTAAAGATGAGGTCATTCATGTTTTTTCCGATCTGCTAGAAACTGAAATGCCAAAAGATAATGAGGCAACTTGGATTGGAAAAGCATCTGAACTTGAGGCAATGGAGTTCTCGGGTCACGATGTGGCAGGTGATACATGGAACGCATTTACCCCAAAAGGTGAATGGGTAGGCACATCAGAATACTAGAATCGGTTTTGCCATTGCTGGCAATGGCTTAAGGTGTAAACCCATTTGAGGACGCTTATATCGCGCTAAGATAAACATGAAAAGACTTTTACTTTGCACTTTAGCCTTATTAATTACTGGATGTAATGTCTCTACTGATAGCGCAAGGGAGATGAATCTTGCGCTATTATCGAAAATTGCTCATAACGCGCCTGTACGAAAAGATTACAGTAGCCAGGAGAGCTTTGATAAGGCTTCTTACGATTACTATGAAAAGCAAGGATCTTTCAAAACAATCACAACGGTAAGGTATCTGAGATACAGCAATTCTTGTTCTGGATTTCCATTCCCAATTTTATCTTTGAATGAAAAGCGCTATAGTGAAAAACCAATGATTGGTCAGGTATCTGGTGATCCGTTAGTTTGTATTAAGATTCCCTCTGATGTTTTAAAGGGTTCTAAGTACAAAGAAGTTGTTTTGTACTATGATTTGGTGCCAAAACATTCATCCTCCTATAACAAGATCACCAAACCCTGCAAAATGGTGAAAGGCGATGCTGTGGAGAGTTCAGATTTTGAAAAATGCAGGTTGCTTGCAGGTAACTTTAGTGCAGTAATTTCAGGAAAGGAATATTCGGTAAGTTATTTAAATCAACTTCATTGATTTTTGATTTAATGAAAAACGCCCAGTTTAAGTAAATTTGGAAATGGCTTTAAAAGGTACAGTTATATTTTAATCTGCACCATTTTCTTTAGCTTAAATTTGTATTTTTATAAGCTTAAAACTAACAAATGCATAGTTATTTAAGCTATATCTTCAATTTTTTCCTGTGAATTAAGCGGGACTTCATTTGGCATCTCATCAATCACGCCCATTTCAAGTAATTGCTCATAATCCTTCATTTCTTGTTGCTCGATATCTTCTTGTTCTTTACTCATAATAATTAAATCCTTTTCTGGCTTTTTGTAAGTTGATATAATGGGAGAATACAAAAAATAATAAGTAAAGACAATGGCTACTACTAAAAAATCACCACGTAAAGCTAGCTCAAGCTATAAAAAAACGAAGAAAGTTTATGTTGCTATTGATAAAGCAACCATTGAGTATCTATCCGATTTCACTTCATTTCAATCTCATTTTGCTAATCATGGCAAAAAGGACGATGTGAAGAAGGCTATAATTTTTGAACTTGGCGAAAGATCTATTACAGACATTGCCAACAGTAATGAGCCAGAAAAGCTAAGCAAATTATTTGATGAGCTAAGAGTTGCTATTGATTCTGTTGATGCTTATTCCACTAATTTCTCGCGTGAGGTTCTTGCTGAAATTGGTAAATTCACAAATAACGCAGAATCTGGCTTAGCAATGGCTAAGAACGACATTATGGAAGTGTGGAGCGCTGCATTTAGCTCAGACTACAAAATGCAATATAGTCCACCTAGATGGATTAAAGAGCCGCTGTATGCTGAGAAGTTTGCTCCATTCGCAGAGAAAGGTGAGAGATACATTTACACTGGCTATAAAAACCAGATGGTTATTAATAGCTCGGTTAATAATAAGAATGAATCTTCAATTATTGTGACCAAATCTGACATTGAAAAGTTGGTTAATCTAGATTTCGTTCCTGATGAAAGTTCTGATAAATCTGTTGAAGAACAGATGAAGCTTAACTTCTTTTCTGTGATGAAAGGTCGCAAATCGATCTGTAGCGTATTTGTTCCTAATGTAAGGACATCTTACTTTGCTGCTGATGGCAGTCGCTGGGTATCGGAGGACGGTAAGCGCAAGAAGCCAACGGAACAGGAAATTAAAGACCAATCTATCAAAACATATGATAGTATTACATACATGTCTACTCCTGCATGGTCAATAAGTCAGTTTCAAGATGTGATTTCAGAGACTGCTCTTTCTAGATATCGTGAGTTGAGCAAAGTTCGTCAACCAGGCTTAATTGAGTTCCAAAAAACAATTGATAAAGAAGCTGACCTCGTAGGCATAATTCAATCTAAAATTAATAAAGCTTTGAGTGATCACTCACTCCCTTTCGAATCAAGCACTAGACACAATATGTATATCCCAGGAAAAGACCGTATCGTTGTTATGGAAATTGAAAGGTTCAGAAACCCTATTCTTCATTACAGAACGTTTATGCATGAACTCGCGCATTCTACAATGCACTTGCTTGACAGAAAAATAAATCTAAAATCTGATGAAAACTTAGATTTTCATTATGCTATTGAAGAGATTATAGCTGAGACAACCTCATTTCTTGCTGTTAAAGAATTGGAATCTCAATTAATTGAAAATTATGATCAGTTACAACAAAATTGGAAAGCCTACTTTGAGGAAGTTTATAGAGTAAGCACGAATTATATTGCAGGTTACTCAGATGACGCGAAGTTTAAAGGAGCAGTTCAAAAGATCTTCGATAATGGTGATGGTGAAATGTACTGTCGCATAACAGAAATATCTAAGAGCATTCTTCAGGCTCAACAGGTTCTATTTAATGGTAACTTGTTAGGAAAAGAAATCACACCAGAGCTTCGTGCAACCAAAATGAACGAAAACATGAAGCGATGGGTGAAGGCAAAAGAGAGAAGTCAGGAATCGTCTTTTGAGATGTAGAATAAAAAGGGGCTAATGCCCCTTTTTTTGATCTTTTAGCAACTATGTCGTAAACCATCGCCAGATTAGGACTATGAGGTTACGCCTTATCAGGCGAGCATTCGATGGGGACGCTTTCTTCACTATATGGTTTCATAATCGAGTTTTCGTTTATTTGAGTGATGATATGGAATTTAGAATCCAAAGAATCACAGGAAAGGATGAGGCATACTCAGTATTGCTGCATCCTGCTTGATGCTTCAAGCATCATCGTAGCCGCAAATAGAACAAACAAAAACGCCTGCCCCGCAAACACCTTGTTCGTGTGGGCAGATCGCTCTCAGCTCGGATTTTTTAAGAGTTAGTTCTCGTTTTTTGTCATCAATATCTTTTTCTATCGCTGCAATTTCAGTAACGATCTTATCGCGAGCCTGAACTCGTTCTGAATTGGGTTTAATGCTCATAATGATTTCTCAATTTGTTTTTTCATTTTGAGTATTATAGGTCTAACCCAGTCAGGATTTAAAGCTGATCTGAACTTAACTGCATTCGAACAAGTAGCGGATTGATTTTTTCAGCCAGTTCGCCAGAATTCATCAACGCCATCATTTTTTCATCATGAGTATCAACACGAACAGTAAGGCATCGCTCGGCACCGTAGCAGTCAGCAATGTGCATTGCCTTGAGCTTACTCAAAATTTCAATTCCCTTATAAAACGTAGGAATTTCTTCAATTAATGAGTAATCGATGTTGGAAATCGCTGTCTCTCGTGCGCGATAAACACCATCGCCAGTGTCGCATTCTGCTGAAATGTCGTGAAGATCATTAGATGCGCTTGAATAGTGGATTTCTAATGAGTAACAGGCATCAGCCAGGCTTTCATCTACCACAACCTGAGAGATTTGGTAGCGTGATTCCTCATCGTTAGTGGTTATTGCTGAATATGCCGCTCTTACATAGTCTCCAGCCATAATTCCAGCCGAAAAAGTAATTGCGATTAGAATTTTGCTGGCAACACTTCTCTTGCTTAATGTCATAAATTACACCTTTTATGGGAAACCCCTTAATTGATTTAATTATACAACTCTCAGTAGTGCGGTCAATATTTTTATTAAATAGATTGACTTTGGTGCATTGAGTTGTATAGTAGAAAACAACCATGTATTGAGAATGAGGTCTCCATGAAAGAATTAGTTATGAGCATGAAAATCGGCTTTATCAACTACGATGAAGATGGCGCGGTTGAGTCTGCGAACCGCAAAGGCATCTATTCTGATGAGTTAAGCCTGCTGGCTCGCGAAATCATCCGAGACCTAAATGAAAGTAAGTGTGTTGAAGTGCTAATCCAGCACAACGCTAAAATTCAGGTTATCAAAGTGTCCGATCACAGCATGAAATACCTTGAATTTAACGCTTCAAAGGATGCGTTTCCTATTGAGATGCATTTAACAACATCTGAAGTGGATCAGGAGGTTCTTGAGTCTCAACTAGCATCCCTTCTGAGTGAAACATTGGAGCCGTTTTTCAGCTTCTATGGCAATAAAAAGAGCTAAGCACTAAGTTAGTTCAGTGAATGCTAAAACCCCGCTAAGGAGCAATCTGGCGGGGTTTTCTTTTGGTGTCACCCCTGCCAGAGCGAGACAATTCAGAGCGGATTTACCCTGATTAGACAGTAGGAAGAAAAAATATTAAATAATTAAAAAATAAATATTGACTCTGCCGCCACCTAATGTATTATTAAACACATCAAGACGCACAAGGCGTTAAATAAAAGAATCTCATAGAAGGAACGCACCATGACTACTACTAACATTCAAAAAGCAATCGCAACTGCAACTGCAACCGCTACTGGTGTAGCACTGGCTTCTAAAGACGGTCTGCGTAAGCTAAGTGGCAACAAAGATATCGATGTTAAGCGCGTAAACGGCTTCAACGCTGATCCTCGTATGCTTTGGATTGAAGAAGGTTTCAATGTTCGCGATATCGACGCTGCGCATGTAGAAGGCTTTGTTCGCTCTTACACTGACGGTAAGTATGTTCCGCCAATCGAAGTAGTAGTTGTGGAAGTTGACGGAGTTCAACGCCTGAAAGTGGTAGAAGGCCATCACCGTACTGTTGCAATCTACAAAGCTATTGAAAACGGCGTAGACCTGAAAGCAGTATCTGTTATTGAAGTAACAGGCAACGAAGTAGATCAGCTTGCTCGTATGATTAAGTCTGCGGAAGGTCGCCCTCTAACTGCGATTGAGCTTGCTAACGCTTACAACCGTATGATGGGTATGGGTCTGAACCAAACTCAAGTAGCGGAAGAGCTAGGTGCTACCCCTGCCCAAGTAAATAACTACCTACTGCTGCTAAAAGCCCCTCAGGAGCTGAAAGCAATGATTCAGGCAGGCGACTACTCAGCGACTAACGCTTGGAACAATATTCGTAAGCACGGTGCTGATGTTGCCCTAGCTATGGCTAAAGAAGACGTTCGTGCGAAATCTGAAAAGAAAGCGGCTAAAGCTAATGGTGAAAAGCCTGCTAAATCAACTGGCACATCAGCTCTGAAAAAAATCAAGCTGGCACCTAAAAAAGTAACGGGTATGGGTGCAATCGTAACCTCTCTAGCTACGCAGGTATCGCTAGAGTCTCTTGAAGAAGAGAAAGAAGTTAAGCTAACCATGACTGCTGAAATGGCTAAAAAGCTGCTGTCTCTGGCTGCTGAGCTTGACGAGATTGAGACTCACAACGCTAAAGCTGATCAGATGATGAAAGAGCTTGCGGTGAAAGCGAAGCAAGAAGAAAAAGATGGTGTTGTTCTTGAAGAAAAATCAGAAGAACAGCTAGAAATCGCAGCATAAACGGTTACAACAAAGACAAGAGGTAGTGATTTCACTGCCTCTTTTTTATGGTTAATAACCTGGTGTAGGCACTTTTTATTTTTTATTGCATAAATTAATTAAATAATTAAAAATATGCTTGACTCTGCCGCCAACTAATGTATTATTAAACACATCAAGACGCACAAGGCGTTAAATTAAAGAATAGCAAAGAAGGAACACACCATGACTACTACTAACATTCAAAAAGCAATCGCAACAGCAACTGCAACCGCTACTGGTGTAGCACTGGCTTCTAAAGACGGTCTGCGTAAGCTAAGTGGCAACAAAGATATCGATGTTAAGCGCGTAAACGGCTTCAACGCTGATCCTCGTATGCTTTGGATTGAAGAAGGTTTCAACGTTCGTGATATCGATGCTGAACACGTAGAAGGCTTTGTACGCTCTTACACTGACGGTAAGTACGTTCCGCCAATCGAAGTAGTAGTTGTGGAAGTGGATGGCGTTCAACGCTTGAAGGTGGTAGAAGGTCATCACCGTACTGTTGCAATCTACAAAGCTATTGAAAGTGGCGTGGATCTGAAAGCGGTATCTGTTATCGAAGTAACAGGCAACGAAGTAGACCAGCTTGCTCGCATGATTAAGTCTGCGGAAGGTCGCCCTCTAACAGCAATTGAGCTTGCTAACGCTTACAACCGCATGATGGGTATGGGTCTAAACCAAACTCAAGTAGCGGAAGAGCTAGCCACTACCCCTGCACAAGTAAACAACTACCTGCTACTGCTAAAAGCCCCTCAGGAGCTTAAAGCAATGATTCAGGCAGGCGACTACTCAGCAACTAACGCTTGGAACAACATTCGTAAGCACGGTGCTGATATTGCCCTGGCAATGGCAAAAGAAGAAGTTCGCGCTAAATCTGAAAAGAAAGCAGCAAAACAGAAAGGTGAAAAACCAGCTAAATCAACTGGCACATCAGCTCTGAAAAAAATCAAGCTGGCACCAAAGAAAGTAAACAGCATGGGTGATATCGTGTCTTCTCTGGCTTCACAGGTAACGCTAGAAGCTCTTGAAGAAGAACAAGAAGTTAAACTAACCATGAATGCTGAAA
Organism: Vibrio sp. 947; assembly: GCF_033339115.1. NCBI lineage: Bacteria > Pseudomonadati > Pseudomonadota > Gammaproteobacteria > Vibrionales > Vibrionaceae > Vibrio > Vibrio sp. 947. Next base: position 6,394 of record NZ_JAWOTX010000007.1, on the reverse strand, counting down.
TGGCTAAAAAGCTGCTGTCACTGGCTGCTGAGCTTGACGAGATTGAAACTCACAACGCTAAAGCTGACCAGATGATGAAAGAGCTTGCAGTGAAAGCGAAGCAAGACGAAAAAGAAGGTGTTGTTCTTGAAGAAAAATCAGAAGAAAAGCTAGAAATCGCAGCATAAGACACCAGAAATTAAAGAGAGACGGTTAACCCCGTCTCTTTTTTTTATTTGATAAATATCATTGACAGAGATGCTTACGAATCAATAGAATATTGGTATTGGAGAGTCACTACCATAAGTGTGAAGTTGAAAAAACGACCCTGCTTCGGCGGGGTTTTTGCGTTTCAGATAAAGAAAAAGCCCAAGAAGAAAAGAAACATTGTTTCTGAGGCGATTTATCGCCTCTTAACTAAAATAAATATTGACTCTCAAGCCTAATCCATGTATAACTATATACATCTTCTGGTTGGCAGTGCTTGTACACTGACTGGTTGGAAGTCGAGGTTTATCGAGCCTGGTTTTATCTCATACAGATTGTCTGTAATGGCGAATTCGATTGATTACCAAATTCAATCTTAATATTAGTCTCTTAAAGTGACTGGATTGAAAGTGGAACGAGATAGACACGAAATAAAAATCTGGTCACGATATAAGGATTAATATTATGTCAAAGCTAATCTTAAACGTTTCTAAAGAAGAATTCGAAAACCGCCTAGCGTCAGCTATTGAAGGCGCAATGCAATCACCGCTGAAAAAGAAGCGAACTCAAATCTTAAATGCGGCAATGGTACAGATCTTACACGGCGGTAGATCTGATGGTCAGCACGAACACAATTTAGAACAGTTCTGGAAAGAAGAGTCTCAATCTGAAACCGCTTCGTTCATGTGGGTTGGCACTGAAAACTATCGCCATGAGAACACTTATGAAGACGATAGCTCAACCGTAACAGGATCAAGCGAAGATGAGGTTAAGAGACAACTCTACTCTAACGTATTGAGCTACCTTGCTGATACCGTGTCGCTTGCAATTAATGCATCTATGCTTATCGAAGCGATTGATGAGACAGGCTCTGATTACGCAGAACGATTCTTGGATGAGGCAGGTAAATCAGTTGATGAATTGACTGATGAAGATGTGGCAGAGCTTTTGGAGTATTCTTCTAACTCAGAGCTTGAGGTTCAAGAAGCAATTTTTGAGCATGTGGTGTCGTTAAGCTGTGTTGAGGGTAATCACACCATCACTGAAGTTGAATGCAAAACCGCGCCTAAGGCTCTGCCAGAGCCAGTTCAAGAGCCAGAGAAACGCTTTGTGACGATTCACACTATCATCAAGACCGACAAGGCAGAAGGTCAAGATGAAGGCATTGATAACATCTCAGTTTACAACACATTAAGCGCAGAAGATCATGACCATCAGTTGCTTGAATTCTTCCGTCAGTATGCGGAAGAGAATGCGTCATTTGAAAAAGATGATCTGATTGCGCATAGCGTTACACAGGACGTTATGAGTGATGCGGGTATTGACGATGAAGAGCTTGAATCTAAAGACTTCGATCAGATTGTTGAATGGCTATGTGAGAATGGACGACCAAATATGTTGGTTGACATGATCCCTGATCTTACATACGGAATGTACGAAATCACGGTTGAGTACAAACAAGAGCAAATCTAACTGATTAGTAAGCCCCCTCGTGGGGCTTATTATTGATTGAAGTAACGGTATTATAATGAATACAGATGAAATTCCAGTGCTAGGTTTATCGAAAAATAGACAAGAAGCCATGCAATTTGTGGAGAAGCATTCTGACTACATTCTAAAAAACCAAGGGCAGTTGCCGATTATCAGAAAAACGATTGATTGGGGATTGAGTCGCGGTCAGGGAAAGCGTTCTGGTGGCATGGTTAAGGGCGGAATGTGTACCATCATGGGTAAGGTCTCATACGATGGTATTGATATGAGTTCATTCCAGGAATTGGATAGCGAAAAAAGCAAAGCGATTGTTTTTCAGGATGTGAACAGATGCGCAAGATATGCCGCTGCATACAATTTGGGGTGCAATCATATTGAGTCAATGTGTTATGCCATTAAGCCGAATTTCTCAATCGAAAACTTGATGAAGAAACGGGGCTAACTACCCCGCTTTCATTTTGACTTTTATTTGCTCGACTTCAAGAAATCAAGGTTGTAGAACCGTTCACCTTTGGAAAGCATGTTGAATGCTTCTGGCAAGTCTGAAAGTTTGGCTACATCATCCAGGAATCCATCGCTCTTGCTACGCCATACGACGCTCTCAGAGCCTTTCGGTACGTTTGGCATACCTTGAATACCAAAATCACCTACAGCTACCTTATCGCCCTGCTTGAGAACAATTCGATACACATTAACACCAATCCACTTGTTTTGCTCATCCCATCCATCAGAATGAGCTATTTGCGTATAGCCAAACTCAATTGGATTCGAAACAGATTGAATAATTTCATTGTTATTCTGAGCTTCACTATCTGATTTTATGAATGTTGTCGCGCCCACAGTGCAGGACAGCATAATGCCAATGCACAAGAGCACACCTTCAAAACCACCAGTATTAAAACCGTTTTTAATCTTCACTTTCCAGATCGCCAAAAATAGATAGTTTTTTATTGATTTCTCGAATATCACAGAAACCGTTTTTAATTGCTTCAAGCGCACTGATATTTATGTTTTCCAGACCTGAGTAAATCATTTTTCCATCAATATCAATCGATACAGCGCCGTTTTGTATATGGTGTTCTAAAGCCTCATCGAATTTGTTGTTAGCAATCATTTCTCGTAATTTCGGCGTTACCTTAAGATACTCTGCAATCAAAAATGTTTCGTTGCTGAAACTGTTTTCGTCCGACTTTCTAAATCGAATGTTTGCGATTTCATCAGGCATGAAAACCTCATTGACGCAATCAATAACCTTTTGCTTTGCTTCAGGACGTTTCTGATATTCTTCAAATGTAATGGAGTTTTCTGGGGTCAACTTATCAACGGGAATTTGGTATAAAATGCCATTGATAAAATGTGGATTGCCAAGCAGCTCTCGATCAACCCCTAGCGTTTCCAATCGCTTAAATACTGAAAATGCACTAGCTGACGAAACAGTGGTTAATACTTGATGACCACTTAGGGCAGAATCAGTCATCGCTTTCAACTCCTGACTTCCTTTGATTTCATCAAGCACGACAATATCTGGGTCATTGCGCAATGAATTTAGGAATGAGCGGTCAAACTCATCTTGGTCTCTTCCCTGAACCTTCTCGATGTTGATATTTTCACCTGAGAAACAGTTATTAAGTAGAAATTGAATTGTTTCTTGAGCTGTACCTTGAGCGTGACCAGGGCTAGCAACGATGAAAATACCAACGCATTCGTTAAGAACTTCACGGATCAGCTTTTCTTGTTCTGGTCTTATGCCTGCATCAGATATTTTTCCTAAAACTTTCATATTTTTTTCCTTTATTGTTGATAACAAGCATTATACAGATTAATTAAATAAATAAAATACCGCATAATTATTGACTATGAGATGTTAGTATGTATAATAAGAGCATAAATTAAATAATTAAATCGGAATTTATCATGACTCCTAAACTTGAACTTGTTATCCGTAAAATTCATAGCAACCTGGTCATTACAGGTGTGATGGTCACTGATAGCTTTAAAGCGGGTGACTTTATGGGTTTCCAACTAATCGGTAACAAGCTAGATGAAGATACTATCGCAGTATTCATCGACAAGCAGGAAATTGAAATCCGAGATCCGTACAACCAGCAATTTAAAGACCAGTGCTTATCAGAATTGCCAATGAACGATATTTGGCGAAAGTTCGAATCAACTGAGTCTAAAGAATTTGGTGGTGTGGCTATTGGTCGTGACAATCTTCTTTTTGCTGATGAGAGTCCTGAGCAAGTATCACGTACAGCAATCATCTCGGTTATTGATTTAAATGAGTTAACATTCGATTTTGAGCATCACTGTGCATTCCGCTCAGTGGCGGTTGAGGAAGTCGAAAATATGTACGTGTTCATTCTGAAGAAAGACACCAGCGATGAAACGTTAGAGCTTCTGGGAACCTTAATGGGCGATAGCATTAAGAGTTTCTATTCAAAACCATTCTGGACTCGCGATAATGGCGAAAAGTACCGACTTAAGACGGTAAACCACCGTGAAATCGATGCTCTATACAAACTTCAAATTAGCGAGATTGCGCAATTCGGTGAACTAACAAAGGAAACCGAGGAAGCTGTTACGGCTAAGAGTCGCTGGCTTAAGTTAAACAAAGATGAGTCGTACCGTGCATTCTTATCAGATATGATGAAGCGATGTCCGTTTTATCTTGATGCCTTTGACCGCATTCTTACGCCTGAAGAATCAAAGCTAATTGATGAACACACTAAAGCAATCATTGAAGAGATGCACGGTTAAAAGTGCATAATAATAACCTTTTAGTCGTTGAGTGCGACTTTTTTCTCTAAAAGTCACATATACTGCACTTATAAAGAGAGCGAAGAAAAGCCAATTGAAGTTCACAGCTTGCTGTGTTTTACCCTCTACAGGGGGTAAAATACGTTTTACCCTTGACTGCGGGTAAAACTAAAACTGCTGCAATAGATGGTCACTCAAAAACTTTTCGCTATTCATAGAGCCTCATGGTAAGTACCGATTAACGCCTTTGTACTACATTATGTCAGCCTACCCTCTTATGGGTGGTAGAGGACTTCATGAAAGAAAAATCAAGCTGGCAATGGGATAAAGGCAAGTAGCGGATACAAACGTAAGTGGCATCAGATACAGCCTAGACATTTTATCGGTACAGCGAGGCTAGTGAAGTATTTATCGGACTCTATGAGAAATATTCTGGATGAGTTTATTGCTGATTGTGGACAGGTTATCGATCTAGTTGGGAACAATCTTCCAGATGATATCAATGAGAATGTTCGAGATAAAATATTTGAGGGATTAACAAAATCAGTGAAAAAACTGAGTCTTGGTCTGAATGATTAGTTTGATAAAGAGAAGCGTTGGCTTCTCTTTATCATTTAACGCTTAAGTCTGCTTTCGCACTCAATGGATTCAGCTCGCGCAATAATGCGTTTCAAGGTTTCCACATTACAAATTTCACGCATTGCTTGTATGACGCTTTCTGGTGAGGACTCGATTAGGCGCTTATCTAGTTCTGTCGGTTTTTTCCACAATGCGTTGAGCTTAATTGCTGTAATGTCGCAAAAAAACAGATTACCCTTGATTTCATCGCTAAGTAAAAAAATCGGTTCTTTTGCGTCTTTACTAATAAGCTCATGGGCTTGCTCGCAAGTAATTTTTTCCCAATCAAGCTGTTCTTCCAACTCTAAAAATCGGAAAAGCATAGTGTAATTATGTTCAAAATACTGATCTGATTTATCAGTATTATTAATCATTAGTTTTTCACCTTGATAGGTAAATTCAATTTCTAGTTCGAAAATATTTTCCTTAGCACAGAGGCTCAATATAGATTTTTTTTCGTCTAGAGTTGGTCGGTTTCGTTTAATACCTGCTTCAGCAAAATTAGGGGCTAAAGAACCTTTAATTGCTCTTCTAAAAAGAGGTGATAATAAAGCGTACTTATCTAAATGGGGTGGCTGAGAGTCAAACAGCATCTTTATATGAGCAAAATTCAAAAGAATTGACATATTTCCTCTGACTAGATCATGGTTTATGTAATGCTCTTTTATTTCTTCGTAAATCATAAGGTTCACATTTATTTGTTAATTTACGAAAGAATACAATAAAAACATGATTTTTCAAAGATAAATAAACGGCGAACTACATCGCCGTAACATGGTTTTAAGAATGGAAATGATTAATCGCGAGGTGGTCTTTTATGATTCTCAGCGAAGCTCTTAAATTCATCCTTTGAAACTTGACCATCACCATTTGCATCAATCATATCAAAAAACTTATCAGGATTCGGTCTCATGCGCTTGTCCTGACTATCAGCCCTCTCGTGCTTGCCAGGGCGTTCAGAATTCGCCTCGTGACGTTTGTGGTGCTTTCCTTTCGGTGGTTTGGCATCTTTAAACTCATCAAATGTAATAGCGCCATCGCCATTAGCATCAATTCGATCAAACATGCGCTTTTGCATGTCTTCCCTACTCATTTCATTTAAATCGCTCGGGTGCTTATGGATTGATTTGCACACCATATCTTTGGGGCAATGAACCTCCCAGCCCTAAAGGGCTGGGTTTCTGAATAATTGATGCCGAAGCCCAAATATTCATCCTGTTAGAAACATTTCTGATGTGAAATATCAGGCGAAAGGTGCCATCGTTTTATGGTCTTATGACTAACATCACTAGGACGTTAGCACCGCGCTTTCTTTGTCTCTCGTTTTTATACTGGTGTC
>NZ_JAWOTX010000006.1:0-278840 GCF_033339115.1 Vibrio sp. 947 | reverse complement strand
CATGAGTAGTTTTACAGGCAAAGCCGAAACGGATGATAACCACCTACTGAAGTAGGTGGTTTAGGGCTGAAAATAAACTGCCTTCCTCCACGGACTCCAATGCAACGAGCTCGGCTTCATTTACGACCTTACCTTCAACTTTGTAAAGCACTTTACCAACCACTTGTTGCTCAGAAATTGGCGCAACTAAATCACCGTTGTATTCAACTTCCGCTTGCAGATTTTTTACATCTCCTTTTGGCAAAGTGAGATAAACATCGTTAGCTACGCCGACAGTAAGCTCGTCTTTTTCGCCCATCCAAACTCGAGCTTTCGCAAGTTCCGCACCCGCCTCAGTCGGCATTACCGTATCGTAAAAGCGGAAGCCATAACTCAACAGCTGCTTGCTTTCTGATTCACGAACATTCTCACTCTTCGCTCCCATCACTAATGCAATCAAACGCATATCACCTTGTGTTGCAGAAGTCGCTAGACTATAACCCGCGCCGCTTGTATAACCAGTTTTCATGCCATCGACATTCATACTACGATCACGAAGCAAGCCATTACGGTTGTATTGAGTGATGCCATTGTAAGTAAACGAGGTTTCGCTATACAGCGGATAGATATCAGGTAAGTCACGAATAATCGCTTGGCCCAACTTGGCAATATCATAAGGTGTCGAATATAAACCGTCACTGTCTAGGCCGTGAGGGTTGGTGAATGCCGTGTTAGACAATTCAAGCTTGGCGGCCCAACTATTCATCAAACTCACAAACCCTGATTCACTTCCCGCAACATGCTCAGCAATAGCGACACTGGCATCGTTACCAGATTGAACAATCAGACCACGGTATAAGTCAGACAAAGAAACGGAAGTATTGACTTCAATAAACATTTTTGAAGAATCTGGGAAATTTTTTGCCCAAGCATTTCTGCTGATGACAACCTCATCATTCAACGTAATATTGCCTGTATTAATTTCTTGACCAGCTACATAAGCAGTCATCAACTTCGTTAAACTCGCAGGGTTTAAACGTTTGTGGGCATCACGTTCAACCAGTACTTTCCCCGTATGGAAGTCCATCAAAACATAACCACGAGCACTGAGTTCTGGCGCATTTGGCACAACTGAAGGCGCAGCATAAGCCAACGAGGATACAGCAGCGAACCCTGTAATTAACACTGTGTGTAATATAGTACTTTTTCTCATCATGACATCTTATCTTAGTAGCATTTAAGGCTTACAAACGGTACCCGAATGAATTCAAAGCGCGGGATTACCTAGTTAAAAAACGAGTATATTGAAACGGCGCTCAGTTACAGCCACCTTGTTACGATTGGTTACTTTTACTCAATGTTTGTCGAAAATAATGAGAGGTAGGTAGAGCTTTCGTCTTGAAGAATGAAACAGGAGCGAAAATAATTCCGTAACGCTATGTTTTTGAGAGGGGAGAAAAAGCGCGCAAGTCAATTCAGGGAGTAAGTTGGTATAGGAAAAGTAGTTGAGCTTTTATCCATATCTAAATAGGAAACAACAAAAACAACCAACAATAAGTCCAGTTAATTACTTACCAAGAAAACATATTGAAAACGCATCATAAAATCGTAATTAATTATCGATAAATTTAAAAACCTCAGATTATAATTTATGTAAATTTCATTTATTATTAAATCGGAGAAAAATACAGCTTTCCTTTCTTAAAACTAAGAGACGATTTTTTCGATGTTTTTAGGTTTATCTCATCAGAGAACTTGGTATAACAGTGAGGGATAAGGCATCCGGACTTAGCGCGAAAGGATAACCCACTGTTATTTAAGTTCACACGCTGCTTTTTAATGACTAGAGACTTTAAACTGCGGTTACCTTCGGTTTGTGCGGCTATTCTTTGACGTATCCCAACCCAGTACGACTCAAACGACGACATCATACATATCCTCTTTCATGATATAAGCATTAATAATTAAACATCGCTAAAAGCTAAGCTTGTCATAAATAAAAGTATTAGAAATTAATTTTATTTCATCAAAAAAAATCAACCCGCATATTCCACACAAATTTAGTGGTTATGTCAAATATTAATTATCATTAATTTTATTTATAATGGATATAAAATCAGTTTATAATTTTTAAATAATTTAATTATTATAAAGCAGTATAACCAGTCCATATTTAACATGGAAATATGAGCTTTGTTTTGCATCATAATATATAAATACATTAAAGATTAATCTACGAACTAAATGCTCTTCAAGAGGTGATATAAATTAGCATTTCGAGACTAAATGAGAATAAAAATAGCGCACCGTATATGGTGCGCTATAGATTTGATTAAGGTCACTGTATAAGCATAGATAAAACTAAACTCATTTGACGTAGCTAGGCCAAGATTGCTTATGGTTTAAGTTTCAATACTTTATCAATATCTTCTGCGCTGTGGCGCTCAGGTAACAGCTCCCATTCTTCACCCCATGAACGGTTCACAATTCGACCACGTTTTACCGCTTCACGCTCATCAATTACTTTTGCCCAACGCACAACGTTTTTGTAGCTTTCTACGTCTAAGAATTCAGCCGCATCGTAAGCACGACCCAACACAAGGTTGCCGTACCATGGCCATGTTGCGATATCAGCGATGCTGTACTCATCGCCACCTAGGAATTCATTGTTCGCAAGACGCTTGTCTAATACATCTAACTGACGTTTTGCTTCCATTGTAAAGCGGTTGATTGGGTACTCGAACTTCTCTGGTGCGTACGCGTAGAAGTGACCAAAACCACCGCCTAGGTATGGCGCAGAACCTTGCAGCCAGAATAACCAGTTCATTACCTCAGCACGCTTAGCGCCTTCTTTTGGTAAGAAATGATCAAATTTCTCTGCTAGATAAAACAAGATGTTGCCAGATTCAAACACGTTCACTGGCTCAGAACCCGAACGGTCAACCAATGCCGGAATTTTTGAGTTTGGGTTAACAGCTACAAAGCCAGAGCCAAACTGCTCACCATCGCCAATCTTAATCAGGTACGCATCGTATTCTGCTGCCGTTACGCCTGCCGCTAAAAGCTCTTCAAACATGATCGTCACTTTCTGACCATTTGGGGTACCCATTGAGTAAAGTTGGAATGGGTGCTCACCAACTGGAAGCTCTTGCTCATGACGTGCGCCAGAATCCGGACGGTTGATGCTCGCCCACTGACCGCCGTTTTCATTATCGTTTGTCCAAACTTTTGGTGGAATGTATTCGTTAGCCATTGTTTTCCCTTATTGTGTTTGAATGCATCTTCAAACTGACGGGTCTTACGCGCCAGCAAGCATTATTAACATCACCTCTTCGCCAACTGCGATTAGGCATACTCAAGATATTAGGTCGAATTCGCTAAATAAAAGTCCTGCAATCTCTTTTAGTTAGAACCTTTGGTTATGGGATTTTCTTTCACGCTATAAGTAAAAACGTCACGGTAATGTGAACTAGGTTCGAGATGCCAACGATGAGTAAGCTACACTCGGCGGCGCACCTCTATTTGGGGATTTAGAACAACCGCTAAACTTCAAAGTCACCAAGAGTGAAGTTGTTTTGGATACTTTAGTTCAAACGACCTACGTGCGTGAAAGATAATCTACCTAGGTATTTTGAACAAAAAACGCCCTTCATGGAGATATGAAGGGCGTTTTTGATGCTTACTGAGGAGCTGTTATATCAAAAGGCTCGTATATCAAAAGGTACTCCGCTTGATATGACCAATTATAAAGATGACTCAAACAAGCCTGTAATACCTTTCAAAGGGAAAAGCCTTGCTTGCTCCAACCCTTTCAACGTTACCGTATTGAGGTCATCAATAAAGAAACGACTGGTCATCGTATGTTTGCCGCCATTAATGAAAATCTCGATGACAGAATTGTCGATATACATCTCAACCGTCTGCTTAGCATCCAATCTTGGTGCTTTTCGAATGCCGCCAAATTCTTCTGCGTACAAATGAGACATGTGACGACGGTCCAGCATAAACTCGTGCTCTGTCGCACTAAAGACGATGTTGTCACCTTTGAGGTTACTCAGCTCAAGCTCAAAGCCATCGCCCACAAGGTCTAATTGGATCAAACAACTGGTGCTTTCCAATATATGGGATTGTGCAAAGACCACCTCTTCTTTTCTTAAACTTTTCAGCTCAGGGAGCGGAGTTTGAATAAGAAAACCATCTTTCAACGTTAGTTCTCTAGGAAGAGACAACATTCCTGCCCACTGGTGTGTGACCGATGGCGTGTCGATTTCTGGCAACCCTATCCATGCAATAAGAATGCGACGCCCATTCTCATCTAAATAGGTTTGTGGGGCGTAGAAATCAAACCCATAATCTGGCTGTAAAATATCTTGGTGGTTTTCGAAAGTCATCGACTCTAGGTTCAACTGATCACCCACGATATACGCGACAGAATAGATGTTTTTGAAATCATAAGGATTACTACTGCTCACGCCCTGTGGAGAAAACAGCATCACCGATTGACCATTAATCTCAAAGAAATCAGGACACTCCCACATGTACCCAAGGTCAGAGAACTTGGTCTTGATAGGACCTTTATGCTGCCACGTTTTCAAATCTTTGCTTTGATAGAGCGCCATAGAACCATGCTCGGTTTTGGTTTGAGCACCCACTACCATCAAATAGTCGTCGCCTTTCTTCCAAACTTTTGGGTCACGAAAGTGCTCCGTGTAATGTTCGTTTTCAATGACTACACCGTGCTTTTCAATGCTGCCGTCTGAATCCATGGTGGCAAAACACTGTGTTGGGATTCGATTCCAGTTTTGGTCACGCTTGTTTCCAGTAAAAAACAGCAAAGCCTTGTTGTTTTCCACCAAAGCGCCACCCGAATAAACGCCATGTGAATCGTAGTCTTGGTCGGGATGAAGACCCACGCCATGATCAGTAAAATGGATGAAGTCTTTAGTAGAAAGGTGATACCAATACTTCATTCCATGAACTGGTCCCACAGGCGTCCACTGGTAAAAGATGTGGTGCTCACCATTGAAATAGCACAACCCATTTGGGTCATTTAACAGCCCAAATCTAGGGGCGATATGAAAACTAGGAAAGCCTTTATCTTGCTGACGTAAAAGTGTCATTTCTTCGATATTACACTGAGGGATTTGCTCAAGTCGGCGATATCTTTGCTCTACAGTCCAACGGTTGTTTAAGCTCATAATTTTTCTCAACTGAAATTGGATCTGGAGATCATTGCCCAATAAATTGCAGCAATTCTGTCTGGGTCGGAAGCGCAGTCATTGCGCCTTTTTGCGTCGTCGCTAATGCACCACAGCCATTTGCCCATTGAATCGCAGAGCTAACAACAGGATGATTTTTCCAATCGTCATGCTGAGACAGACATGCCAGTAGCCCTCCGACAAAAGCATCACCCGCACCTGTGGTATCAATCGGACTAACGACTTGACCTGTGATCAGCTCACTCTGACTTTCAAAGACGTGCCAAACACCTTTCGCACCTTGTGTCACCAAGACCAAAGCAATATTCAAAGCAGCTATTTGTTGTAAACCTTGTGCCATCGATGTTGAGTCAGTTAAGAACAAAAGCTCTTCTTCAGAGAACTTAACCACATCAGCCATCGCTACTGCCTTCATTACGACAGCTTGGATTTCTGATTGATCTTGCCACACTTCATCACGCAGGTTAGGGTCAAAGCTAATGAAACCACCAGCGGCTTTTGCTCTTTTGATCGCCTCAAATGTGCTGCTTCTACTTGGCTCATTTGCAAGTGAAATCGAGCAAACATGCAGCCAGTCACCTTGCTTAAAGTTTGGGATATCTTCAACAGACATAAACTGATCAGCGCTCGGTTTTACCATAAACGTAAAGCTGCGCTCACCTTGATCGTCTAAATCCACCACCACTGTTGATGTTCTTTGCTCAGGATCTTTAACGAGAAACTCCGTGCACACGCCCTCTTGATCCAGCGTTGATTTCATAAAGCGACCAAATGGGTCATCACCTACACGTCCAAAAAACGCACTATTACCAGATAGACGAGCAATTGCTACGGCGACATTCGCTGGTGCACCACCGGGACATTTGAGTAAAGAAGTCTCAGATTCCGGTATTAGATCGACAACAGCATCACCAGTTACCCACACTTGATTCATCTTGCTTACCTTGAAATTAAAGCCCTGATAGTCCAACGTGTTGAACACCTTCACTACCAAGTAAAAATTGAAAAAGGCTAGCCAAGCCATTAGTGCTTGGCTAGCACCCCAAACATTTAGGAAAAGAAGTGGATTTTGGGGGACTCCACCCTTAAGGAGTTCAGATTAAGCCGCTGCTTTTCTACCAACTTTAGCGCGGTCACGCATACCAAGAACAATGGTGAGAACAAATGCGGTCAAGAACGCGATCACCATACCCGCGATGTAGTATCCAATCTTCTCTGGCGTAATAGAAATGATGCCTGGAAGACCTGCTGCACCCAATGCCTGAGCTTTCACATTAAACATTGTAATGAACGCGCTCGATAACGCCGCAGCGCAAACTGCCGCAATAAATGGGTAACGTAGTTTTAGATTAACACCAAACATGGCTGGCTCTGTAATACCCAGCAAACCCGTAACACCCGATGGAATCGCAATACCTTTCATCTTCTTATCTTTGCTCATCACGCCCACCGCCAACGCTGCCGCTCCTTGAGAAACGTTAGACATCGCCGCAATAGGAAAGATAAAGGTGCCGCCCGTCGTCGCAATATCCGCAAGAAGTTGAGTTTCAATCGCAATGAAGCTGTGATGCATACCAGTAATAACAAACGGAGCATAAATAAGACCAAATACCGCACCACCAACAAAGCCAGCAGTGTTGTATAGCCAGTTCAGACCATCACCCAATAGGAAACCGATATCACGCGTGAACGGACCGACGACAGTAAACGTCAGCAAACCCGCTATGAAAATCGCCAGTAATGGCGTTAAAAGGTTGTCTAAAACAGAAGGTATGACTTTACGTAAGCCTAGCTCAACCTTCGCAAGAATGAATGCCGATACCAAAACCGGTAACACCGAACCTTGGTAACCCACTTTTTGGATTTCAAAGCCAAGAATATTCCAAACCGGAATGTTGCCAGACACAGATGCGCCGCCGAATCCCCAACCATTCAGCAAGTCAGGGTGAACCATCAACATACCTAGCGCCGCCCCTAAATATGGGTTACCGCCAAACTTCTTACTGGCTGAAAATGCCAGCAGAATAGGCAGGTAAACAAACGGCGCGTTCGCAAACGTGTTGATCATGTTCGCCAAGTCTGTCAGTCCTGGGTTGGCATCAATCAAAGATTTGCCATCAATGAACAAGCCTTGAGCAGTCAATAGGTTATAGATACCCATCAACAAACCACCAGCGACGATTGCGGGAATGATTGGGACGAAAATATCAGACAGCCCTTTCACCGCGCGCTGAACAATGTTTTGTTTCTCTGCGCCAGCAGACGCAACGTCGTTGGTGGACATTTCACTCATCCCCGTCAACTTCGCCATTTCTGCATAAACTTGGTTTACGATGCCTGATCCAAAAATGATTTGGTACTGACCCGCAACTTTGAACTGCCCTTTTACTCCTTCAAGGTTATCAATCGCTTGTTCATCTATTTTTTGCTCATCTGCAACGGCAAGGCGTAAGCGTGTCGCACAATGCGCAAGTGCGGTGATGTTGCTTTTACCACCTAATAGAGTTAACAACTCTTTTGCTACTGCCGGATAATTCATTTCATACCCCATTGGATTATTATCTGAGCTTGCGAAATTTTCGGGAACGTTTGCAAAACAGATTTTTGCTCAATAAAACCAAATGATCAAAGATAAAGCAGAGAGAATGTGAGAATGATCGTCAAATTCTCTCCCTAAGAGCAGTATAGGAGGTTAGAATCGCTACTTATCAAAGAGCTTTTCATCTTCTCTTTGCAAACAATCCCAAAAACGAAAAACAGAATGGATAGGAACAATGGCGAGTCTGCATGATGTCGCCCGTCTGGCTGGCGTATCAAAATCAACAGTGTCACGGGTTATAAACGATGAGTATGGCGTAAAAGAAGCGACAAAACAGAAGGTCCGCCAAGCAGTAGCGGAGTGTGGCTATGTGCCGAACCAAGTCGCTAAAGATCTAAAATCTCAAAAGACCAATCTGGTTGGTGTCATTGTTCCTCGGGTTTCCTCTCATGCCACATCCCAAGGTGTCGATGGATTAACCGATGTCCTTGAAAAAGCCGGGAAACATGTCTTACTTGCTAGCACTCACCAAGCCCACGAAAAAGAACTGGAGTACATTCAGATCTTTAACCAAAAACGGGTTGAAGGGATCATTCTTTACGCCACCCACCTCGATTCCAAACTGGTAAAAGCAATTCAAAACTCAGCCGTTCCAGTTGTGCTCGTCGGTCAAGATGGTTCCATGTTTAATATTCCAAGCATCATTCATGATGACGCACGAGTAGGGTTTGAAGCGGGAAATAGACTGGTTGCAAAAGGTTGCCAAACCATGGGTTTTATTGGTGTGCAAGGTGACGATATCGCGGTAGATAAGCAACGCTCTGAAGGATTTGTTCAAGCGCTACAGCATCATGGTTTTGAGATCGCCTTCCATGCTCGTGGTGACTTTACCATCGATTCTGGCTATTCATTGGCAAAACAACACTTAACAAAGAACCCTAAGCTAGATGGCTTGTTCTGTGCGACAGACCGTATTGCTATCGGTGCGATGAGAGCGATTCAAGAGCTCGGGTTAACACCGGGTAAAGACGTTTTAGTGCTAGGCGTTGGTGATGATGAGCTCGCATCAGTGTGCACCCCAACCTTATCAACATTTAACTATGCATTTGATAAAGCAGGGGAAAATGGTGCGAAACTGTTACTAGATAGAATTGCCAACAGAAGTTTTGAAATGAGTAAGATGGTACTAACCTTCAAAACTATTGAGCGTCAGTCCTGTTAATGAAAAAGCGCCAACTGAAATCAGTTGGCGCTTTTCTTATTACTCTTTGTAGGTTAGGTCCCTTTAGAACCAAGTTTCCATTTGCAGTGCAAACAGAACTTCACCACCATCACCCATCGTTGCAGCACCCGCATCCTGGCTAATCGAGTAGCCATTCAAGTCTTCGCTCCAATCAACGTAGCTAACTGCAAAACGTAGCTCCGGACGGTCAAAGAAACCTGCAGCGGTAGACATCTTAAGCGTTGGTGCAATTGTCGCTTTGTAAAAACTGCCACTTGCTTTATCAATCGCATTGTCTAGGTCCATGTATTGGTATGAGCCTTCATAAACCATCTCAAAGTTCTGCGTAAACTCTTGCGCTAAGCGGATGTTGAACGATGCCCACGTAAATTCATCATTTTTAGCAAAGCGATCTTGGCTGTGTTCTGCTAGCAACGCAGGTGCTACACGCCAGTTGTCGCCGATGCGTGTTACACCATAGCTAAACAAGCGTACGGCTTTTGCGTCTTCTAACAAATCTCCGTTTGAACCGATGCCTTTAAGTTCCGCACCCAATCCATCACCCATCAAAATACCAGTTTTAGAAAAGCCTTCACTCATGCCAAAGAAGGTATCGCCATGGTAGGCAAACATCGCATGTAAACCTTTGTCCGCTGCGCCTTCTACGCGATCATTGTTATCAGCTGACGTCATGCTGCTCAGCATCAATTGCCAATTACCGAAGCGGTTGTTCATTGTCGCGATATAGTTTTCAACATCCGTTGACGAGCTATCAATCTCACCAAAATCACGACCATAGATCGAGAAGTTTGCTTTCCATGATTCGCTCATTTGGACGTCATACACACCAGCACCAGTGCCAGATAAGAAAACAATATCCGAGTCAAAGAAGTGAATGTCAAAGTTATCACGGTCAAATCGTTTACCAGCCCAAAACGTCGCGTCAGCAAACGCACTTGATTCAGAGAACATGCTCAACTTGTTTAGCTCAGCATATACCTGACGAACGTTTAATTGACTCTCACTCGCTGTCCATTCGTTATTGGTTTCCGTACTATCTGCCAACATGATTCGGAACAATGAGCTGGAACCATCATCTGCAAAGCGTTTGTGAATAAGGTTTGCTTCCACATAATGATCATCCTCAACCCCTAATCGTCCAATTGGCGCGCCAATAGCACCAGCTGCCGTCATGTAAGGACCAGTACCCACTGCACCATTCAGATCATCATTAATGAGCAGCCCGGAACGAGCGTAGCCATGAAACTCAAAGCTTGAGGCTTTCTCATTTGCTTCTGTGGATGCTTTTTCTGTCTGCTCAAGTCTCTGTTCTAATTCATTAATTCGCTTTTCAAGAGCGTCAACATCTGTTGCTGCGAATACAGGTGCAGTAACCAGTCCAAGCGCTACTGCCATCGTCAAAGTGTGTAGTTTCATTTCCATAGTCTCACGTAAATTTATACTTAGGCATATTGCAAACGTTCCCAAGAAAAATCGCAAACTTATGGTGACTTTAAATGTCCATCTAAAGCCTGAATTTCAGAGCGCTCGTACTCAGAGCGTCTCTACTACTTATATCAATGAGGGCGATAATATATAAACTTTTCGGGAACGTTACCGCAAAGAGGTGATTTTGTTACTTCTATCACGTTCAATTGTGTTACTTACAGAAAAATCATTAACCAGCGCACATTTGAATTAATTGTTAGCGCTAGAGGAAGTAGTTTGAAGGTGATAGGCTACAAAGAAGGGGTTTAGTGTTCATTTGAGAGAATAGTGCTCACTCGCTTCCCTATGCTACTTGATGGTAACTCATCTCTATTTGTTGATGAAAAGTAGCAGCTAAGGTTGAACGTAACTAGGAGCGAAGCGGATCTCGATACCTCATTTCAAACAACTTGAAAGGCTGTTAACGCCCTTAACTTTCGTGAAGAGCGCTTTGTTATTCTAATTCAAGCTAACGAAACACTTTTTTGGACAGAAGTACGTTAGAATACATACCCTAAAGTAGTCATAGATTTATTCAACCACTGCCTGAAAATGAGCCAGCCGCTCCCATTAATCAGAATGATAAAATGCCCAATAGAGATACATGAAAAAGCCAACTGTAATCACAGTTGGCTCAGTATTTCCCCTTGAACTTTTAAGCCTTATATTGACTAGAGCGTTAGTTCGGAAAGTGTTTATTTAAGAAGTCCAAAACATGAGTAACGTACTTCTCGGTATCAAAGACAGGTGCACTGTGTCCTACACCTTCTTCAATGAAAAGTTGGTTGGTAACTCCATGCTCATCAAGCTTAGCCTTAAGTATCTCACTTTGAGATAGAGGCACTCGCTTATCCAAGGTGCCGTGTAACTGTATATATGGTGGAGTATTTTCATTCACATAACTCGTCGTTGATGCTTTCTTGGCAAGCTTTGGAATATTGTTTGGAATATCTCCTAAGAAACGAGATACAGACGATTTTTTGCTGGTTTTCTTGCCACCTTTATTACTTAACTCAAGTAAATCGGTAGGGCCAAAAAAGCTTACTACGGCTGAGACCTTGTACTTTGGTGGCTCATAGAAATCTACTTGGTTGTATGCCGAGTTAGTCGCACCAATAAAGCCAGCGAGGTGCCCGCCAGCAGAGCGTCCCATTATCACAACATTGTCCGCTTTAATACCGAGCTTTTCAGCATTGTCGTACAAATAGTTCAGTGCATCATTAATGTCTTGTACTGGTTGAGGAAAGATCGCTTCTCCACTTAAACGATAATCAACTGAAGCTAGCGCATAACCTTCATTCAACACAGACTGAAGTAATAATGGGTTCTTTTCTGGGATGGCGTCTTTGCTCCCACGTTTCCATGCACCACCATGTACCCAGACTAATAACGGGTACTGAGTATTTGATTCAACCGAAGGAGTATAAAGATCGAGTTTAATCTCTCTTTCACCTACAGTTTTGAACAAGATATCCTTCTCTACATTGAACTCCCCAGCCAAACAGACAAAGGGCATAAGTAGCAGAGAGGTCATCGCAGACTTAATTTTCGTATTCATTGTTTTGTTATTCGCTTAAAAAAGTAAGTAGATTAGAAAGTCGCTTCAGCAGCTAACCAGTAGCGTCGGCCATCTTCAATGTAGCCAAACTCTTCCTCTGTGATTTGCTCATCGAACAAGTTATAAACCGCTGCCATTAACTTCACATTCTTAGTTACACGCCAGTTCACACCGAGATCCACGTAAGTAATAGAAGGTGCCAACGTTCTTGTGCTATCACTAGTGATGTTGTTTTTCTCTTTGCCTTGATAGTTCATGCGGGCCCATGAAGCAACATCATCACGCACTGCCCAATCACCATTAAGTGAGAAGATATGTTCAGGTGCTTGTACAAGAGGCAAGCCATCATCATCGTCATTAGTGTTCTTTTCACTACGAGTATACGAGTAGGTTGCACTTAGTGTAATTGACTCTGTAATACCCTTAGATACGGAACTTTCTGCACCATAGCTGTTCGCATCATCAATGTTGACGTAAGTGCGGTCGCAACTTCTGCTATCAGTACACGTCGGATCGACAAACTCACTTTCGATCTTGTCTTTGAAGTCGCTGTAAAACAAAGTAATGTTTGCAGAAAGGTCTCGCTCATTAACGTAATACAGTCCCATCTCTGTATTGATGGAGGTTTCTGCTGTTAAGTCTGGATTACCGTAAATAGAACAACGCCCTCTACAGCTCTCTTGAACCCACTCTTCGTCCATTTGTGTCAAACTAGGTGCTCGATAACCCGTAGACACACCACCTTTTAGCGTCCAACTAGGGTCAATAGACCAGACCCCGTAAGCTCTTGGGCTAAATTGCCCGTCAAAGATCTCATTGTCGTCGTAACGTAAACCAAGGGTGAGAGCGAATGTATCCGTGAGATACCACTCGTCCTCAGCAAATACTGCCCATTGCTTGTTTTTAGAGGTCAATGACAGTTTATTATCAGTCAGATCCTTTTGCTCGAAAGATGCGCCCAGTGTTAAGTAGTGAGCATTAAGAGGCAG
Organism: Vibrio sp. 947; assembly: GCF_033339115.1. NCBI lineage: Bacteria > Pseudomonadati > Pseudomonadota > Gammaproteobacteria > Vibrionales > Vibrionaceae > Vibrio > Vibrio sp. 947. Next base: position 265,846 of record NZ_JAWOTX010000006.1, on the reverse strand, counting down.
ACCCCATTGCGTATTAATTTGACTATTCTCGACTTCTTTATCTGCACCGATATTTTTTACTGTTTCATTACTGATAAATGAAGAACTTGTACCCCAAGAGTAGTTTCCGTCGTGGCTAAAACCAATAGATTGGCGTTCATATTCTCGTACTGCAACTTGAGACTCTCGCTCCACTGATTTACCTAGAGTGGTCTCTCGCTCTTGGTTATGATTGGTGAACTCCAGAGTAAAAGTGTCATCCGAGGTAGGTGTGAGGTACAAAGAAGCTCGATAGTTGTCGAGTGTCTTACCTGCATAACCACCTTCAATTTCATCTTCTTTTCTTTCCTGATACAGTCCAGTCAAAGAAGTACTCAACAGACCATCAATGACAGGGCCAGCAAGGTAAAGCTGCCCTTGATAGCTATTTCCAGATTTTGAATTTTCTTGAAGCGTCGTTTCTGCACGCAAGCTTCCGTGCCACTCTTGATAATTTTTACGCGTAATAATATTAATCACACCCCCCAAAGCATCAGACCCATAAAGGGTTGACATAGGGCCACGTACAACTTCAATACGTTCAATTGCACTCAACGGGGGAAGCCAGTCTTGTTCAGTAAACGTACTACCATTAGTTTGAGTTTCTCGACCAGACTGCTTCCTGCCATCAACAAGAATGGCCGTATATTGAGCAGGCATACCTCGAATTGAGATATCTTGGCCATCACCACCTCCTGTAACGGTTACCCCAGGTATATCACTTAAAGCATCAGTCAAATCTTTATATGAGCGATTTTCAAGTTGCTCTCGGGTGAGAACACTTATTGTTGCTGGCGCTTCTGTGACATTCTGTTCGTAACCAGAGGCTGTAACCACTACGGTTTCCATTGCTGTTGTATTGATACCAGTCTCAGGTAACTGGTCATTTGCAACAACGACCATAGGTACAGTAATACAAGCAGAAACAACTGATGTAGAAAATAGAGAGTATGTGAAAAGAGGCTTCATATTGAATAGGCTTAAAATGTAATTGCATTTAATAATTATTATCAATTAAACCTGATTATCATAATCACTGACAAGTTAATCACTATCGAGAAAAGAGAATATCACTATCCAATATACGAATAGTTAACCACGAATTACCCGATATAAGCATTTAAGCTAAAGTATCGGTTCCAACATAGAGCTGTTTAAAGATCTCTCGTACCCATTCACACATAGGATCATCGTTAAAGCGTTTGTGCCAATATAGGAAGACTTGTTGAAAGTCCAACTGTAGCTCGGCAGGTACTTCTCGAACGATCAAGCGAGGGTCTTGACAAGCTGCCTCTGCAAAAGGTGTCGGTAGATGAAATATAATCTCAGTCTCCGCAGCGATACTTGGAGCAGAACTAAAGTTATTCAGTTGCACTGGCGCTGATAAACGCTTTTTTTTGTTCGCTAACCCTAGCTCTTGGTATTTATGCTCAAACGACAATCGCTTCTCACCCTGCAAAGAGACTTGTCCAAAGTCAAATTCGGCCAAACGCTCTGGAGTTAGCTCTAAATCGGCCAGTGGATGATAGCGGCTCATAAGCAAACGGAAAGTACGCTTAGCAACAACCATTCGATAGATATTTTGCTCAGAGCTTGGCGGTTGATGAGAGGAAAGTGCGAAATGAACATCTCCAGCCACCAACGCATCAAAATGACGTTTTGGTGCTGAGTCCAAACTGACCTTAAGGTTTGGAGCCTCTTGCCGAATCTTAGCGATAACCTTAGGCATTAAGGTATTAATCTGAGGAAGAAGGCCGTAAACCTTAACGGTGCTTGATACAGTGCTCGGATCAAACGAGTCTCTATGGGCAAGTTTTTCTAAACTGGTAATCACATTATTGATGTCTTGCCTTACTGACTCTGCTTTTGGAGTCAGTTCATAGCCGTATTTCTTGCGCACCAGTAATTCGTCATTAAAGAAAACTCTCATTTTTTGCAGTGCTCGACTTACCGCAGACTGGCTCATATTTAAAGCCATAGCGGTGTTAGATACATGCTTCTCTTCGAGCAAGTGCTTTAAAACAAAGAGCAAATTCAGATCAATTTGAGATAAGTTCACGTCAATACCACCCATCAAGCTTCCAGTAGGTGGTATAGTACATAAATCTCTAGAGTTTGTGGTAAGTGTTTTCGATACTACAAGGCACTATTGAAACACAAGTCTGGTAGCAGGACAGTTTCCGTGCTAACACGAAAAGGGGCAAAAGTGTGTTTCAGTTCTTAAATGGGGAAGTGTTTTCCTCATATACCTCAACCAATACAGCTAGCCTTTCAAGTTTACAAATTAGTCTTATATTTGCTTTATCGAAAGGCATTGAGGTTACTTACCTTGGCGAGATTTTTTAAAGTACTCAATACTGTGTTGTATACGACATTCAACACTTGTACTGTTTCCCTAACGCCAGAGCTATTCATTGACATATCAACAGTTTTTTCTTTTACATCTGGCTTGCGGGCTTCGTAAACGTAATCGAGTTAAAGCTCTTTCGACACTCGATACATCTGGAGCGAGGAGAGCCAGAATGCCCTTTTCCATGTTCACGAACGGGCTCTGTTTTATTACAGAAACGATATTGAACTTGGATAGTAACCATGAGTTAAAAACATCAGAAATCAGGTGGCTATATTAACATCTATCAACCGATTTGAGTTATGACCAATAAAAGGATAGTTAGGTTTTTATTGCGTAAATTATCGGTAAGATGAAGTCATATAACAGGCAATATTTCAGGTGTGTAGAATTATTCTATTTTAGGGATTTTGCTCTAAGTCTAAATGAATCTTTGCATTTCAATTTCAATAAAGCTTGGTTATTGATCATGTTTCTGAGTATGCGAATTATTATCAGTTATGCATATGATTGCTCATTGTCTAGTTTGACTTGTGTAACGTCACTTCAGCACGCACTACGCTGATTGTCTGTGTTTTCGTGTTGACAGTTTGGTACTAGGTAAAAATCAACAAGACTATGATTTCGAGGAACATTTTATGTTAAAGAAACTACTAAGTTGTTGTATCACCTCCGCACTCTGTTTTCATTCTTCTCTCGCTTTTTCGCAACCCAATGAGATTGGGGACAGTGCAGAGTTACAACAAGCTCCGGACATATTACCAGCCACATTAATGCTCGCACCGGACGAGATCGCCATTGCAGATCGCTACATAGTGGTATTTCAACAACCGCAAATGATGGCGAGCAACTCAACGGAATTCGAGCAATTCACGCAACAATCCGTAGACCGCATGTCTGGTTTGTATTCGGTAAAAGTGGAGTCGGTTTTTGACCACTCGATAAGTGGATTTGTCGCTAACTTGAGTCCTGAGCAACTAAAAGATCTGCGTTCTGATCCTCGTGTGGACTACATTGAGCAAGACAGAATCCTATCGCTTGACCCAATAGTCTCGGCAGACGCAAATCAAACCAATGCCATTTGGGGACTAGACCGAATCGACCAACGAAACTTGCCACTCGATAACAACTACAGTGCCAACTTTGATGGGACTGGGGTAACGGCTTATGTCATCGATACTGGTGTGAATAACGCGCATGTTGAGTTCGGTGGTCGCTCAGTTTCAGGGTATGACTTTGTCGATAACGATGCAGATGCAAGTGACTGTAATGGACACGGCACACACGTAGCGGGCACCATTGGCGGCAGCTTGTATGGTGTTGCGAAAAACGTCAACCTTGTCGGCGTGAGAGTATTGAGCTGTACCGGATCGGGTTCTACTTCTGGTGTTATTGCCGGTGTGGACTGGGTGGCTGCGAACGCTTCCGGACCTTCAGTCGCCAACATGAGTTTAGGCGGCGGTCAATCCGTCGCTCTGGATAGTGCGGTGCAAAGTGCGGTTCAGTCAGGTGTCAGCTTTATGCTAGCAGCAGGTAACTCCAACGCCGATGCGTGTAACTATTCTCCAGCACGCGTTGCTTCCGGAGTAACTGTCGGATCGACCACTAGCACGGATGCACGTTCGAGTTTTTCAAACTGGGGCAGTTGTGTGGATGTATTTGCGCCAGGTTCACAAATCAAATCTGCATGGTATGACGGTGGCTACAAAACCATTAGTGGCACTTCGATGGCGACGCCACATGTGGCGGGTGTAGCAGCATTGTATCTTCAAGAAAACAGTTCACTGTCTCCAAGCCAAGTAGAGGCCTTGATCGTTAGCCGCGCAACTAGCGGAAAAGTGACGGACACAAGAGGCAGCGTGAACAAGCTACTTTATAGCTTAACGGATGCAGATTGTGGCCAAGACTGCGGTGGCCCAGACCCAACACCGGACCCAGAAGGCAAATTAACCTCGGGCGTGCCAGTAAGTGGTTTAAGTGGTTCAACTGGTCAAGTAGCGTATTACTATGTTGATTTAGAAGCTGGGCAGCGCTTAACCGTACAAATGTATGGTGGCAGTGGCGATGCGGATTTGTATCTCCGTTTTGGAGCAAAACCAGCACTGAATGCATGGGACTGCCGACCTTTCAAATACGGTAACAATGAAACATGTACGGTCAGTGCGACGCAAAGTGGACGTTATCACGTCATGATTCAAGGTTACTCAAACTATAGCGGTGTCAGCATTCAAGCGAGCTACTAGTTATTTTTCTCGTTATTAGAAGAGAACAAAGCCCGCTTTTCGGTGGGCTTTTCTTTTGGGAATACTGTGCTTTAGGGAATGCAGTGTTTAAGAGGAGACGCTATTCAAACGTATTGGCCTTTTGCTTCAAAAACTCAACTCGAAGCGGCATCGAAGCTTTCTATTAGTAGTTAGTAGTACTCACATAAGTCGGGTTCCTCAAACAAAAACGCCCTTCATATAAGTAAAGGGCGTTTGTTATTTGACGTTTTGATTAGCGAGCTATAACACCAGCCCACCGTCAATCTTGAGCACTTGGCCTGTGATGTAGGCGCTCTTATCTGAGGTTAGGAAAGAGACGCCATTGGCAATATCTTGAACTGAGCCCATGCGCCCTAATGGGGTTTTGCCTTCCATCATTTGAATGACTTTCTCTGGCAGGTTCTTGGTCATGTCGGTGGCGATAAAGCCTGGCGCGACACAGTTGACGCGTATCTGTGCACCCTTTCTTGAAAGTTCTTTCGCCCAGCCTTTGCTCATTGAGATGACGCCGCCTTTACTTGCGCCGTAGTTGCTCTGGCCGATATTACCATCCGTTCCCACTATAGAAGAAATGCTAACAATACTGCCTGTGCCCTGCTCTAGCATGACAGGAGCAACACGTTGGGTGAGTAAGAACACCGCTTTTAGGTTCACGTCGATCACGCTGTCCCAGTCTTGCTCTAACATATCTGGCAACAATGCATCTCGAGTGATGCCCGCGTTGTTAACCAGAGCATCGATTCTTCCGTGCTGCTCTACAACACTTTCTACTACTTCACTTACGGCTTCGGCATCACACAAGTTGACTTGATAACTGCTTAGCTGCGCCGACTGACTCCATTCCACGGGCGATATGTCTAGCCCGATTACGTGGAATCCATCCTCCAGTAATTGTTCACAAATCGCTTGGCCAATACCACGAGCCGCACCAGTGACTACTGCTACTTTTTCCGGTTTCATCTTGGTCTTCCTTAAATGTTGAGATTACAAATTCGCTTGTATCCCTAGCGTTTTTGTTTTTATGCCTAGTCGCGTTACAGCTGCGCTTCTCATACGCAGGGTCTTTTATATCTTATAAAAACTATAGAAACAGTGTGGGAGTCGGATGTGAACTAATCAAGGCAACTTGATGACTATGGCAAGATCAACGTAAGAAAGTGTGTTGGAAGGCGCAAAGTTACACGATTGGAGGGCTTGGATAGAAAAGTATTGGTCTGATTAATCAAATACTACTTCATCAGACCAATATTACTTGTCTCTTAATCTCTTACAAAAGCTGGTTTTGTTATTTTCACCAGAAAAGGCTGAAGCAAGAGATTAAACAACATGCCAGCAATAAACAGGGTGATCACAATACTCGCACCACTCGGTAAGTCATAGCGAGCCGATGCGGCAATACCCGATAAGATCCCAACAATACCAATGCTGATACTGGCGACAAAGAATCGAGTTCCCTTCAATGCTGCCGCACATAAAGCTGGAATCACCAACAAAGCAAATTCTAAATAAATGCCGGTTAACTTGACCGTAATGGGCATCAGAATAGCAAAGATCAGATAAAAACCACTACCGTGCATAAACGCAGGTTTTAACCAAACCAATAGCAACATCGCAGCGGTAATGAGTGCCAAAGGCCAGACGTCTGCCCAAGTCGCCCATAACAGTTGCCCATTAAGAATGCCTTGAATAAAGTCTCCGCCGTGTGGGTCTTTGCTCACCAGCAGGATTGCCAGCGATGCAGACACGACAAACAAGCTGCCAATCATGGGCTCTAAATGCTGCTGGTATCGTTTCTCCATAAGGGCGATCAAACCGCAAAGCATCAAAGACATCACCCAAGGGCCAATCATTTCGCCAAAGAATGAGCCTGAGAACAGCGCGTATTGGCTCAACCAGTAGTGGCTAAGTGCTGCCCCCAATGCCGCGACTTGCGCCACCGCCAAATCTATAAAGATGATCTGACGATTAAGAACTTGTTGCCCCAGAACGATGTTGCCAACTAACGCAATTAAACCACACAAAACCGCAGGTAAAAGCCATGCATAATCAGCCATGGCTCAGATCTTCACAGGAACGGGCGGCACTAACACATCCAGTAAATCATCAATGACTTGATCGTACATCTCATCCAAGTTTTCACCCTCAGAAACGGTCAATGGCAGTTGAATCACAGGTTTGTCAGTATGATCTTGCAACCAGTTCGCTGGACGCTGATCCTGATGAGAGGAGTAAACAATCGCATCAAAACTGTCAGCATCTAACTTGGTAAGTGATTGCAGGTGAGATGTGGTCGGTGAAATGCCCGGTTTAGGTTCGAGATCGGCAATCTGCTTCATTCCGAGCCAATCGTACAAATAACGATACGTCGCGTGATAACCGACAACTTGCTTACCCTTTAAAGCAGCCCCTTTCTCATTCCATTCTTTAAGCTTTTTACGCCAATGAGCACGAAACTTCATACCATTCACTTGGTAACTTTGTGCGTTGTCGGGATCAATCGCTTTTAGGCGATCCGTGACTTTACGAGATAATGGAATCATGTCATTTGCCGCAAATTGAACATGTGGGTTACCGTGAGCGTGTATATCTCCCATGCTACGGTCAACGTGAGCATGAGTATCTAACATGCGCACGAAGTCCGTCGCGTAGATCATGCTCGGCGCACCATTTTGCACCGCCGCATTGCTGCTACGAACTTGCAGCATAGGTAACCACCCCACTTCTAGTTCTGCACCCGAGCACATTGCCATGTCCGCTTGGCGCATCTTCGCAATCAAAGAAGGACGAGCTTGTACGTAATGTGGGTCTTGCTTAGCCGTTGTCGCTGAATAAATACTGGCATCTGGCGCGTGGCTTTCAAGAAAGGCTTTCCATTCTGGCTCACAAACGAAAATGTTTAGAGCCAAAGCAGGCGAAGAGATGATGGCAGCTCCTGCTGCCATCATCACCAAACTGCATTTATTCAATGTCAGCTTAGAACGCATGAGCACCGTGCGCTCCAAATGTCATCACGTATTGCAGAGTGAACACGTTGTCTGTCTCGCTGTCTTGGTTATCAATGCGAGTGTATTGCGCACGGATAGTACCGAAATGAGAAGAATCCCATGCGATCATCGCATCCATTTCTTTATCATTCAGCTCAGTGAAATGCATGTGGTCGCCGTGTGCATGACCATCGTAGCTTTCTGCTTCGCCGTAACGTAGACCTGCTGACCAGCTTGGGTTGAAGCGATAAACACCCGAAACATAGTAAGCGCTTAAGTTGTCTGGTGACTCTGCATCGTTTTTATATTTGCTGTCTACCACACCGTCTAACAGCATGTATTCAGCCGATAGCGTGAAGTTGCTGTATTTGTAATTACCGTCTGGTGCCCATTTCCAAACAAAATCAGCACCGTAAAGGTTCGCACCTGTCACTGCTGCGCCATGATGGTGATCGTGCTCATGCTCTTCTTCATGACCGTGGTCGTGATCTTCGAATTCTTTAACCTTGCCGTTTTCGTTACGCAGGTAACTTAAACCAAACTGCCAACTTGAAGATTCGGAGAAGTCACTACCAAGCTTCAGCGTCGTGGTGTACACGCCAACTTCAGAACCATCTTCAACAGAAGACATTTTGCTACCACTGAGCGCTTCTACACCAAGTTTTACGTAAAGGTCGGTTGGCAACACGATGTTTGCACGTACACCATCATCGTAGTAGTGCGAGCCAAGGAAAGTACGATAAGCAATTGGACGCTCAACAAAGCTATCGGTGTGCATGTGTTGGTTATTCAGGTAACCAAAGTCAGATAGGAATCGGCCAGCGCGCACATTTACACCATATGGCAATGCCAAAGTTTCGATGAATGCCTCTTCAAGCTCTAATTCTGTATCATCACCATGACTTTCAAGAACCGCGGTCAATGCGCCGTAAAACTTGTCGTCGATATTTGATGAGAAGTTTAATTCCGTATGGCCTAGACCAAAGCCTTCTTCGCGCTCAGAATTATGACGTTGGCCATCTTGGTAGTAGCCATCAACAACAACACCAATCTGTGGGTTCGATAGTGTGTCGGCAAAAACAGGGGATGCAAAAATGCTACCGATCACGAGAGACACCAATTTCTTATTCACTACTTTTTCCTTTTTGTTATGTTATAACATTTAATTTTTCGATGTTATAATATAACAATTCTCATTACACAAGCGGAAATTTAAATTAGGCTCCGATTTCATGTTCGTACTCAATCCATGAATTGGGCTATCAACAAATGAATCAATTGATGTTTTTTATACGTATACTAATGAGAATTAGTAATTAAATAAGTAACGGAATTTCAATATGTTGAATATGGATTTTTCAAAAAGAATCGTGATAGATACTGCTCAACAGGAATGGAGCGCCAGCCCTTCCAAAGGTGTGTGGCGCAAACCTTTGGAACGAGAAGCCGAAGAATCAGGGCATACCACCAGCGTCGTTAAGTACGAGCCAAATTCGCAGTTTTCGACTCATCCTCACCCTCAAGGAGAAGAAATATTGGTGCTCGAGGGGGTATTCTCTGACGAATACGGTGACTACCCTGCCGGCACTTACCTTCGTAACCCTCCAGGAAGTCAACACGCACCATTTAGCGAAGAAGGCTGTGTGATTTTAGTTAAACTAAATCAGTTCGAATCTGAGGATCTTGAAACAGTTCGCATTAATACAAACCAAGCGAGCTGGCAGAGTGGTGTCGGTGGGTTGCAAGTCATGCCGCTGCATAATTTTGAGCACGAACATGTCGCGTTGGTTAAATGGCCAAAAGGTGAGAAGTTTCAACCACACCGTCACTTTGGTGGTGAAGAAATTTTCGTATTGTCAGGAGAGTTTAGAGACGAGCTAGGTACCTATCCCGCTCTCTCTTGGATTCGAAGCCCACATATGAGCGAGCATTTTCCTTTTGTAGAGCAAGAAACGATCATTTGGGTAAAAACTGGTCACCTGCCGCTCCAAGCTCCTGCTCAGCACTCCTAATGTTTGCACACTTGGCATCGTCCATTGGAACTAAAATCGGCCCGCAATTTACGAGCCGATGATCATTTCGTCACTAAGAACCCATTATTCGCGAGTGGAGCCAGTCTTTGAGCTCAGCCCGGTTATGTTTTAACACGTTCATTTCGTGATCATCAATCGGGCTTCCTTGAAGTTCTAGTACGCGGATTTCCTTATCTAAAGCATTGTAGTTTTTAACGGTTTCAGCAAATGATGCATCGTTTTCGGTAAGCTGAGTAATGGTATCCAAATGTTCTGGGAATTCATGAGTTAATGAGTGATTTTCACCTAACATAGAGACCTCTTGGCTATTATTTGAGTACAAAACAGTGCCTAATTTTTGAGCACCACATGTATAACCGTAGCATCTAATGAGACGTTAATTCGTCGCACCGTCCACAAAAAGAACAACAAAGTTATTTTCAATTTTTCCTAGAAAGTGTTTTCTTTTTAGTCTCAATAGTCGAATGCAAAAGATGCCACTATGATCGTTCTATAATAACCCTCAACAATGAGAGCGATCATGCGAAAGACAATTCTAGTTACTGGATCTACTGACGGTATTGGTTTAGAAACCGCGAAAATGTTAATTAACCGTGAACAACACGTAATAATCCATGGCCGGAATATAGAGAAAATTCAACAAGTTGAGCAAAGTTTGAGGGAGATGAAAAGTGGTAAAGTTGAAAGCCTTGTTGCTGATTTATCCTCTCCCAATGCGGTAAAACAGATAGTGATGGAGATAACAGAACGGTTCAATCGTTTAGACGTCATCATTAACAATGCTGGTGTGTACGCAACACCAAATCCAAGAACTAAAGAGGGTCTTGATGTACGCTTCGCAGTCAACACCATTGCTCCCTACTTACTCACTAGAGAGCTATTGCCGTTGCTCGGTGATACGGGTCGTGTGGTTAATTTGTCTTCAGCTGCACAAACAACAGTAAACACTAGCGCTTTAGTCGGTAATAAACCATTGTCAGATGGCGAAGCATATGCCCAAAGCAAATTGGCATTAACGATGTGGTCACGAGCAATCGGACTAAAGCTTAAGAACACTGGCCCTATGTTGGTATCAGTAAACCCAAAATCATTCCTAGGTAGTAAGATGGTTAAAGATGCTTATGGGGTTGCTGGTGGTGATATCCGCTTAGGAGCAGATATTCTAACTCGCGCTGCGCTATCAGAAGAGTTTGCTCAAGCGCATGGTATGTACTTCGATAATGACATTGAAGCATTCGCGCCCCCACACCCTGATGCATTAGATCAAAGCAAAACACAGCAGATAATTGATAGTATTGAATTAATCCTAAGCAAACTCTATTAATAACAATTAAGAATTATCTTGAGGTTCGTTTTTATTCGGACCTTAAAAACAATGTATTCGATAATTGAAACTTATTATCACTTTTCCGCAAACTCCCAATAAGGTGGCGTGCCATAGTATTCAGCAAAGTAATCAATAAAGGCACGCACCTTAGGCGCAATTAAACGAGAGCTTGGGTACACAGCCCAAATCCCAGCATCCATCGCTAAAGGGTGATCTTCGAGTACTTCCACTAGCTGACCACTTTGTAATTCTTGATAAACACTCCAAACCGAGTTGATAGAAATACCTAACCCGTTTACCGTCGCGTCTCTCATCGCATCACCATTATCAGTTTTAAAACGACCAGAAGTTCTTACATTGACCATTCCATCTTTTGTATTGAATGACCAATTATTCATTCCAACTAAGTTAATACATTGATGATTCGTCAAGTCTTGGGGCTTGTTAGGTCTCCCAAATTGTTCAATATAATCTGGTGATGCAACGATAATACGACGATCTGGCGCAAGCTTTCTTGCGACCAATGAAGAATCTTTCAACTCAGCGACACGAATGGCGACATCGAAACCTCCCTCAACCAGATCAATAATGGAATCAGAAAATCGGCAGTCCACGGTTAACCCTGGGTAACGCGCCATAAAACCTTTTAATGCGGGCACAATATGCAAGCGACCAAAAGTTGCAGAGGCGGTTATACGTAATACTCCCGTTGGCGCGCTCTGCCCTGAGCCAACAGCTCCCCTTGCTGCCTCCACTGTTGCAAGGACCTCCTCCGCGTGAGGTAAAAATGCCTGCCCCTCTTCAGTTAAGGAAACTTTGCGTGTGGTGCGATGAACTAAACGAACTCCTAAGCTGTCCTCAAGTTTATTGATGTGTGCGCTAGCGACAGCAGGAGAAAGTCCAAGCTCCTGACCAGCCATGCTGATGTTGTGTGTCGAAGCCAAACGGACAAATAGCTTTACATGATCGATGTTCATTTAATTTTCAATTATTTGTAAAAAATCACCATATAGAGCTTAGCATTTTCTTCCTTACGGATAGTAAATAAATACTCCAGTTAGAAAAAGCTGATGGGCAGATAGAAGTCCAGCTCAAACGCCTCATCATGGCTGAGGAAATGGTTTTTATGATAGTGAACATAAGCGGGAGTAGAACGCTGCTTAAAGCCTGAATTCGGCAACCACTTCTCTAACACCATACTCAATTGAGGAAGAAGCTCTCCATATACCCCTGTTAAGCGAAAAACAGCATGCAAACCACCCGGAATCGTCATTTGATTCACGACACCGCGTACTTTAAGCGGCTTATCAATCGCCATACAAGCCACATAGCGACACTTATCGAGCTCGACCCAAGCGGGGTTGGAGTGATGCAAACCGTATTGAACCGAAAAGTCCCGATTCTCAGAGCTTGCCCACGCCTTCAAAATCAGCCACGCATTGCGAATGGAACGGCTATAACCCTCATGCCGCACATAAGCCGCAAAGCGTTGTGGAACCTCCATAATTTTAGGTTCTGGCAACTCGCGTTTCGCAACCCGATGATAACCCGCAGCCACTTCCGGATCTTTTAGATACGGCTTTTCTGCGACTTGTAAATCATGCTTTCGCCACGCACCAGGAGACATAGCGAACGTTGCTTTAAACGCTCGGCTAAAAGAAGATACCGAGCTAAAGCCGCACTTGTTAGCAATGTCTAACACCGATGAGCTGGTATCAAACATCAGTTGATTGGCGGCGTATTCCATTCTTGTGCGACGGATATATTGATGGACAGACTCCCCTACCACATCTTTAAAAATACGATGGAAGTGCTGTTCAGAATAGGCTGCTACATCTGCTAGCTCTTTAGCCGATAAATCTCTGCTAATGTCCTGGTGAATGTAAAACAGCACGTCATTGATTCTGGAAACTTGTTGATGGCTCACGGAGTAAACTTTCGCTTAAATAGCATAAATGGACATATTTAACAGCATAAATGGACACACCAAGCTTGGCAATTTACCTATACTATTTCTGACATAAAAAAGACAATTACGAGAAGCACAGCACATGGAAATCGCACAGTCATTACAACAAACTAAGTCATCCTACATCCGAGAGATCCTTGCAGCAGCGAGCGATAAGAACGTCATTTCTCTTGCAGGTGGCTTGCCGGACGAAAAAACCTTCCCGATCGACTTAATGAAACCGACGCTCGAAAACCTCGCTAATATGCCAGAGGTGTTTCAATACGGCGCAACAGCAGGCTACGCCCCGCTACTTAACTTTTTGACCGATTATTACCAGCTGCCGGAATCTCATTTGGCTATGATCACAACGGGCTCTCAGCAAGGGCTAGATTTGATTGCGCGTGCGTACGTGAATCCGGGCGATAAAGTGGTGATGGAAGCACCGAGCTACCTTGGTGCTATGCAAGTATTCGGTCTAGTGCAAGCCAACATCGTGACCGTTTCACAAACCGAGTGTGGTCCAAACCTTGAAGAACTTGAACAATGCTTTGCTACACAGCAACCGAAAATGTTCTATGCTGTGCCCGATTTTCACAACCCAACGGGCGTATGCTGGGCGCTAGAGACTCGCCAAAAAGTTGCCGAACTTTGTATCCAATACGACGTTGCATTCATTGAAGACGCACCATACCGCGAGCTGCGTTTTTCTGGTGAAGCACTGCCGCTAGTTTCGGATTTCTGCCCGCAGCACTCCATCGTATTGCGCTCTTTCTCCAAAATAGCTTCACCAGGCTTGCGTATTGGTGTAGTTACGGGCAAGAGTAGCTACCTTGAGCCACTCATCAAAATTAAACAAGGTGCCGATCTGCACTCTAGTATTCCTATGCAAGCTTTGCTGCATGGTCTACTGCAACATGACAACTTCGAAACGCACATTTCAACCATCTGTGCGCTTTACAAATCACGTTACGATGTCATGTTTGCTGAACTGCAAAAACAGCTGCCAGAAAGTTGCGTACTCAAACCCGTCGATGGTGGTATGTTCGTTTGGGTCGAAATTCCAGAATGCGACACCTTCGAACTGGCGAAAAACCTTCTCGCAAACTGGGTTGCTGTAGTGCCGAGCCCGGTCTTTTATCCAGAAGGTTCAAAGGTAAAAGCCGCTCTGCGTCTTAACTTTACCAATGCTACACCAGAAGAACTGACGACAGCTGTCTCTCGACTCGCGGATGTCCTCAACACGTTGTAATTGAGCGCGAGTGTAAGAACCGGCCTTTGAGATTCAAAAAAAGTCTCAAAGGCAGCATCAAAAAAGTTCCCAAAAAAAATTTATATTTTTCCTTCAAATCAACTCTCTACAGTAAGTGCCTGTTTTCTCTTGAACCTCTCACTCATATAAAAATGAGAACTCAATCACGTATTTGATGGTTGGAAAAGTTACGTCTATCTTTCAGTCAAAGACATCAACTTCGCAGCGTTAATGCTCTCAATTTCAGACACTTTATCAATCGTGGCTTAGCGGTTGATAAACGACTAAAAAAGCATCTGTGGGCATACCCACTACGAAGGGTTGACCAGAACCATTCTGAATGTCGCGAGCCAATCTTTTGATTGGCAATTACGTCAGTGAATCGCACCAAATGACAGAGGGGTTATCAGGATGAATACTCGAACCACGACAGGACTCGTCACCATCGGCTGGTCCGTTACACTTTCACTTTTTACCGCATTCGCCGGGTATGCCAATACGTCGCCAAACTGTAGTGACGTATTAGTGGGCAACACAACCGCCGCATCGCAAAAAATGATAGTTTTATTAGGCGAAGACATCACCAAATCTAACCGTATCACTACGGTGATTCCTGCCGAAAACAATCCATTTGTGACCGAAGAACTGGTTTCGGTTTCTAACGACGTATCGCCAAACGGTCGTCTTTCACAAAAGAGTTTGGAAGAGATTCGGAAAGTCCGCTCAAATCTAGAGAAAGCAGCACAGGAAGTAAGCCGATTACAGGGCACTTTTGAAGTGGCTTTAATCAGTTTGATTGATGGTTACTGCCAATTTTCTAATCATAAACGTACTCAACATGCCAAAATCGACTTTGACCATTTGGAAGGCCTCACTTTGTATTCAATCCCCGCTTTAATAGCAATGGTCGATCAGTCGTACTACATGGCAAAGAATCGAATCGCTAATGAGCAGAAACAGTTAAGCGACATTGAAAAAGAGAAACAGAGGCAGAAACAGCAAGCAACTGCGGCGGCAGCCGCTCGTTACCAAGACAGTAACGTACTTGTAAGAGTCGAGAACTTTGATGGCGCTAATGTGACATTTTCCGTTACTAACATTGGTTCACAAGGATCATTGCAACCAAATTTCAACTCGTTTAATGCATATCGCACAGAAAGTGGAGAATTAATCTACAAGTCAGAGTCTTTATTACACCTGGCGGATACTGCAGGTAACACACTTGAAACAATGGGTATCGCTGAGCTCTCATCACAAGGTGGAAGTGACATATCGATCTCTCCTGGAGAAACCCGAAAATTCGTTACTAGCATTGCTTCAGAAGTCGCGCCACATACGCAGTTGAGCTTAGAGTTTCCAGCCAAAGTGCTTAATACCGAGCGAGACTTTACATTGTCGTTTTCTGATACATCAGCGGTGGCGACAGCAAACGTTAATTAACGCAAAGTCTCCAGTATTTGTAGAACGCATCAAAGACAGGCGAGCAGCGCCTGTCTTTCAATTATGAGCAAGAAAATCGCTACTGTTTGCACTTGTAAGCATTTGCAAACATCGTCACTGACGTAGAAAAGCTCAACGGTTGATACAAGTACAAGGTATCTGCGCCTAAATCCACCGCCTTGATGCGCATTTGGTTTAGCGTCCCCCAAACCATGTCTTTATCTGCGTGAAACCAGTAATCGTAAAAGTGTCCTTCTGAGCCGATCACGGTACCCATTAGTTCACAGTTTTCAATCGCATTCACATTGTCCCAAAGCACCTGTACTTGCTCAGATTCTTGAGTTGGGAACGTCACACATCCCGTTAATGATGCCGCTAACGCGAGAGTCATCACTCGCTTTTTCATACTTATATCGCCAAAATTTTTCATAGATGGCAGATTTTATGAATGGCTGATGTGATGACTAGCAAAAACTTTTTATCGCGTGTTCAAGCAGAATTAATGGACAACGGAAAAGATCCAAAAGGTGATCATGCAGCTAGCGAGCAAAAGCCTAATCACTCAGACCTAGCAATAAAGCTGTATCTGAGATACAACAGTAACGATTAAATAGCCGCGAGGGATAGAGTTTGGTTGCTAAAAATAAGCTAATTCGCTACACAGCTACGGAAGTCGCTGATGCATTTGACAAAGAAGATGAGCTCATTAAACAAGTTCAGTCCAACCAACTCTCGCAAGTGCTATTGCTTTGGCAAGTAAAAAGTCCAACGCTCGTGCTTCCCGCGGGTAAGAAATGGCCAGTGTCTAATGAGTTAGAACATGCGTTAAATACGTCTGGCTGGAAGCTCTTTTCTCGTAAAACCGGTGGTGCCCCAGTCCCTCAGGTGCCAGGTATTATCAATCTATCCCACATTTACCACTGGCCAGAAGGCGAGCCTTACAACATCAAAAAAGCGTATCTCGATTTATGTGCAATATTAACGGTTTTCTTTAAACAGCTCGGCGTGAAAGTGGATGTTCATGCTACGCCTTATTCCTACTGCGATGGCGAGTACAACCTCAACATTGGCGGGCAAAAAGTCGTGGGAACCGCGCAGCGTGTTTTACTTAAAAAAGGCGGCGGACAAGTGGTATTGTCACAAGCATGCATTCTGATTGATGCCGACGTCGAGAAGATTGTCGAACCAGTACGAATGTGTAATCAGCTTTGCGGTCACAGCGATGATATTCGTGGTGATGTCCACACACCGCTCTTCCATCATGTATCCGACCGCCCATCGGTAGATTCGCTCTTTCAGCAATTGACGAGTGCGTTTTTAACGCATGCAAAAGCGGAGTAATGAAAGGAGCAAGCCTCCCCCACACTCCGAACAGCATTTGATAAACTAAAACTGCATACCGTGATAGCGATGTAAGAATGGGCATCGCCAACGTAAAACCATTCAATCGATCGACCAAACCAGTTATCAGTTTTCCCTGCCAAAAAGAAATGAGATCCAGTTCAAATATTTATCCATGACGGAATTAGTTGAAGCCTGCGCGTAAAAGCCTCAGAATGTCGCACTTTTCGCACCGATTTGTTTTCGGCGCGTTGTTATCTAACTCTACAATTGAGAATCATACATATGGGTTTTACCTCGTTAGGTCTATCTGCTCCAATCCTTAAAGCTATTCAAGAGAAAGGCTACGACACCCCTTCGCCAATTCAGGCAAAAGCAATTCCTGCTATTTTGGAAGGGAAAGACGTAATGGCAGCAGCGCAGACTGGTACAGGTAAAACTGCAGGCTTTACGCTACCGATTCTTGAGCGTTTATCGAACGGCCCTCGCGTTCGTGCTAACCAAGTTCGAGCACTGATCCTAACGCCAACACGTGAGCTTGCAGCTCAGGTGCAAGAAAACGTATTTATGTACGGCCGTCATCTTCCACTAAGCAGTGCGGTTGTTTTTGGTGGTGTGAAGATCAACCCGCAAATGCAGCGTCTTCGCAAAGGTGCGGATGTGTTGGTCGCGACACCAGGGCGCCTGATGGATTTGTACAACCAAAATGCGGTGAAGTTCGACCAACTGGAAGTGCTAGTGCTCGATGAAGCAGACCGTATGTTGGATATGGGCTTTATCCGTGACATTCGTAAGATCCTAGCTCTGCTACCAAAACAGCGTCAGAACCTACTTTTCTCGGCGACTTTCTCGGATGAAATCCGTGACCTTGCGAAAGGCTTGGTGAACAACCCGGTTGAGATTTCAGTGAACCCGGCAAACTCGACGGCGAGAACGGTTGAGCAAAGCATCTACCCAGCAGACGTGAAAAAGAAAGCACCGATGTTGGTTAAATTGATCAAAGACGGCGATTGGAAGCAAGTGCTGGTGTTTACGAAAACGAAACACGGCGCAAACCGTCTGACGAAGTTCCTTATCGAACAAAACCTACCGGCTGCTGCCATCCACGGCAACAAGAGCCAAGGCGCGCGTACCAAAGCACTGGCGGATTTTAAATCGGGTGAAATTCGTGTGTTGGTCGCGACGGACATTGCTGCGCGCGGTATCGATATTCCTCAATTGCCGCAAGTGGTGAACTTTGAGCTACCTAAAGTGGCAGAAGACTACGTTCACCGTATTGGTCGTACTGGCCGCGCGGGCGAAGTAGGTAAAGCGATTTCACTGGTGTGTGCGCTAGAAGCATCTGAGTTGTTTGCGATTGAACGTTTGATTCAAGAAGTACTACCACGTAAAGAGTTGGAAGGTTTTGCGCCAACCAATGTGGTGCCAGAATCTAAACTGGATACGCGCCCAATCAAACCGAAAAAACCTAAGAAGCCGAAAAAACCAAAAGCGCCAAATGCTGCAAGTGAAAACGCCCCAGCAGCCGAAAAGAAAGCAGGCAATGGTGCAAACAAACCTAAACGTCGCTTCAACGGTGGTAACAACGGCAACAAAAACAGCACCAACCAAGGCGGTGCGGGCAAGCCTAAAGGCAACCGTGAAGGCCAAGGTCGTGCAAACAGTAAACCAGATGACCGCAAACCTAACGGCAACAAGCCAAATGGCAATAAGCCGAATGGAAATAAACAAAACGGTAATAAGAGTGGCAACGCTGGTAAACCGTCAGGTAACCGCAAGCCAAACAATGCTAAACCTGCAGGAAACAAACCGTCAGGTCAGCGCCGTAAACCTCGTCCGCAGGCGGCAAACTAACCTGTAAACGGCCCCCGATAGCAAATACAACAAAGCCGCTGATAATCTCAGCGGCTTTGTTTTTCTTAGAACGCAGCTTTGTTAAAACAGCCTACATTAAAGGTGTGATTCGAATATCTGCGATTTGCGCTTCGTTCTTTTCACCCTCAATACCACCTGCGTAGATGTAGGTTTCATTCGATTTGAGGTAACTCATATTGAAGTGGTCCTTCAGCGCGACCTGATAGGTTTTTCCCTGCTCCAACGTCACCTCAATTGGCGTTGAGTAACGCATACCTTGGTTTTCACCAATATGGCCCATCTGCAAGTAACCTTGACCAACCACTTTACCTGCATCATCCAATACCTTTAACAATTTCACGGTGTTCGTGATGCCAGTATTAAGTTGCCCTAGGTTATTGTTGTACCAAGCATCGAACTGGTAAGTGCCCGTTAAAGGAGCTGTAAACGACTCTGCACCTTTTACGATACCACTGTCTTTGCGCACCGTAACCACTGAGACATTGTCTTTGAGTGGCTGATATTCGCCATCAAGTTTGATGCGGATCTCTTCACCGACACAAACCGGCTGGCTTGGGTTAGAACGGAAGCCTTTATCGTTAATGCTTTCAGCCAAATAACAAGCAAAACCTGTTGGCGTATCGGAATAAGATTGAGCAATCACGTTCTTTTGAATCAGCTCGCCATTGCGATACAAGTTCACGTTGTACTTGCTCGTCACGTCAATCGAAACCGAATTATCAACGCTTTTTACCACCAATGTCGGCTCTTGCGGAGAATAAACACGGCTGTCTTTACTCACATACGGTTTCACATCAGAAACTAAAGTAATGCTGCTATCTACATTCACAAGCGCGCCTAATGTCACGTGGAAATGCCCCTCTTCGTCCATCGTGACATTCTCAACTGGGTAGTAACCTGTTTCATCTTTGCTTACTTCAGGCAAGTCAATCGTTACCGAGTAGTTCTTTCCTTTGAAGGCAAAGTTTTCCAAAGTGATTTGTTCAGACTGAGCCAACAAGTTATTGCGCACCCAACTTGTGATAAATGGCTGCACTTCCAACTTACCCGTTTCGGTATGAACGCCGAATAGGGTCTCTACCACCATGTTCAAGTAGCCACCCACAGACCAAAGCTGACGCTGAGAGTTAATCACTGGGCCATCCATGCTTGGATCTTCACCATGATCACTATGGATGATGAATGACTTACCAGAAAGCCACTCTAAGTTTTCCATGTTGGATAAATTAGTTGCCGTGCCACGAACCAACGATTGAATCGCATTGTTCGCCGCAGCCACGTTCTGTGTTTGATGCGCGGCGCGCAAGCTGTACGCGGTAACAAATGGCCAAATTGCGCGGTTATGGTACACAGGCACATCCGGTTGTTGAGGGAAGTAAACCGGCACGCCAAACTCACTGTGTGGGTAATTGGCCATGATTTGTTTCGCCTGCGCATCACTTGCCACGCCACTGATGATCGCAAGTGCTTCGCCCAACATGTCGTATTTGTCGACCGCGATGTCTTTGCCATTGTCAAACAAATAGCTTACGTACATACCGCGTTCGGCATTCCAAAACTGCTCGTTGATAGCGGTTTTTAACTGCTCAGCCCAATCGGTGTATTTGACCGCGCTGGTTGAGTCGTACTTCTCTGCCAACTTAGCCGCGAGATGAATCGCGCGGTAGTGAACCACGTTTGTCGATAACGCTTTGCTGCTACCAATCGCATTTACATCGTTTGGCGTCCACGTTGAGTAAGTTTGCTCACGCCAATCAAGGAATGATTGCTCACCAGTGTATAAACCAGATTTCGCATCAAAAGCCGCCAAGCGATCGGCTTCAAGTGTATTACTGATCGCTTTATATGCGCGCTCTGCAAACTGGTTGTACTCTTCCCCATCCAATGCCGAAAGTAAGCGTTCTGCACCAAGCGCCCAAGTCGTGCGGTCGGTACTGATTGGCCAGCTGCCGCCCGTGCCCGTGTCTTGCACAATCTGCTCGCCATCGTATTGCTGATCGGTCGTGTCGCGGAAAGCAGACAATTTGAAATTCAAACCATTTTGCACCCGAGTTGGATTCATCAATGCAAGCGAAAGGTCTGCTGCGTACGCCAAATCACGCGTCCATACGTAATGCCACTTCGCGCCCGTCTCAAAAACTTCCGCTTTGATTGGGTTGTTGTAGTTGTAATTGCCGTCTTTGATTTCAGAAACGGCAAGCTGGTCTAGCTCTTTCATCGTCAATGCAAACAACGCGTCAAACGCGACATCACCCGACACCACTCGCGGCCCTGTTTGCTCATTAATCACTAAGCCTTGGTCGAGCGCATCACGCAATTCTGTCGTCGTTGAAATACCAAATTCACGCAGTTCAGCTTTAGGATCTTTCACCGAGAAAATCACGGTATCACTCGAGTCATCGTAATTGGCGAACAGTTTCACTTCTTTATTCTGATGCCCTTCATGCACCATTGCAGGGTCGAGAATCGCATCAGAGTAGTATTTTTCCGCTTCTTCTTGCGTTGCTTTCGTCACAGTCATTGTCGCACGACTTTCATCGGCAAAGCTCACAGAAAACTTGTAATACCCTTTGTCTTCAAACGTGATCTCAGAGTTGCAATCATCGTTCATACACGCTTCATTCGTGTCTGGTTTTGGCAGGTACTCTTGAGCTTTATCGAACGCCGCGGGCTCCTCAAAATAGGTGTATTGGATCTGCCAACCCGGATCAGCAATCTTGAACTGATTGCTACCTCGAGCGACGCGCAGTACGGTTTCGTACTCGTTATTACCCAAAGAGTTTAGCTTGGCATGCTCTGCCGTGCCCCAATCCCCATTTAAACCGCGTAAATATAAGTCGGCTGAAATAATTGGTTTGTCGACCGGCACAGGCGCATCAGAAGAATCTGACCCACACCCAGCAAGACCAATACAAGACGCGACAGCAAGCGCAATAAAACTCGGTTTCATGTTCATCCCTTAGATTGTTGTTTTGGCGACAGTCTAAAGAACACCTTTTTGAGGGGAAAATAGGAAGTCAGGAGCGAGCTATAGATAACATCTATACGTCAAACCCCAACAGTGATGTAGATCTATGAAATGCGCATAATTTCAATCAAATGAGATTACAGATTTGTGATTTATAAATGAAATTGTGCAAAATACCCCTCGTTCTTAGAGGGGAAAGAAAATGGACAAATCTCTGCAGCAATTTTTACTGGTTGCACGCTGTCAAAGCATCAGCGCTGCGGCAAGAATGGCAGGGTTAAGCCAGCCAACGGTAACAAGCAATTTAAAGAAGCTGGAAGAGAATCTCGGCGTGACGCTTTTTGAACGTCATCCTAATGGCATGGTGTTGACCGAATACGGACGCATCCTCTATCGCCATAGCAACGCGATGCAGCATGAATACAACCAAATGATGCAAAGCATTGATGAACGGAAACAGTACCAAGTCGGAAAAATTAAAATGGGTACTGGCGATGCGTGGTGGCCGCTGTTCGTCAAACAAGCACTCAATGACCATCTGACCAAGCAGCCTTCGGCATCTACGCACGTCGAATTTGGCAACCACTTAGGCTTGATGGATTCATTAATCAACGAACAGATTGAATTCTTCATCGGCCACGAGATTGTCGGATTGTCGTCTAAATGCGATGTTACGTTTATTCCGCTATTTCAAACGGTTGATGCCTATTTTGTTTCCCCAAACCACCCACTTCTAGGGAAAACCGTCACCGAAGATATGCTGCACGAATACCCCGCTCTTTCGGTCACTTATGACGCTAAGAAATTCGCTCACGTCATCGATAACCCAATCCCGAAGCAAAATGAACGCGAAAGGCAGCAACTGGATGACAGACCGACTTACGAAGTGGATTCTCTGCTCGCCAGTATTGATGTACTGAAAGAAAGCGTCGCGGTGATGTCTTATACCCGCCACCTCAAACCGTATTTGGAATCCTTTGGCTTACGATGCTTAACCATGGAAAACGAACCAAACCCTGGCACCGTCGGGATTTATCGCCACCGCCGAGAAACCTCGGAATCGCATCTAGATCTGATTGCTGGTATCACTCAGCGCGCTAAATTGCTCAACTAGAAAGTCCAAAAACAGGCGAACTCTTTTCGGTTGATATTGGCGGCTTTGATAAATGACATGCAGATCCGCTTCAGCGCCTTGCGAAAAGGCGCTGAAGTTTTTCATATACCTATCCAAAACCGTAACTAAACGTTGTTGTTTTAGGTCTTGCTGAATATCTAAAATCGATTTCAACGCAATCCCCGCACCGTCCAACGCCCATTGTCGAATCACTTCACCATCATCAGAAAAGCGCTTTGGCGTGACCGTGATCGTTTGGTGAGACTCTTCATCTTTAAAGTGCCACGTTTTTAATTCTTCATTGCTGCGCACCATGGCTAAGCAGCGATGAACCGCGAGATCTTGAGGACAGTTTGGGACACCTTGCTTCGCCAAATAATCAGGTGACGCGCACAGTACGCGTTGACTCGATGCCAGCTTGCGCGAGATGAGATTGCTGTCCGCTAACTCACCGTAACGAATCACCAAATCGAGCCCCGATTCAGCCAAGTTTGATAAATTGTCATTAAGATAAAGATAAGGTGTCACATCCGGATATCGCTCAGAAAAAGCCGACACCATCGGCGAAACAATTTGTTTGCCAATATCTCGTGGAGCTGAAATTTTCAACGTTCCGCGCACTTGCGAAATACCCGTTTGCAGCAAGTTTTCCGTCTCTTTCACGCTATCAATGATGTTCAGACAAGCTTGATGGTACATTGCCCCTGCGTCCGTAAGTGATACGTGGCGTGTGCTTCGGTTGAGCAGCTTTACGCCATAGCGTTCTTCTATCGCTTGCAGCCTTGCCGTTACCGTCGCCGGAGATAAACCTAGCTCCCTTCCCGCCGCTGCCAGACCTTGATGTTTAACGATGCTGACAAACAACGTCATATCCGAAAACTTATCCATCTTCGCGCCCTTATTATTTGAAAAAACTGAATAATTAATTCAGATATTACCCAATTATCAAATTAATTCGAATCCATATACTGGCCCTATCGACATTGTTTAGACCCAGAACGTTATGTGACAGGGCAAAGTTAAACGCCGTAACGCTCTACAACGCACAACAACACGCCCTGCCCAGCCAAGAGATAGGAAACAAAAAATGAAACTGTACATTTATGAACATTGCCCCTTTAGCGCCCGCGTCCGTTTTGTTGCAGGCATGCTGAATATTCAGCTCGATGTCATCAACATTGCTTATGACGACGAGAGCACCACCACAAACCTCATCGGCGCAAAACAAGTTCCTCTTTTGATCAAAGACGATGGTGAAGCCATGGCGGAAAGCTTAGACATCATCAACTACTTCCTTGAATTGGCATCTTCCAGCGAAAACAGCCAACCCTCCAAACCGGTTTTAGACTGGCAAAAACAAGCGTTTTTACCGCTACAAAAAGTCGGGTATCCGCGTTGGTCAAACATGACGTTACCGGAATTTGCAACAGAAACCGCTAAACAAGCATGGCGTGCAAAAAAAGAAACCGAAGCGTTAAATTTTGAAGCTTTGATTAACGATACACCTGCGATTGCGAAAGAAGTCGCCGCTTTGATAGAACAAACTAAACCCTTGCTCAACCTAAGTTCAGAAAAGCAAACGTCACTGGTTGATCAAGCCATTATGTTTTCCATTCTACGCGGCTTTTTCAGTGCGCCCGAAGTGCAATGGGATCCAGCCGTACTTCACTGGATGGCAACCGCTCGTAAAGCGACCAACGTGCCAGTACTTATCTAAGGAGCGCATCATGAAACAAAGAACAAATAAGCTGTTTGAACCAGCTCAACTGAAAGCGTTGTCACTACAAAACCGCATTGTCATGGCACCAATGACCCGCGCACGCACCACTCAGCCGGGCAACATCCCGAATGAGATGATGGCAACGTATTATCAACAGCGCGCTTCTGCCGGGCTGATCATTTCCGAAGCCACGCAAATTTCGGACGATTCTCAAGGCTATTCGTTCACCCCTGGCGTTTACACCGATGCGCAAGTGGCGGGCTGGCAAGGTGTGACCCAAGCGGTCAAATCACAAGGCGCAGCGATGTTTTGTCAGCTATGGCATGTGGGCAGAGTGTCTCACCCAACATTCCAAAATGGTGAACAGCCTATCGCGCCATCTGCGCTCGCTCCGGTAGAGACGCAAGTTTGGATTGCAGATGAACAAGGCAACGGCAATATGGTCGATTGTGTTGAGCCTCGCGCCATGACACAAGCAGATATCAACCGAGTTGTCGGTGATTTCGCGAACGCAGCCAAACGCGCCATTGAATCGGGTTTTGATGGTGTAGAAATCCACGGCGGGAATGGGTATCTGATCGATCAGTTCTTAAGAACCAACTCAAACCATCGAACAGACAACTACGGCGGTTCACGAGAAAATCGTATCCGTTTTCTTATCGAAGTAGTGGAGGCAGTTATCGCCGCTATTGGTGCGCATCGAGTTGGGGTGAGATTGGCACCATTCATTACCTTTAAAGATATGGACTGCCCAGATATCGTGCCAACAATCTTGGAAGCATCAAAGCAACTACAGGAGCGCGACATTGCCTACTTGCACTTGTCCGAGGCCGATTGGGCCGATGCACCAACGATTCCTGAGACGTTTCGAATCGAACTTAGAAAGCGCTTTCGCAACGCTATTATTGTTGCAGGTCGCTACGTTCCTCAACGAGCAAACGAAGTGTTAGAGAAAGGTTACGCGGATCTTGTCGCATTCGGACGGCCATTTGTAGCAAACCCAGACTTAGTCTCTCGCTTGCAACATCACCATCCGTTGGCAGAACTCGATGGCTCAACGTTGTTTGGCGGAAACGAACGAGGCTACACCGATTACCCTGCTCTGCAACAGGAATGCGCAGAACAGGCCTAACAAAAAAGCCCCAACCTAGCAGCTACGGTTGGGGCTGTCACCAAACTAAAATTGGTTTTAGCTAGCTAAATCTGGCTAAGAGTTAAATCACTTCTAACGCGCCGCTGCGCCAAGGTTCGATAACGACTTTGATGTGATCATTTGGCGTCATTAACTTTGTAAATGCGTCTTCGACACCATCGATTCCCACTTTGGCGGTGAGCATTTTCTGCCAAGGCAACTTATGTTCGGCAATCGCTTGTAGGCATTGCTCAAACTCGTGCGGTTGGTAGTAGTAAGAGAATCTCAAATCGAGCTCTTTTACCGTCGCGTACGCGTAGTTGATGATTGCGGGTGTAGTATGGATACCCGAGATGACGATTCGCGCTCGGGCAGGAGCGCGGCGCAGAAAATCGTCAATCAAGGTATGCTTGCCCACACACTCATAAATGACCAGACGTGAGTTCATCGCGTACTGCTCACCAACGGCGATCTCGTCTTCCTTGGTCGGGTTGATCAATCGATTTGCGCCAAACTCACTAGCAAGTTGCAGTTTCTCTTCCTGAAGATCGACCGCAAGAATGTTGCTCACGCCACGTTGTTTCAGTGCAGCAATCACAGCCAGCCCTATAGGACCGCAACCGACAACCAGCGCGGTTTCTTCCGTCTCGATTTCACTGCGATTGACCGCGTGCAAACCGACCGCCAGTGGTTCAGTCAGTGCCGCCGCCTCAGATGGCATTCCGTCTGGGACAGGTAGCAATAACGCTTCATCAAGCAGGAAGTACTCAGAGTAAGCGCCATAAGTACCCGGAGTAACACCAACGCCCGCGCCATTTTGGCTGAGCAACATCGGCACTGAGGTGACTCGGCTACCAACGGACAACGTTTGCTGCGTATCGGCACCGTATTCGATAATTTCCGCACAGAACTCATGCCCCAACATCACTTGAGCGTGCTCACCGGCTTCATCAGGCATCAACCCGAGCTGGTGGAATACATCAAATACCTCATCCGCGTGTCGAGTAATGTGAAGGTCGGAGCCACAAATGCCACAGGCAAGGCTGCGAACCAACACTTGTCCCGCTGCAGGTTTGGGGATTTCGACTTGCTGCAGGCGGACACTACCATCCTGCATTATGATACTGTTCATCTGTTGCATGGGGTTACTCCGCTAGCTCATCGCTTAGGCCAGCAATCGCACCCGGTTTGATGTAGCGCGCGGTGAAGCCTTGTGCTTTCGCTGTTGCAATAACAACTTGCTCAATCCAACCTGCATCCATGATGTTGATGAAGTTACCCTCGTCGTCAAAGTTAATGTTCGCACCTTGGATCACCATAAAGCCATCTGCACCACCCGACTCTTCTGGACAGTGAAAGGTATGAATCGAACCGCCCGGCTCATATAAGTAGCTACAAGAAGTTTGGACTTGATCTGGGTACTCAATGTAGTGCCAAGCGCCACTCAGCGTATAGAAATGCACCACGCCAGTGTGGAAGTGCTTAGGCAGAGTGATACCCGGTTTGAATTTGGCACGAATCACCCAAGTACCGTTTTCTGGGTCAAGAAACAACGGGTAAACATCCACACCCGGTAACGCGTCTTTGATGAGCGACTCCTCATTGGTATTAAGAGTTAATAAGAAATCTTGGTGCTGAATAACTTCTGGTAATGACATAAGTTACATCCTCGCTATTGCTGTAATGTGGCGTACTCGCCTATCCCATAAGTGGGTACTTAAAATTCTCGAAACCGTCAGATGCGCTGATGGTACAACCGTTGATACAGTTGGCTTTCTCGCTGACCAGAAACGCCACCACATCAGCAATCTCTTCTGGTTGTGTGAAGTTTTGACGCATCTGTTCTTTGCGGATGTGGTCCCACAGGCCAATCTCTTCGTATTGCCTTAACATCGGAGTATCAACGCGTCCCGGAGCGACAGCGCAAACACGAATACCCAATGGTGCGAGTTCTAATGCGGCGCATTTGGTCATCATATCGACTGCGGCTTTACTGACGTTGTAGGTAAAGGTCATCTCAGACGCCATTCGTGCGTAAACAGAAGAAGTATTGAGGATCACGCCCGGCGTGCCTTGCGCTTGGAATTGTCTTCCAGAGGCAAGAATGCCGTAGTAAACGCCATTTTGGTTGACCTTAGAGATCGGCTCAAAATCGGCAATTGGGTCGTGGTCAAGCAGAGGTTTCGGTGCACCGATGCCCGCGTTGTTAACCATGATGTCAAGCGAGCCAAACTGTTCAACCGCGTACTTCACCATAGCTTCAACTTGTTGGTAATCGGTGACGTCCGCGACAAAGGTTCCCAACTTCTTTGGGTCAAAACTTGTGTACATTTGCAGTGATTGTTCTGAAATATCGACAGCAAGCACTTTGGCTCCTTGCTCTCTCAGCTTTGCAATGATGGCTTGGCCAATTCCACCAGCTGCCCCAGTCACAATGGCCGTTTTATTGATAAGTTCCATACACCTTCTCATCCATGCGTTGTTGTTATCAAAATGTAACCTAGATCAACTCACTGACACTCACTTGACCTTTTGCGAAGTAAATTTGATACATTGCGATTTACAACCTGTTAACATTTAAAAATCGAGACATGTATATCGTACGAAGTGGCGCTGCCGATAAATTTGATAACTTGGTTTCCGAACTGGGGCAGAATCCGGTTGAGATTATGGCTGCCGTCGGGCTGTCTGCGGCGCAGTTTCGCAATCCCGATACGTATCTCGCCTACCCTAGGCTGGCTGAATTGCTGGAGGAAGCGGCTGCTCGTTGTCAGCAACCGCTGTTTGGCGTGTTGCTCGCCGAGCGTCAAAACCTACAGAGCTTGGGAGACTTACCAATGCTGGTTTCCCGGGCGCAAACGGTCGGTGAAGCCTTGGCGCGGGTGAATGATTTTCTCTATCTGCATTCGTCAGGGGTCACTCTCAACATGACGCCACAAGATGATTGGGTACGGTTGTCGCTCAATATTGATGTGCACAGCGAACGAGGTATCGCGCAGTTGATGCAGCTCAGTGTGTCGCATCTGGCGATGTTTGTTGCTAGCTTACTTGATATTGAAGCAAGTCACTTCGCGCTACATTTGACTCAACACGCAACATTGGAAGTAGAAAAAAGCAAGTTTGCCCAGCAGAACAAACTGCGTTTCGGTGATAAGTTTGACGGTATCCTACTTAAAGCGACTCTGCTTAACGCCAAGAACCACCAAGATGAAGACGCACTAGAGCGCCATTTTCAACAGCACCTCAAAGAGCTGCAAACCCGTTACCCCAACAATCTCAGTGACCAAGCAGCAAACATGATTGGCCGTCTGATCTCAACCGGAGAATGCAGCGTTGAGCGCGTTGCAAGAGCATTGGACCTGCATCCGAGAATGCTGCAAAACAAGCTGAAACAAAAGGGCACAAATTATCGGCAGCTTTTACAACAAGTGCGTCAGGATTTCGCCGAACAGCGATTGCATGAGAATATCCAGAGTATTACCGATATCGCGTTGCAACTGGGCTATGCAGAAACTGCGGTCTTCAGCCGCCATTTTCGCCGTTGGACGGGGAAATCGCCGAGACAATGGCGACAAGAAAAAACTCAGTTACAAACGTTTAAGCCCATCAGATAAAAGCATAAGTAACCTATCGCTCAGACCAAAAAGTGTGAGGTGGGAGGGTTGGTATCGAGAATTTCAGCAATCACAGATAACCCGTGTTTGATGTAGCCTCGGTTTGTTTCTGCTCCCAAGCTGATTCGCACGTAAGGCATTGGCTGATTTGTATCGAGAACAAACGGTTTATATCCCGTGATCTGCACCCCTGAACGCTTTGCCGAAGCAACCAGGTCATCGCTATTCCACTGCTCGGGTAGTCTCAACCAAATGTGCTGTCCATTCGGGTGCGAGCTATAAACATGCCCTTCTAAAGCGGCTTTTGCTATTCGTTGTCGCTTAGCAAACTCATTGACTTGAAAGCGAATAAGTCGATTTAACGTACCGTTCTCGATCCACAAATGAGCAACTTCAAATGGTAATGGCGTCGCAGACCAACTCGTTGCGGCTAAACGACCAATCGCGTGCTGCAAAAAATGACGTGGGACCGTCAGATAGCCAGTGCGCATGCCTGGCGCTACAACTTTGGTTAAACTGGTTACATAGAAAGCTTGTTCGGGTAACAATGTGGCAAGGGGTGGGACACGGTTAGGTTCTAGTGCTCCATACACGTCATCTTCAATGACATAGATGTCGTATTGCTGCGCAATATTCGCTATCGCCTCTCGGCGTGCAAGATCCATATGCGCACTAGTCGGGTTAGCCATGCTAGGTGTGCAACACAATACCTTGATTGGTTTGTGTTTACATGCCCATTCAAATGCATCCGGCGTTATACCAAACTCATCCATTTCAAGTGGTTGCAACTTAAATCCAAGCATTCTCGAGCGAGAGATCAAGCCATGATCAACCAAGTGACCACAAGCAACTAAATCACCGTGTTCAACAACTGTGCTTAAAGCCAACGTTAAACCATGGCATGCTCCATTTGTGAGTAATATTTGATCGGCACCCACATCCAGCCCTTGGCTACTTAGAAATCGTGCTCCTGACTCAATATGATGAGGCTGACCTGTTACCGGCTTTGCTTTACTGATCAAACCACGATTGTTTGTTTGCCCAGCAATCTCCATTAACGCCTGATTAAAAAGCGTAATGTGGCGATCGGTCACCACTGGATGTGCAATCGACATATCAATTTCATCCGGCGTTTCTTTCATCTCTTGTGTCAGCATGAACTCCGTGTCCGTACTTTCATCCACAAAACCTGATTTGACAAAAGTACCATTCCCAACCCAAGACTCGATCGCCCCTTTTTTCTCTGCATAACCATATGCATGGCTCACCGTTTGTACGCTGACGCCAATTTGTTCTGCAAACTCACGATGTGTGGGTAATCGAGTCCCCGGTTTTAGATAACCACTGCGGACACATTCGACAAGATAGTTACCAATGGAGATGTATTTAGCGGTGCCTGGCCGAATGATCGGGTTCAAAGAAATTGTCATGACACAATATTTTAATTGATTCATTTTTAATGCTCATTGTAACTTCCATTTAACAAATGGCGAACTTTAACTCACAAAACGAGGTGAAATGCACAAAAATAAACCACAATTGTAATGATTGACATGAAATGTATGGGTTAAACAAACATGTTAAACAGCATCGTTTAATCCAAATACAACCCCAGAGGTAAATTGCAATCATTTTTAACGCAGATCTGGCTAGCTGGTAGAAGGTAGAAATACCTCAGCGTCTCCGAAGGCCCATAAGGCGTCGGATTTCTAACAAGGAGAAAATATGAGAGGCGTTGCTTTGCATTTTACACTGGATGAGTTCCAGGATCGGTTAACGAAAGTTCGGCAATCGATGGAAGAAAGAGAATTGGATGTCCTTATCATTCATGACCCTTCTAACATGGCGTGGCTGACAGGCTATGATGGGTGGTCTTTTTACGTGCCACAATGTGTCGTTGTTGGTCCATCTGATGAGCCAGTTTGGTTTGGACGCTGCCAAGATGCCAACGGAGCATACAGGACTGCGTATATGTCGGCAGAAAACATCACCTACTATCCAGACCATTATGTAATGAATCCGCCGCTACACCCGATGGATTTCCTGGTCGAAGCCGTACTGGCTCCGCGCCTTTGGGATCGTGGTCGTATCGGTGTAGAAAAAGATAACTATTACTTTAGCGCCACCGCTTACGAATCACTCACTACGCACCTACCGAATGCTCAACTTCTCGATGCAACCGGACTAGTCAACTGGTGCCGCGCCGTTAAATCCGATCAAGAACTGGCGTACATGTACCGTGCCGCTCGCATTGTTGAAAATATGCACCGTGTCGCGTTCGACATGATTGAACCAGGATTACCGAAACACCACCTTGTTGCCGAGATTAACCGCCAAGCCGTGCTCGGGCATGAAGACCACTTTGGCGATTACACCGCGATTGTGCCGCTTTTGCCATCAGGTTCTGATGCTTCCGCACCTCACCTGACTTGGGATGACAGACCGTTCAAGAAAGGCGAAGGGACGTTTTTTGAAATTGCAGGGGCGCACCGCCGTTACCATTGTCCACTCTCTCGCACTATTTTTCTTGGCGAGCCTGACGACAAGTTTAAACGAGCCGACGAAGCCCTAACTTTAGGGCTTGAAGCAGGCTTGAAAGTGGCAAAGCCCGGAAATACCTGCGCCGAC
This sequence comes from Vibrio sp. 947, assembly GCF_033339115.1. Taxonomy (NCBI): domain Bacteria; kingdom Pseudomonadati; phylum Pseudomonadota; class Gammaproteobacteria; order Vibrionales; family Vibrionaceae; genus Vibrio; species Vibrio sp. 947. The sequence continues at coordinate 233,838 of NZ_JAWOTX010000006.1, read as the reverse complement.
ATCGCCAATGCACTAAACCAGGTTCTCGATAAAGCGGGATTCTCACGCGAAGGCGCCCGTTGTGGCTATCCAATAGGTTTGAGCTACCCGCCAGATTGGGGGGAACGAACCATGAGTTTGCGAGACACCGATAAAACCATCTTGAGAGAAGGCATGACATTCCATTTTATGCCGGGGTTGTGGTTCAAAGATTGGGGATTAGAAACAACGGAAAGTATCGTCATTACCCATGATGGAGCAAAAACGCTGTGTGACTTTCCACGCCACTTATTTGTTAAACACTAATTTTTCAAACCTCAAGCTCTGTTGAGCTAGGTCTGAGAACTAAAAGGACTTGATATGCAAAAAAGCTCGATCACAGCCACCATAGACTTTGACCGAGAAGGTGTACAGCACGGCTTTTTAACGCTGCCCTATTCACATGACGACTCCGCTTGGGGAAGTATTATGATACCTATCACCGTGATCAAAAATGGTCACGGACCAACCGCACTGCTTACTGGCGGTAATCACGGAGACGAATACGAAGGCATCACCAGCCTGCTAAAATTGACGAACTCGCTTCAGGCAGATCAAATCCAAGGTCGTGTCATTATTGTACCCATGATGAACTTACCTGCGGTACAAAATGCCTCACGTACGTCGTTTATCGATAAAGGGAATTTAAATCGCAGCTTTCCCGGCAACCCCATAGGCACAGTGACCGAGAAAATTGCGGATTATTTTACTCGTTACCTAGTTCCTAAGTGCGATTTTGCGTTAGACATTCACTCAGGTGGTAAAACGTTAGATATCGTGCCGTTCGCCGCTGCCCATCGTCTCGACAATCTCGATCAAGAAGAAGCCTGCATATTAGGTGCAAAACTGTTTGGCGCACCTTACACCATGATCTTGCTCGAAATGGACGCCACCAGCCTGTATGACACTGCCGTGGAGTCTCAGGGAAAAATCTTTGTTACCACCGAACTAAGAGGAGGCGGAACCAGCACTCCAGAAACCATCGCTTATTCCGACCGTGGCATTCGCAACTTCTTGCGCTTCTCAGGCAACTTGCCCGGTGACTACGAACAACCAACCCAACCAACTAAGTTATTAGGTATGCCTGATGCAAGTTGTTATGTGCAAAGCCAACACCACGGCATCACAGAATACTTATTTGATCTTGGCGATACCGTCAAAAAGGGCGATGTATTAGTGAGAATCTTCTCGACCGAGCGCACAGGTACCGCCCCCGTTGAGTACAAGTCACAGCGCAATGGTATTTTCGCGGCACGTCGTTTTCCTGCTATGGTGAATATCGGTGACACTATCGCAGTTATAGCCGAAGACTGCGGCGAGATAGGCTGATTGAAAAGCCAACTAAGAAATCAAAACAAATGGCATACCAGAAGCAAACTGGAAAGCACCTTATAACAGCGACCAGTCATCAGCCTTTATGAAATGATTAGTATTCAACAGGGAGACTCATAATGCGCCTCGATCGCTACGACGTAAAAATTCTACAAATACTTCATGATAATGGTCGTATCACCAAGTCTCACCTTGCCGAGGCCATCAACCTATCCGTGAGCCCTTGCTGGGAGCGCGTCAAAAAACTGGAAGAAGCAGGCATCATTGAAGGTTACGGAGCAAAAGTAAATACCGATATTTTGTTCAAACGAACGTCGGTTATGGTTGAAGTTACGCTCAAAGAACACAACGCCCAAGCGTTCAAACGCTTCGAGCAACTGGTTCAACATTCACCAGAAGTCACTGATTGCTATGCCACGGGCGGTGGTATCGATTACATCCTTAAAATTCAGTCAGAAGATATCGACCAATATCAGCGGCTTATCGACAACTGGTTAGACTCAGATGTGGGCATTGAGCGCTACTTTACTTACATTGTGACAAAAACAATCAAACGTGATGCGGGCACATTCGAAGTAAACCAAAACGCTTTGTTATAAAAGGGAAAATGCGTATCAGGCGTGAACAGAAAAAACACCATATTTAACGGCACTAAAAAGAAAGTTCTGACGTTTTAAACCTCGGTATCAGAAATTATTTCGGTCACTTCTCCATTACAGTTTCATTATGGACAACGATGCTGGGAGAAGGACTCATGACAGCACTGCACAGCTTACACGCTGAAGAATTAAAAGCCTCGCACGACATGATGGCGATAATGAAAGACGTACGTTTGGTGAGAGGTTTAGCGTACGTGAATGGCAAATGGGTAAGTGGTGATCAATTTCATCCGGTGGATAATCCAGCAGATGGCACGGTCATCGGTTACATCACTAAGCTATCTCAGCAACAACTCTATCAAGCGATTGATGAAGCCGACCAAGCCTTTCGTCAATGGCGAAAAATGCAAGCAGAAGAGCGCGCTGAAATTCTCATGCGTTGGCACGACCTGATTCTAGAATCAAAGCAAGACCTTGCTCATTTGATGGTGATGGAGCAAGGAAAAACACTAGGTGATGCTGTAGGTGAGATTGACTACGGCGCATCCTTTGTTCGTTGGTTTGCCGAAGAAGCACGCCGCTGTTATGGCGAAACCATCCCAAGTCATATCCCGAATGCGCAACTATCGACAGTACGCGAGCCGATTGGTGTCGCAGCTCTGATTACACCATGGAATTTTCCTAATGCCATGATCACACGCAAAGCCGCAGCCGCACTAGCAATAGGCTGTCCGGTGCTCATTAAGCCCGCCAGTGAAACGCCTTTTTCTGCGTTAGCGTTGGCAGAGTTAGCAGACCGAGCTAGCTTTCCACCTGGTGTATTTAACGTTATCACTGGCGATGCGATGATGGTGTCACAAACCTTGTGCCACTCCGATAAAGTCAAAGCGCTCTCGTTCACTGGCTCAACTCGAGTAGGCAAACTATTGCTACGCGACGCGGCACAAACCGTGAAGAAGTGCAGTATGGAGCTCGGTGGTAACGCCCCTTTCATCGTGCTGCCAGATATGGATGTCGAGCAAGCAGCCAAAGCCGCCGTGGATGCGAAGTTTCAAACCGCAGGACAAGACTGCTTGGCCGCAAACCGTATTTTCGTCCCTGACGATAAGTACGAAGCGTTTTTGGAAGCGTTTGCCAAAGAAATGAGCCACATCGTTTTGGGCAATGGCTTAGACGAAAAAACCACCATGGGACCGCTTATTAATCGCACTGCGGTGGATAAAGCGCATGATTTGGTGCGTGATGCGCTCGACAAAGGCGCGCGATTGGTAGCGGGATACCACCAGCCCGTACCAGGCGAAAACTTCTTCGCGCCGACATTGCTAGCCGATGTAACCCCAGAAATGGCGGTGTATCGCGAAGAGAATTTTTGTCCTGTGGCAGGCGTATTGCCTTACCAAGACTTAGATACCGTGATTGAAATGAGCAACGACACTGAGTACGGCTTAGCTGCCTATGTTTATGGTCACGATATTCACCAAATTTGGCACTGCATGCGCGGTTTGGAGTTTGGCATGGTGAGCGTGAACTCCGTCAAAATGACAGGGCACCCTATCCCATTCGGCGGCGTGAAACAGTCTGGTCTTGGACGAGAAGGAAGCCGTCACGGATTTGAAGAATACAGTGAAATCAAATACTGCTGCTTAGGCGCTTTACCAACCGTCAGTGGCAGTTGAGGCACGAAATATGGATATCCAATTATTCGAGGAGAAGGATCATGAGTAACAAAACCCAACAACTTTTAGAGATCGATCGTCAGAGAGTATTTCATGCCTCAACCCACCTGAAGCAGTATGCGGCCGGGGAGCTTTCGGGAAGAATTATCTCGAGCGGAAGCGGAATACGCATCACCGATTCAGAAGGCATCGAGCTGATAGACGGCTTTGCCGGGTTGTATTGTGTGAACATTGGCTATGGCAGGACTGAAATGGCCGATGCTATTTATGAACAAGCCAAAGAACTGGCGTACTACCACACTTACGTCGGCCATACGAACGAAGCGCTCGTGACACTGTCAGATCGCATCATCAAAATGGCGCCTGAAGGCATGAGCAAAGTTTACTACGGCATGTCAGGCAGCGACGCGAACGAAACTCAACTTAAGTTGGTGTGGTATTACAACAATGCTCGTGGTCTACCAGAGAAGAAAAAAATCATTTCGCGTGACCGCGGCTACCATGGTTCAAGTATCGCGTCCGGTTCACTGACAGGTTTACCGTTGTTCCACGCCCATTTTGATTTACCACTTGAGCGTATCAAACACACCATCGCGCCATATTATTATCGCCGTGAAGACGAGAGTATGTCTGAGCTTGAATTCTCTCAATATTGCGCAGATCAACTCGAAGCGATGATCTTGGAAGAAGGCCCAGAAACGGTAGCAGCAATGATTGCGGAACCAGTGCTCGGTACTGGCGGTATTGTGCCACCACCAGCAGGGTACTGGCAGGCGATTCGCAAAGTACTCGACAAATACGATGTACTCTTGATTGCGGATGAAGTGGTGTGTGGCTTTGGTCGCCTCGGCTCCGATTTTGGCTCACTCCACTACGACATGAAACCAGATCTCATCACGGTAGCGAAAGGGTTAACCTCAGCGTATCAACCGCTGTCTGGCGTGATCGTCGGTGAACGAGTTTGGAGTGTGCTAGAAAACGGCACCGACCAATGGGGCGCTATCGGACACGGTTATACCTACTCTGGTCACCCAATGGGGGCGGCAGCCGCGAACTGCAACCTCGATATCATTGAACGTGAAGGCTTAGTGCAAAACGCGGCCGAAGTCGGCGCTTACTTGCAGCAACGTATGGCAGAGACGTTTAACGATCATCCATTAGTCGGTGATACTCGTGGCGTTGGCTTGTTGCATGCGTTGGAGTTTTCTTCAGACAAGCTTCGCCGAGCACACTTTGATCCAAACTTGAAAGTAGGCCCGCAAATCGCGGCGGCCTGTTTAGAGCAAGGCTTAATCGCTCGCGCTATGCCACATGGTGACATCCTCGGTTTTGCTCCACCGCTTATCGCGAATCGTAACGATATAGACACCATTGTCGACAAAGCGCATCAAGCGGTAAACAAAGTGATGGATAACCTCGTCACATCTAAACAGTGGCAGCCATAACCCACCTAGATTTCAGTAATGCTCGCGGGCTTTGGAGAAGGCCCGCTTTGCACTTTCCATTAAAGAGACAACAAGCCAACCAAACATTTTAGACCCATAGAAAGCACTATTATTTACTACAAGTGGCAATAGTGGGTAAAATGCCCAAAATTGCGCACTAACTGGATGAAACATGGCAAAACTTACCCTTCAAGAACAAATGCTGAAAGCTGGCTTAGTTAATGAAAAGAAACTAAAGAAAGCGAAGAAAGGCTCAAAAAAATCACGCGTTCAAGCACGCGAAGTAAAAGCGGCGGTTGAAGAGAATAAACGCCAACAGTTAGAGCGTGATAAACAATTGAGCGAGCAGCAAAATGCTGAGCGATTAAACAAAGAGATCAAAGCGCAGATCAATCAATTGATTGAGATGAACAAGATCGACTTAAAAGATGGCGACATCAAATACAACTTCACTCACGGTACGCTAGTGAAATCACTTTATGTAGATTCACTTATCCGCGAGCAGTTGATCAAAGGTATTTTGGCAATCGCAATTGTTGGTGAAAGCTATGTTGTCATTCCACGTGGAGTAGCGAATAAAATTGCTCAACGTGATGAGTCCGTCATCATCGAACAGAAAGAAGCAGAATCTGACATTCCAGCAGAAGACGATCCATACGCAGATTTCGTCGTGCCTGACGATTTGATGTGGTAACAATAAATTAATCGATACATCAACGAAAAGAGCCGCTAATGTAACATCAGCGGCTTTTTTTATAGAAAAATAATCTACAGAGATGATGTTTTGTTATTGCTTACTTAGAAGCAAATTCGCACCTGATGCAGCTAAAAACAACGAACATCCGCGATTGAAACGTTTCGCCATTTTTGGATTTGAAAACCAGTGTCTCAAGTACAAACCAAAGATGGCATAGATTGAAATGGCGACCATTTCTAATATCAAAAACGTCGAGCCAAGGGCAAAAAACTGTTCTTGAACGTTGGCATTGGCATCAACAAATTGCGGCAAGAATGCAGTAAAGATAAGAATCGCTTTCGGGTTGCCAGCAGCAAGCGTAAATTCTTGCTTCGCAAGTCCTGCGTAATTGCGCGAATTGTCCAAGTCAGAGGTCGGGCTGGACTCTGAACGCCAAAGGTTGAACGCAATCCACAGTAGATACAGCGCCCCTACCAGCTTTATTGCCAAAAATAGCATTTCTGACGTATACAAAATCACAGCCAGACCTGATGCAGACAACGCAATCATCGCTGAAAAAGCAGCAATTCTGCCTAAACTGGCCGTAAACGCGGCCCTAAAGCCGTAACAACGCGCATTATTCATTGCCAATAAATTGTTTGGGCCTGGAGCCATATTTAGAGCGAAGCAAGCAGGAATAAAAAGGAGAAGCTGCCAAATATCCATAATAAAATGGTCTTAGTGAGTGATTTTGATCGGTACCCTAACATCTGTTAATAAAGTGAGTAAACCACAAACCGATCTTAAAGCAACTCAGCACCAAATCGTACCGTGCGAGCTTGAACTAACGTGCAGTTCGTTTCAGCCATCAGCTCCGCTAGGGTGATGTTTGGGTTTTGTCTCACCAAACGTATCAACTTCACGTCCAAAGGTTCCAATTTGTCTTGGTGAGCAAGTAGAGCTTGTTCGATCTTGTTGATCGCAAATCGCATCGTCTCTGCTTCTTCGTTTTTGAGATGCTCTAAAAACGCTTTTACATCCAAAGCCTCGCCCGAGATTTGCCAGTGACGAGATCGTCTAATTCGCTTAAGATCGCACTGTTTTTCTGCTGCGAGTGTTTTCGCTCGCTTGGCATGGTCGCCCCCAATACGGTGAATCAAGGATGGGAGCGAAATCGTAATCTTCGTTTCTTTCATGGCCTTTTCTTTCATCGTCTTAGCCCTCAACCACCGACACATTCTCGCCAACCCAAGCCAACAACTGTTTTGCCGCTTTGGATAACACCTGATTTTGACGCACGATGTAGCCGAAATCAGTGTTTGGAAAACTTGGCAAAGGCGTAACTTCTCGAGAAAGCTTTAATCTCGGATCGAGCGAAAAATCCGGCACAATAGCAGTCCCAAACCCCGCTTCCGCCCAGTCTATTTGTGCTTCCACACTGCCCACTTCCATCACGCGATGCTTAGGCAGATTTAGCTCAGGTAAAGACACATCAATCAGCTCTCGGGTTCGAGTATCGTGCCCTAGCAGGATCAGCGTCTGGCTCTCTTTTCGATTGTCTTGCCACTCAAAAATGTTATCGCCAAACGCACACCAGTGAATTTGCGTGAGAGGCGTAAAATGCAGCGGTTGACTCTCTTTTTGTGCGATAACAAAGCCGATATCGGCACGCGCACTTTTCACCAAATCCACCGCTTGAGAAGATGTGGTATTGAACAATGCCAAGTCGATCCCCGGATATTCACTTTTGAATTGCTGAAATGGTTTGATAAGCAGTAAACGTGAAACAATATCGCTCGCCGCAATAGAAAGCGTCCCCTGCGTAAGATCGTTGATGGCATTGAGATCCGACTGACAAATTTGCAGCTCATTGAGCATCCGCTGCGCCGTAGCTAACAAACGCTTCCCCGCTTGCGTCAACTGCACAGGATTTCGCTCAATCAATTTCGTGCGCGTGGCTTGCTCCAGCTGCTTGATATGCAAACTTACGTTCGGCTGTGTCATGTGGAGTTCCGTCGCTGTTTTACCAAAGTGTTTTACCTCTGCAAGAGTTACGAAGGTTCGCAGCCAGTTCAAATCTAACATTGCCAATTCCGATATGAGATTCTTATCAAGTTAATGAGTATAATTAATTTCTCTTATTATGGCGAACACCTTAAGATTTTTGCATCTGTTTTTGGAGATTAAATTATGTCGTCTATCGTTGTTGTGGGTGCAAACTGGGGTGATGAAGGCAAAGGCCGCATCGTTGACTTTTTGGCAGAGCAAGCTTCTGCGAGCATTCGTTTCCAAGGTGGTAACAACGCGGGTCACACCGTGGTTAACGATCTAGGTACGTTTAAGCTGCACCAGCTACCAAGTGGCGTATTCAACCCAGACTGTTTGGCAGTGTTAGGTCCGGGTATGGTTATCAGCCCTGCGTTGCTGTCTCAGGAGATTGCGGAAGTTGAAGAAGCAGGCGTAAAAGTGAATATGTGCATCTCAGATCGCGCAACACTGTGTCTACCGCTACACGCACTAGAAGATACGCTAGAAGAACAACGTTTAGGCGACAAAGCATACGGTTCAACTCGTCAAGGTATTGCACCTGCTTACGGTGACCGCGTAATGAAGAAAGGCATCCTAGTTGGTTGGTTGAAGCAACCAGAAGTATTGGTTGAACGCCTTCAATTCATGATGGATTGGAAACTGCCGCAACTGCGTGCACTTTACCCGACGTTCGAGTTTGAACAAACCGCTGAAGAACTGGCGAACTGGCTGCTAGAAGTCTCTGCACCTTGGCGCGATTCAATTTGCAACGTAACGCTTCCTCTAAAAGAACTACAAGCGAAAGACAAAACTCTATTGTTCGAAGCGCAGCTTGGCGCGGGTCGTGACCTTGTTTACGGTGAGTACCCTTGGACAACATCTTCTAACGTTGTATCAATGTACGCGGGTATCGGTAGTGGCCTTCCGGCACTTCGTCCTGAACGCGTTATTGCGGTTGCAAAAGCCTTCAGCTCATCAGTGGGTACTGGTACGTTGATCACTGCAATGGAAGAGCAAGACGCTTTCCGCGAACTTGCTGGCGAGTTCGGTGCAACTACGGGTCGTCCACGCGACATGGGCTACTTCGACGCAGTCGCTACGAAAAATGGCGTTGAACTGCAAGCAGCAACTGAAATTGCACTAACGAAAGTAGACTGTTTGACTGGCCTTAACGATCTGAAAATCTGTGTTGGCTACGAAGGCGACCACAGCGAAAACCCAATCTGGCCTCAAACTGCCTCTCTTGCGCCAATCTACGAGAAGATGGAAAGCTGGAGCGAGGACATCACAGGTTGTCGTAAGTTTGAAGAGCTTCCAGTAGCAGCACAGAAATACGTTCTACGCATTGAGGAACTCATGGGCGTACCAGTAAAAATGGTGTCTGTGGGTCCTGGTCGTGAACAAATGATTATGCGATAAGATGTGAATTAACACATCATTGGCAAGCGGCTTTTATCTGTTCCGGGGTAAAGCCGCTTTTTTTTACACTGTAAACTTTGGAAAATTGCACGGCTAAATTCATGTTTAATAACCTCATCACGAGACTCCTACCTCCTTTATTTATAAATCAATAAATTATAGGACTTAACACGTTGTGCACGTTACTAGCACATCTCACTTGTTAAAGAAGCACGTCAATTAGGTTAACTGGTTGATTTGATATTCTTTAAGTGATTAGTTGATCACGATCTTCATCTGCAATTTGTTGAACTAGTACTCAAAAAATCTAACCCGCTGTTTTTAGGATAGATGAGTTCCCCAACATCCAACCTAACAGCAGGTGATTCCCATGACGAAAAATCTTTTCCGCCTCAGTACGATAACCCTTGGTTTGTGCCTTAGTTCTTTGTCTTTCGCGCAATCCGATCTTCCGAACATTAAAATTCTTGCCACTGGCGGCACCATAGCAGGCGCAGGTCAATCTGCAACAGAGTCAAACTACACAGCAGGTAAAGTCGGCGTTGAATCATTGATTTCTGCGGTGCCGAGTATGACCAACATTGCCGATATTTCTGGAGAGCAAGTGGTCAGTATCGGTTCACAAGATATGAATGATGAAGTGTGGCTAAAATTATCGAAAAGAGTTAATGAGCTACTCGCTCAAGATGATGTTGACGGCATCGTCATTACTCATGGTACGGATACGTTAGAGGAAACCGCTTACTTCCTTGATCTGACCGTCAAGAGCACAAAGCCTGTCGTGATCGTTGGTGCAATGCGTCCTTCCACCGCAATGAGTGCTGATGGACCAGTCAACTTATACAATGCAGTCGTAACAGCCACCGATGAAGATTCAGAAGGACGTGGCGTGCTAGTCGCAATGAATGACACGATTTTCGATGCGCGAGATGTGACAAAAACCAATACAACCTCCGTCAGCACTTTCCAGTCACCCAACTTTGGTGCTATCGGCTACATTCATAATAGCGATGCCAAATATCAACGAAGCCCAGAGCGTAAACATACGACAGAAACCCCATTCGATGTATCAAAGCTTACTAAGTTGCCTAAGGTCGGTATTGTTTATAACTATGCAAATGCCTCCAATTTGCCAGTGAAAGCCTTTGTGGATGCGAAGTTTGACGGCATCGTAAGTGCTGGTGTCGGTAATGGTAACTTGTACCACACTGTGTTTGATGAGCTAGAGAAAGCGAGTAAAGATGGCGTTGTTGTTGTAAGAAGCTCCCGAACGCCTAGCGGCTCAACCACTTTGGATGCTGAAATTGATGACAACAAATACGGCTTTGTTGCCGCTGGTACATTGAACCCACAAAAAGCACGTATCTTACTGATGCTGTCACTAACTCAGACCAAAAACTATCAAGACATCCAAAAGATGTTCCAATACTATTAATTCTGTCTAAGGTTCATTCGATAGAAGAGGTATACATCTTACCTCCTCTTACACATAGCGACATGAGCGTCTCTTGTTAGCCAAACAAGCGACGCTTCATTCCTGCTTTTTCCAGAATACGCGTAGTAATTTCCTCAACAGACAGAGAGGACGTATTGATATATGGGATCGCCTCTCTTCTAAACAACGCCTCAACAGTGTCTAGCTCCAGCTTGCACTGCTCTGTGCTAGCGTAATCACTTCCAGACAAACGATTTTCACGGATTTCAGTCAAGCGCTCGGGATCAATAGTCAGCCCGAACAACTTATGACGATGGATCTCAAATTCAGGCAACAAACGCATCATCTTCACATCTTCCGCAATGAACGGATAGTTCACAACACGTAAACCAAATTGCATCGCCATGTACAAGCTAGTCGGCGTTTTTCCGCTGCGCGATACTCCCAGCAGGATAATATCGGCTTGTTCCAACCCTTTTAGCGTGATGCCATCATCATGCGCCAATGTGTATTCAATAGCCGCAATACGGTCAAAATAGGTGTCGGAATCTTTCCCCACACTGCGAGAACGCTGCAACTTAGGCTTTGGTGCCATCTGAATGTCGTCTTGCACTTTCTGCACAATACTCTCCAACACATCGTAACTGTATGCCGGCGCTTCAAGCAGCATTTCACGTACTTCTGGAACGACAATTGAGAAAAAGACCAGAGGTTTGACGCCATTGCGCTGGTAGGAAGTTTCAATTTCTTTGACTACGTCAGTAGCTTTGTCCTGGCTTTCTACAAACGGAAAGGTTTTTTCGTTAGGAATGAACGGAAATTGACCGAGAACAACATGCCCTAATGTCTCACATGTTATCGCCGTACCGTCAGAAACATAGAACACATCACGACTTTGGTTATTTATTTGCATTTCTGTTTAATTTTTCAAAATCTTTTGAGTAGGATGGTACACATAATATTAATAAATCAGTTTGGCTTTCAGTTAGGTTCACCACAGCTTTAAAAATTCTTTTGAATTTTTTTCAGCCAGAACGTAATCGTTTGCCTTTGATATCAATCTAAATGAAGCAATGTATGGTCAACGTGTAATAACAGCCAACATGCGATTGTTTAGATCGATTTAAGTCCCCCTACTAAGCTGCAATGTTTCTGGAGAAAGACATGCAAAAGAACACCCTCTGGTTCAATGGCCTATCCATGGATGATGTCGACAAAGTCGGCGGTAAGAATGCTTCACTTGGCGAAATGGTTTCTAACCTAGCAAACGCAGGCGTTTCTGTACCAAATGGTTTTGCGACAACCTCATACGCGTTTAACCAATTCCTTGACCACGAAGGTTTGGATGAGCGTATTCACCAATTACTCGATGAACTAGACGTTGAAGATGTAGAAGCTCTGCGTAAGACAGGTGCAAACATTCGTCAATGGGTATTAGAGGCCCCTTTCCCTGCGGACCTTGAACAAGAAATTCGTGAAAATTACCAAGAACTGATCGAAGGCAATCCTGAGCTTTCAGTCGCAGTTCGTTCATCTGCTACGGCAGAAGACCTACCTGATGCTTCTTTTGCTGGTCAGCAAGAAACGTTTTTGAACGTGAAAGGCATCGACGCAGTACTAGAAGCAACTAAGCACGTTTACGCTTCTCTATTTAACGACCGTGCGATTTCTTACCGCGTTCACCAAGGGTTCGACCACCGTGGCATCTCGCTATCTGCGGGTATCCAACGTATGGTGCGTTCAGATAAAGCCTCGTCGGGTGTTATGTTTACACTAGACACTGAATCGGGTTTCGACCAAGTTGTCTTCATCACCTCTTCATGGGGTCTAGGCGAGATGGTCGTTCAAGGTGCAGTAAACCCTGACGAGTTCTACGTTCACAAGCCGATGCTTGAAGCAGGCGAACACCCAATCGTTAAGAAAACATTTGGTTCTAAGTTGATCAAAATGATCTACTCAGATAACCAAGAAATCGGCAAACAAGTTGATATCGTTGATACTTCTGATGAAGAGCGCAACACGTTCTCATTGAACGACGACGAGATCAAAGAGCTCGCAAAGCAATCAATGATCATCGAAAAGCACTATCAGCGTCCAATGGACATTGAATGGGCAAAAGATGGCATTGATGGCAAGCTGTACATTGTTCAAGCGCGTCCTGAAACCGTATGTTCGCAAACGGAACAAAATGTGATTGAGCGCTACGAACTACAAAACAAAGCAGATGTTTTGGTTGAAGGTCGTGCAATCGGTCAGCGCATCGGTAAAGGCGTGGTTCGCTTGGTTGACTCTCTGGACCAAATGTCTCTAGTCCAAGAAGGTGACGTGCTAGTTACAGACATGACTGACCCAGATTGGGAACCAGTGATGAAAAAAGCATCTGCAATCGTAACCAACCGTGGTGGCCGTACTTGCCACGCTGCCATCATCGCTCGTGAGCTTGGTATTCCTGCGATCGTTGGCTGTGGCGATGCGACAAGCAAGTTAACCGATGGTGCAACCGTGACCGTATCTTGTTCTGAAGGTGAAACGGGCTACGTTTACCAAGGTGAACTTGAGTTTGATGTAAAACGCTCTTCTGTTGATGAACTGCCACTGCTACCAACAAAAGTGATGATGAACGTGGGTAACCCTGATCGCGCGTTTGACTTCGCACAAATTCCAAATGAAGGTGTTGGTCTTGCTCGTCTTGAATTCATCATCAATAAGATGATTGGTATCCACCCGAAAGCATTACTTAACTTTGATGCACAAAGCGATGAGCTAAAAGCAGAAATCACTCAGCGTATTCGTGGTTACAAAGATCCTATCGATTTCTACGTAAGCAAACTGACAGAAGGTATCGCAACCATTGCTGCGGCATTTTGGCCGAAACGCGTTATTGTTCGTATGTCTGACTTTAAGTCTAACGAATACAGCAACTTGGTTGGCGGTAAAGCCTACGAACCGCATGAAGAAAACCCAATGCTTGGCTTCCGTGGCGCGTCTCGTTACATTTCTCCAGTGTTTGAAGACTGCTTCGAGCTAGAAACTCAAGCAATCAAACGCGTTCGTAACGAAATGGGTCTGAAAAACGTTGAAATCATGATCCCATTTGTGCGTACACCAAGCGAAGCAGCATCAGTGATTGATTTGCTAGCGAAGTTTGATCTGCGCCGTGGCGATCAGGGCCTTAAAGTCATCATGATGTGCGAACTGCCATCCAACGCGGTCCTTGCCGATGAGTTCTTGAAGTACTTTGATGGCTTCTCGATTGGCTCAAACGACATGACTCAGCTAACGCTTGGACTTGATCGTGACTCTGGCGATGTTGCACATCTATTTGATGAGCGCAACCCAGCGGTTAAGGTTATGCTTCAGATGGCGATTGATGCGGCAACAAAAGCAGGCAAATACGTTGGTATTTGTGGTCAAGGCCCATCAGACCACGACGACCTAGCGGAATGGCTAATGGATCAAGGTATTAGCTCTGTATCACTAAACCCAGATACGGTTATCGATACTTGGTTAAAACTAGGTAAAGTTAGCAGCAAGTAACACACGATAAACTCTAGCCCTCACACTCCCCTTGTGAGGGCTTTGTTATTCACACGTCATTTCACTATCAGTTCGTGATTCCTCTCTCAAGTTCGTCATTTAGTCAATTTCATTATCAAAGTCTGATGACCTAAAATGAATCGTATATTGATAACTCCAGAGAGAATTTGATGAAAAAGCCTATCGCACTCCTTACTACATTGATGCTCCTGGCATCCCCTGCTTATGCCGATTGGGATGAAATTTCCAATAAAATGTCTGAGCTTGGCGACGCAGTTTCTGATACTGCCCAAGATGCTTGGGACGACACCAAAGCGTTTTCAAAACAAGCGTGGCAAGATTTCACGAATTGGTCCGAGGAAGCGATCAATACCGCAGGCGAATGGACAGAAGCCAGCATCGAGAAAAGCAAAGAATGGATAGATGCTGCCGACAAAAAAATTGATGAGCTGATGGAAGGCGATACGCCAGAAGAAGCTCGCCAAGCCGTGGACTTAATGGCAGATAGCGCTTTGCTCAAGTTATTTAATGAAAAGCCGGAGGCAAAAGCTATTTACGACAACGCGTACGGCTACGCGGTCTTTGATTCTCGTAAATTATCTTTGCTGTTTCACACCAACTCAGGGTCAGGAGTCGCAGTGAATAAGGAAACAGAAGAACGCACTTATATGAATATGTTTGGTTTGGGCGTTGCACTTGGGGCTGGCGGAAAATTTTACCAACAAGTGGTTCTGTTTGAGAGCAAAGAAGACTTTGATACGTTCGTCAACGAAGGATGGGAGGCCACAAGTGAAGCCTCTGCTGTTGCGGGCGAAGATTCAGAGCAACTTTCAAAACAATTTAACAGCGGCGTCGCCGTCTATCAGTTGAACGCTAAAGGTTTGCTCATCGATGCTAACGTGTCTGGTTCTAAATATTGGGTTAACGAAGAGCTCACTAACTCGCAGTAATGCATAGCAACTAATCGCTTAAATAAAACCGTTGTTATGCACCCTTATCAATAAGTTAACGGGGATATGATTCCTCAAAACTGAGCACTTACGCAACTTTCTCTATGGAAGTCACCAGAAGATGGCGACTTCCCTTTCTCGTTGGATTGCTTTTGGTTATGCTTGCGCAAAACCACCTGCAATTCGGTATCCCATGCCTGACAATAACTTTAATAATCTGCTAGCAGAAGCAATTTCTGCTCTTAACACGCCTAACTTTACTCCTAAACTTATGCGTGTCATTCGCACTCTTTTTCATTTTGATTGCGCAGTTATTTTAGGTTACCGAGAAGGTAAACATCCTATTTATCTCTACGACTCAATTGAGAACGAGCGAGAGTTACTTTTTCAACGCTACCTTACTGACTCATTTCAAAATGACCCTTTTTTTCTCAAACTAAACGAGACAAAGCAACAAGGCGTATTTACGCTCAAAGACGTGGCGCGTAAAGGCGTTGACTTCACCTCATACTGCGAGCAGTTCTATCATCAAACAGGGTGGAAAGACGAGCTTAGCATGCTAGTCGAAGTTGAATCTGGCCGTTGGGTCATGCTGTACTTCGGATATATGACTGATGGAAAATACTTTTCTCAGCAACAAATCAATAAGCTAAAGCCCTATTTCCCGATAATTCAGTCGCTTTGTCAGCAGCATTGGAAACAAACGGAATTTACCTTTTCTGAGCCTGTTTTTGCACAGAGTGCTTATTCTGGCAGTATGCGATTAGCCATTGAGCAAGCTTTAGCAACGTTTGGCGTAGAATCACTCACCCGTCGCGAACAAGAGGTGGCTTCGCTTCTCGCTCAAGGGTTTGACACCAAAGAAATTGCCGCGCGGTTACACTTAGTTCAAGGCACGGTCAAAAATCATCGAAAGCGAATTTACTCGCAATTAAATGTGTCTTCATTGAGTGAGTTATTCCAGCTTTTCCTCAATCACCTCATTCTCCATTCAAGATAAAAACTGTCCCTTAAGGGATATATCGAGAAAAGGTGTCGCGTTTTAGTCTAAATGTAACAACCACTAAGACAGACAAAAAGAATGACGACACCATTACTGCAAGATTTACAAGATCGTGGCTTGATTGCACAAGCCAGCGATTTGGAAGAAATTCAGACACTTCTCTCACAGCCACAAACCGTTTACTGCGGCTTCGATCCTACAGCTGGCAGCTTGCATATCGGCCACCTCGTGCCTTTGATTATGCTTAAGCGCTTTCAAGATGCCGGACACCAAGCTGTTGCCTTGATTGGCGGTGCAACGGGCATGATTGGCGACCCAAGCTTTAAAGCGACTGAGCGCAGTCTGAACTCAGAGGAAATCGTCTCAGGCTGGGTTAACGATCTTTCTAATCAAATTCAGCAGTTGATGAATCACCAACTGACCAAGCCGATGATCATGGTGAACAACGCTGACTGGATGAAAGCGATCAATGTGATCGACTTCTTCCGCGATGTGGGTAAGCACTTCTCGATCAATACTATGGTCAACCGAGAATCGGTAAAACAACGCCTGCAACGACCTGACCAAGGTATCTCCTTCACCGAATTTAGCTACGCCCTACTGCAATCGTACGATTTTGCCGAGCTAAACCGTCGATACGGTTGCCGTTTGCAAATCGGTGGCAATGACCAATGGGGAAACATCGTCAGCGGGATCGATTTAACTCGCCGTCAAAATGGTGAGCAAGTATTTGGCTTAACTCTGCCGCTGATCACCAAATCCGATGGTACCAAATTTGGCAAAACCGAAGGCGGTGCAGTATGGCTAGATCCTAGCAAGACCTCTCCTTACGCGTTCTACCAGTTCTGGCTTGGCGCAGAAGACGCAGACGTTTACCACTTCTTGCGTTACTACACATTCTTGAGCTGCGAAGAAATTGCCAGCATTGAAGCGCAAGACCAAGCAAGCCAAGGTAAGCCACAAGCACAACGTATTCTCGCTGAAGAAATGACGCGATTTGTTCATGGCGAAGACGGCCTCGCCAGTGCCGAGCGCATCACTCAAGCTTTATTCAGCGGTAATGTGCAACAACTGAGTTTGGGTGAATTAAAACAATTGGAGTTGGATGGTTTACCAAGCATTGAGAGCACACAACAAGATTTGGTTGAGCTGTTGATTGAGTCGGGCTTAGCAAGTTCGAAGCGTGTTGCACGCGAACACATCAGCAACAACGCCATCAGTGTAAACGGTGAAAAAGTGGCGGCTGATAACCCGAGTTTAAGCTTCCCACTGTTTGATCAATATTGGTTACTGCAACGCGGTAAAAAGCACTTCTGCCTCGTAAAGCGTGCCGCGTAGCAACACTCGCAGTACAAAGCCTATAAAAAATTCCCCTCACCACTTTCGTGATGAGGGGAATCCAAATTTGAACGATTTTAAGCCTAACAATAGGCAAAGACGTTGCTTATTGCATTCTTAAACGTTGCCAGTACTTTTCGTAAATCGCTAACGTTTCTGCGCCAACATCATTAATAAACTCGCCTTTTTTCATGTCTTCTGATGAAGGGAAAATAGTACGGTTATTTTTCAACTCTTCTGGCAATTTGTCACGCCCAGCGTTCGTTGCCGACGCATAACCCAAACTGGTCACGATTTCCGCTTGGTTCTCTGATTGGTACATGAAGTTAATAAATTTATGCGCCAATGCTTTGTTTTTACTGCCAGACGGAATAGTGAAGTTGTCCATCCACAATACCGCGCCCTCTTCCGGCATCACGAACTTCAGCTCAGGCATTTCAACCTGTCCTTGGAATGCGTTGCCGTTCCATTGCATGCCGACCGATGTTTCACCGGACACGTAAGGGACTTGCGGCGCATCTGAGTTGTACAGTAATACGTTGTTTTTCAGCGCGACTAGAGAATCAAAAGCCTGCTCGATTTCTGCTTCGTCTTTTGTGTTCACGCTATGGCCATTTTTCTTCAGCGCCATACCGAACACATCACGAACGTCATCAATCAGCATGACTTGTTGTTCGTATTGAGACTCCCATAAGTCTGCCCATTTGGTCACTGGTTGCTCAACCATGGATTCGTTGTAGCTGATCCCGGTAATGCCCCAAATATAAGGCAGCGAGTAATCATTTTTAGGATCGTGCGCTTGGCCAAGTAAACCGTCCATTGTGTCTTGCATGTTTGGCACTTGAGCGTGATCTATTTTCGAAAGCAGCCCTTCTCGCCCCATTTTTTCAATGAAGTACGCAGAAGCAAAAACCACATCGTAGCCAGAACCTTTTAGCAATTTTAGCTTGGTGTACATTGATTCATTATTCTCAAAAGTCGAATAATTAATCGTAATGCCTTCTTGTTTTTCAAACGCTTTTAACGATGCTTCCGGCAAATAGCCACCCCATGCATAAACGTTCAACGTTTTGCTATCTGCATGAGCAAACATGCTGAGCACAAGAGCACTCAGCCCCAATCCTTTGATGATTAATTTCATGGTATGCAATCCAACCAGTCCAGCGACGCGCTGGGATTCGGGTGCATAATTAGGTAATTGTTACCCAATTGAAAGAAAATTTAATTAATCTTTAACAGCAAAAATATTTATCGAATTTATAAAATTAACGCATGTTTTTAATAGCGACTGTGCATACCAAAATGATGAGACATTCCATCTTCCATTCGGCCACCTTTCCAGCCACCAGAACCGAGTAAATTAAGCACATCTTGAGCGGTATAATCGACACCAGCGAAGAAGTCATGCGCCACGTCTGAGCGTATTGCTTGCAACTCTGGTTGGTTTTCCAAATCAAGATCTTGCGGATCCGCATATAATGCCAACGCAATTTTTTGTTGGCACGCGCTTAACTCGCTGGTGCTCGTCTTTACCTGACCAACCGAAAAGTAGTCACGACTGCCGTATCCCACCACCAATCTGGTACTCATTAGTTTAATCACTTTCTTAATGCGGCGACGTTGTATAAATCTCAACATGTTTTGTTATTCCTGTATTAAGTTGGCTATGTCGTATTCTTTTGTTCGAATTAAAACACTCTGTTTTATCCGCGAAATTTCTCTAGCGCTTTTCGCGATGATCGGTTGTATAATACGATTCTGAAATATTTTGTTACGTTACCTCGGTAACCCCTGAGACTGCAACATGAACAACAGCAGATGGGTCGGCTTTATAGGCGGCACGATTGTCTTACTTAGTACCTTTATCCTCTTCGGATCTTCCGTCCACGCTGCTTGGTACCGAATCCCTGCGGAAGCCATTCATGGTATCGCCTTCACTTTGGCTTTTGGTTTAGGGTTAAACAGCCTGCTGGCGTACGCGACGGCAGTGATTACTCTTGCTGCACTATTCTACATTGGCTTTGTCGTTAGCTATCGGGTCCATCAGAAACTTAAATAGTCTTCTGTCTCAACCTGAGCTTAATAACGGATACTTGGTAACTAAAAAGGGAGCAAACGCTCCCTTTTTAGTTATCAGCATATAGATGTTCTATGCCCGCTTTAATCATTAAGGTGGCATACCCTCAACGACTGCTGCATACCTGAAACATCATCACCTAAATACTCAACCGTCATTGGAACCTTGGCCAACAGAGTAAAACTAGAGTCACTGAACCTTCCATCAGCATCACTCTCCAAATGAACAAAAAACGCAGGCTTATCCGCAATCAAAGTAATTTACCTCCCTTCAATAGAGACACCAATATTGGCTTTCGCTATCGACAAGGTTTTTAGCTCGTGAGTACTAAACCATGTGTTACTTATTCTGTCTTCACCGATTTGCGCTTCAACATAGAAGAAGCCTGACGTAAGTTCATCCTTCTCGATCAATTCATCCAACTGCCACAAAATCGTATTGCTGTCTGCTATGACTGTTTGTTCTAAGCTCCAACATTGCTTTTCTTCCCCTTGCCAATCTACCCACTTGAGCAATGCGTTGACGCTTGCGGACTCTTTGGCATCATTGAGCAAATGTAGGCTCAACTCGCCTGTATGCTCGGAAAATACCAAATACTGCGGCGCAAAAAAGCGTTTTGCATGGTAGTGCAACTGCTTCCATCTACCACTGTATTCCAAACTAGACCAAGAACTGACAGGCCAATTGTCGTTGAGTTGCCAGTACAGCATGCCGCGACAAACTGGAGAAATGGCACGCCAATGATCGCATGCAGTTTTGATCGCGATTGCCTGCTGAACTTGACTTAAATACAGCATGTTCTCAAATCCAGAGGGAAAACGAAAATAGCGCGTGAACATCTCTGTAATAATACTATTACCACGAGGGTTCTTCTGATGTTGTTCGAAAGTTGGGGATGTAATATTCCAGTCTTGCTCAGGGACAAACCGCTTAACTTCAGCAAAAGATGGCCAAGATTGAAAACCAAACTCAGAGCAAAAACGAGGATTCACGTCAAGGTAGGCACTGAATGATTTTCCTGAATGCCAAACGTCCCAAAAGTGCATATCGCCTTTACTATCATCATGCCACGCATCACCGAAATCCAGTTCACCATTACATGGGGAACTTGGCCAGAAACGGCGAGTGCTATCTTGCTCGGTAATCTCCTTCTCAATCATGCGGTTGAGGCGATCGTAGTTAACCGTGTATTTGACTTTACTGCGCTTAGATTCGTCATACCAACCAATAGCTCCAATCACTTCATTGTCACCACACCAAAGTGCGATTGATGGGTGCTCCTTGAGCCTCGGGATTTGGAATCTAAGTTCTTCTTCTACCTCTTTTAAAAACTCGTCGTTTGATGGGTACAACGAGCAGGCGAACATCATGTCTTGCCACACCAACAAGCCAAGTTCATCACAAAGGTTATAAAAGGTTTCACTCTCGTACTGACCACCGCCCCATACGCGAATCATGTTCATGTTGGCGTCAACCGCACTTTGCAAAAGGTTGCGATAACGTGTTTCGCACTCTCGCCCCGGCATTGCGTCAATTGGGATCCAGTTGGCACCTTTAGCATTAATCGGTACGCCATTGACGATAAATTCCATTGCAGAGCCGTGCTCATCAGCTTGGTTATTTAGGGTTAACTGACGCAAACCAATGTTGTGCGTTAACTTTTGCTCTCTGCAAGAAATGGTAATGGGATAGAGATACGCTTCGCCATAACCCGATGGCCACCAGCGTTGAGGCTCCAAAATGTGGAACTGGCAATGATAGTGACCACTTCCTTTTGTTTGAATACATTGACGCTCACCATTAAATTCAACCATCATTTCATGGCGTTGACTGTCCGTTTCCACTTCAACTACTACATCAAGAAACACACTCCCATCGGCTTGCCATTGCTGCTCTGTCGAGAAGCCTTTGAGCCAAAGCTCATTCACAATGTCGATTTGAATGGGGTCGTAAATACCCAATACCATCAAGCAAATGCCCCAGTCCCATCCGGAATGGCACTGTGTTTTGCGGATCAAGTTCATGTGTGGAATTTGGTTGTTGCCCAATGCCGATGGAATAGGAAATGGCAGTTTTTTTGCTCTTGCGATACCTTCTAAATCCGCCCGAGCAAACTCAACCCGAATCGTGTTAGTACCTTGCTTTAAATGCGGTTTA
Source organism: Vibrio sp. 947 (assembly GCF_033339115.1). Lineage (NCBI taxonomy): Bacteria > Pseudomonadati > Pseudomonadota > Gammaproteobacteria > Vibrionales > Vibrionaceae > Vibrio > Vibrio sp. 947. Next base: position 212,148 of record NZ_JAWOTX010000006.1, on the reverse strand, counting down.
ATATCCACACGTTGCTGGGTAAACATGTTGCTGCAAGTTAGTGCTAACTCACCATTAACATAGAAGGTTGCCAATGTATCGACACGAGTTAGCGTCATCCAAATTTGCTTGGCAGACAACGTAAACGCGTCGACGTCAAACTCACGTGAGATATGCCACTCACACTCTTCAATCCATCGAACTTTGTTTTCATTATCGGCAAAATAAGGATCTGGAATCTGCTCTGCTTGTAAAAGCGCCGACACATTATCGCCCGGAATAAACATTGGAATTTCAAGATTGGGGCGCTGTGGCGAGGTAAGCATCCACTGCCCGTTAAGTTCGAAGTGAGCCATCGAGTTAAACCTTAGCTTGGGAAAAACATATTTTCTCAATGTAATCCTGATAATCCCATGTAAAAACAAGGGAAATGTTAATTACATACGAAATGCGGTGCATTTCACGTAAAAACTCTTTCTTTTGATCTCTACCCAAAAATCAGCAACTTGGCTAACCTGTTAAAAATTAATCGAAATCTAAGGTTATATTTGCAACTTCGACATGTTAACATCATCGGCTTTTTGAACATCCTCACACTTTTCGTTGAAACGATGTGAGGGGAAATGCACGGCTTCATAGCCCTAAAAAGCGAAGTAATTATGTCAAATATGACGAATGCCGCCTCCCACACAGCGCCTATTCAGGATGCTGACTATTCTGCTATTCATCCCCCATCTTTACTCAAGCGCCTCGAACTCACCAATCCTGTCTTTTGGTTAAGTGGTAGCTTCCTCACTCTATTCGTTTTACTTGCTCTAACGAATACCGACTCTCTAACCGCAATGGTTAACACCGGCTTCGGCTTTGCTACTAAATATTTCGGAGCTTACTGGCAAGTACTGCTTCTTCTGAATTTCCTAATTGGTTTGGCTCTTGCGTTTGGTCGCACTGGTTATGTGCGCCTAGGTGGTCTAGCGAAACCTGATATTGATAACTTTAAGTGGTTGTCAATCGTACTCTGTACTCTACTTGCAGGTGGTGGTGTGTTCTGGGCCGCAGCTGAGCCTATCGCGCACTTTGTGACTGCTCCGCCTCTATACGGGGAAGCCTCACCGAAAACTGCCGCAATCAATGCCCTATCTCAGTCTTTTATGCACTGGGGCTTCTTAGCTTGGGCAATCCTTGGTGGTCTATCTTCCATTGTCTTAATGCACTTGCATTACGATAAAGGCCTGCCTCTTAAGCCGCGTACTCTGCTTTACCCTGTTTTTGGTGATAAAGCCATTAAAGGCTGGATTGGTGATGTTGCTGACGCATGTAGCATCATTGCAGTAGCAGCAGGAACCATCGGTCCTATCGGCTTCTTAGGTTTACAAATTAGCTACGCGCTAAACTCATTGTTTGGCCTGCCAGATACGTTCGTAACGCAAAGCATGGTTATTATGGCGGCGATCCTGATGTATACCCTTTCCGCACTGAGCGGTTTGAGCAAGGGTATTCAAATCGTCAGTCGTTACAACATCATTTTGTCTGTACTATTAATTGGTTACATCCTGTTCTTCGGGCCGACAAGCTTTATCGTTGATGGCTACGTGCAAGGCGTTGGTCGTATGGTGGATAACTTCTTCCCTATGGCACTTTACCGTGGTGATACAGGCTGGCTAAGTTGGTGGACAGTATTCTTCTGGGGTTGGTTTATCGGTTATGGCCCAATGATGGCGATCTTTATTGCTCGTATCTCTCGTGGTCGTACAATTCGCCAATTAATCATGTCTATTAGCATCGCGGCACCGCTGATTACTTGCTTCTGGTTTAGTATCGTTGGTGGCAGTGGCCTTGCGTTTGAACTTGATAACCCTGGTTTGATTTCATCTGCGTTTGAAGGCTTTAACTTGCCTGCAGCACTGCTAGCGATTACTGGTGAATTACCTTACCCAATGATCATTTCGGTTCTGTTCCTGATCTTAACGACAACATTTATCGTGACGACGGGTGACTCGATGACTTACACAATCAGTGTAGTGATGACGGGCTCAACAGAACCAAACGCAGTGATTCGCTCGTTCTGGGGTCTGATTATGGGTATTGTCGCTATTGCGCTTATCTCAATGGGCTCTGGTGGTATTTCTGCATTGCAGTCTTTCATTGTAATTACTGCCGTGCCTGTGTCTTTCATTTTGCTGCCAAGCATTTGGAAAGCACCCGGCATTGCAAGCAGAATGGCAAAAGAGCAAGGCCTCGTTTAAACCGCCTCTCTAACCGATATGCGAAAAAGAGCCCTTCATTGGGCTCTTTTTAATTCTGCGCTTTATCCTACGCTATCAATGCGAATCATCACTGCATCTGGACGCCAATACTCGAATTCGCAGTCCATTAAATGCCCATCTTGTTTGTAGTTTACCCGCCGAATTTTCAGAACGGGTTGTCCTTCAGCTAGGTTCAACGCCTTAGCGACATGAGCAGGAGCTGACGTGGGAATCACATCAAAACGAGAGCGCTTTGTCTCGTAACCATACTTCTCACGATAAATGCCCGTCAGGGACATGGTGAGGTTCTCAGACAATATCCCCTCAAACAGTGCCGCTTTGAGCACGTTCTCAACAAACAATACCGCTCGCCCATCAATAAAACGTAACCGTTCAATTACATAAATTGGGGTAATTCGCTCCACCTCTAACGATTTGGCATACTCACCTGCGGCCATTTCACTTCGCACGTTGAGTAACTTAGTTTCTGCAATACGATGCTGCTCTCGAATCATTTGATGGAAGTGAGAACGAGACAACGGGTTGTAACAGATACGCTCAGGAGATACATACCAACCCCGGCGCTCTTCTCGATAAATAAGACCTTCCGTTTCTAAAGACACCAACGCATCTTTGATAGTGATTCGAGTCGTAGAAAACAGCTCACTGAGCTCTCTCTCTGACGGCAGTTTTTGTCCTTCCGACATGATGCCGGAAAGAATCTGCTGTTTTAAGCTGCTTCTAATTTTTCCTAATTGGGTACCAAATTGTCCGGTGCCTGTCGCTCTCATTCTGATCTAGTCCAACGATAATTTGACGAATAACATAAGGCGTTTACGTAACAAAAATATGACATTAATCAACAGAACACATACTGAACGTATGAAATATAAGTGCCATATAAAATCAGCAAAACTGTCAAATTACTTGCGCTAAATCGTCACATTCCATCCATAGCATACAAAGCGAACTTACTGACCTAGTCCAGAAGGATGGAGACAATGAAAACTTTGCTAAGTCGTTCAATTACCGCACCAGCGGCAATCATTGCGGTAACGCTCGCTACGCCAACAGTAGCGAAAGAAGCCGATATTGAATCTTTGGTAGCAGCAGCACAAAAAGAAGGGGCGGTTTACAGTGTGGGTATGCCTGACAGTTGGGCAAACTGGAAAGACACTTGGGCTGATTTAAAGTCAAATTACAACCTTAAGCACCAAGACACGGATATGAGCTCGGCTCAAGAAATCGCAAAATTCGAAGCTGAGAAGAAAAACGCGACCGCAGACATTGGTGACGTAGGCTTTGCCTTTGCACGTGTAGCGGTAAAAAAAGGCGTCACTCAGCCATATAAACCAACAACTTGGAATGACATCCCAGATTGGGCAAAAGACGAAGATGGTCATTGGGCACTTGCCTACACTGGCACTATTTCTTTTATCTCCAACAATAACCTCGTAAAAGACGCGCCAAAAACGTGGGATGACCTATTAAAAGGCGACTACAAAGTGACCGTAGGTGACGTAGGCGTAGCAGCACAGGCAAACAACGCGGTTCTCGCCGCAGCGTTCGCCAACGGTGGGGACGAATCCAACCTCAAGCCTGCGCTCAAATTCTTTTCTGAACTCGCGAAGCAAGGTCGTCTTTCATTTACCGATCCGAACATCGCCAACCTAGAAAAAGGCGAAGTTGAAGTGGCGATCATGTGGGACTTCAATGCATTGAACTACCGCGACAAAATTGACCGCGACCGCTTTACAGTGAGCATTCCTCAAGATGGCTCTGTGATTTCTGGTTATACAACCATAATCAATAAATACGCGAAGAACCCTAATGCAGCAAAGCTTGCTCGTGAATACATCTTCAGCGATCAAGGGCAAATCAACTTAGCAGAAGGTTATGCGCGTCCAATCCGCACCAACATCACACTGCCTCAAGCAGTGCAAGACAAGCTAATTGCTAATGACCAATACAGCAATGTTCACCCAGTGACTGACTTCTCAGCTTGGGAAAAGTCCGCACGTAAGCTGCCACGTCAATGGCAAGAAAGTGTCTTAATCCACCAGCAATAAGAGTAAGTCGTTATGAGCAATAAGGTCATCCTTGTTGTTCTAGATGGACTGAACTATCAGGTAGCCCGTGATTGCATGGGCTACCTCAATGGTCTTCTAGAACAAAGTCGTTCCCAACAAGAAACTCGCGCAACGCTTTATCCTGTGCAGTGTGAGCTGCCCTCTATGTCTCGCCCACTTTATGAGTGCATTTTAACGGGCGTTCGCCCTGTAGAAAGCGGCATCGTAAACAACAATATCGTTCGTCTATCCAAACACGATTCCATTTTCAGTTTGGCAAAAGCCCAAGGAAAAGTGACCGCTGCGGCTGCCTACCACTGGGTAAGTGAGCTTTATAATCGCGCGCCATTTGAACCTGTTCGCGATCGTTTCACGCATGATGAAACCCTGAATATCCAGCACGGCTGCTTTTACCATTGGGATCATTATCCTGATGAAGCCTTGTTCCTGGACGCAGAGTATTTACGCCGCAACTATCAACCTGATTTCTTACTGATCCATCCGATGAATATCGACGATACAGGACATAAGTTTGGCCTAGACTCTCGCCAATACCGCAATTGTGCGCGAGGTGCAGACATTATTCTTTCCAACTACATCGATCAATGGCTTGCTGATGGGTATCAAATCATTGTGACAAGCGATCATGGCATGAACAACGATCTTTCTCACGGTGGGATTTTACCTGAAGAGCGAGAAGTTCCCCTGTTTGTCATTGGTGATAAGTTTACCCATCAAGATTGTCATATTAAGCAAACTGATATTTGTGGCACCGTTTGTCAATTGCTAAACCTTGACCACACGAAGCCATACACTCAGGAATTGTTAGCACTATGAGCAGTTCAGTCCTCTCCCCAAGCTCTAGCGAATCACGTTCAAATTTGGCAAGTACTTGGTTAAAGCGCTTTAAGCCAGCCGTTTGGTTGGCGCCTTTCGCACTGTTTTTCTACCTATTTCAACTCGCACCGATGATTTGGGTGCTGTTAAACAGCTTTATCTACGATGGCGAGTTTGCCTTCGATAACTACATTGAAGTGCTCGACTCCACCTTTATGATGCAGGCGTTTGGCAACAGTTTGTGGTTAGCTATATGGTCGAGCATTTTTGGCTTAGCCATTGCGACTCTGTTGGTCTCTTCTCTGCGCAGAATCGATTCTAAAGTCCGCGATGGTGTGATTGCGTTTACGAACATGAGCAGCAACTTTGCAGGCGTACCTCTGTCATTCGCTTTTATCATTATTTTGGGCACCAATGGGGCGATTACCCTTTTGCTCAAGCAGTATGGCTTACTCGGTGATTTCGACCTTTATGGTAAATGGGGTCTGCTGGTCATTTACATCTACTTTCAAATCCCGCTGGCGGTGTTGTTGCTCTACCCTGCGTTCGACGCGTTGAGTGATGATTGGCAAGCTGCTGCTGCGCTACTGGGAGCCAAAACATCACAGTATTGGGCGAAAATCGCGCTGCCAGTGCTCTTACCAGCCTTATTCGGTACCTTTATTATCTTAATAGCCAACGCAATTGGCGCTTATGCGAGTGTTTATGCGCTGACCTCCGGTAACTATAACGTCATCACAATTCGAATTGCGAGTCTGGTATCGGGAGACCTGTTCCTTGAACCTAATCTCGCCGCTGCAATTTCGGTGATTCTAATGGCGTTACTTGCCTTTATCACAGTGATTAACCAATGGCTCATTTCGAAAAGCTATGCAGGTAGGAAGTAGTCATGAACAACGTTAATACTCGATTCCATAAAACGGTGGTTTATTCCATTGTTGGGATCATGCTCATCCCGATTTTAGCGACCTTTGTCTATTCGCTTTCATCACGCTGGGGCGCCACGGTGCTTCCAGATGGTTTCACTTTTGATTGGTACGTTAAATTGCTGACCGACCCACGCTTTTTGCAAGCGTTTGGGCGTTCGCTGTTTATTTGTATTGCTTCGCTAACCCTCAGTGTGATTCTAGTTCTGCCAGCGATATTCGTGGTGTTTTACTACTTTCCGAAGCTCGATAAGCTCATGAACGTATTGATTTTGCTACCATTCGCTGTACCACCAGTGGTGTCCTCCGTCGGCTTGCTTCAACTTTATGCTGACAGTGAAATCTCCCTTATCGGTACTCCTTGGATTCTAGTAGGTACTTACTTCACCATAGCGTTACCGTTCATGTATCGTGCGATTTCTAATAGCTTCGAAGCAATTAACCTTAACGATTTAATGGACGCTGCACACTTGCTAGGGGCAAGCACAACCAAAGCGTTTTTGATGGTCATTTTACCTAACCTCAAAAAAGGACTGATGGCATCGCTTTTCCTTTCATTTTCATTTCTATTGGGAGAGTTTGTGTTCGCCAATATTTTAGTCGGCACACGTTATGAAACCCTGCAAATCTACTTGTATAACATGCGTCAGACGAGCGGCCACTTTACGTCTGCCTTAGTGATGACCTACTTCCTATTTATTTTTTTACTGACTTGGTTGGCAAGTCGTTTCAGCCGAGGAGTCAAACAATGAGCTACGTAACAGCGAAAAATCTGACTAAACGTTTTGGTGATAACACCGTATTTGAGGACATTCACTTTAACATCGAGCAAGGTGAATTCATTACGCTTTTGGGCCCTAGCGGTTGTGGTAAATCGACACTACTTCGCAGCCTTGCTGGGCTTAACCCTGTCGATGGAGGCGAGGTTTGGGTAAACGGAGAAGATATCACGCATCAAGTCCCGCAAGAGCGTGGTATTGGGATGGTCTTTCAATCGTATGCGCTGTTTCCCAATATGACCGTCGAAGGCAACATTGCATTTGGCTTAAAAATGAAAAAGCTTGCGAATGATGATATTCGACGTGAAGTGGCTAAAGTCATCAAACTGGTGGATCTGGCAGGTAAAGAAAAACACTATCCGCATCAACTTTCTGGCGGTCAGCGCCAGCGTGTCGCACTCGCTCGAGCATTGGTGGTGAAACCTCGCATATTATTGCTTGATGAGCCACTTTCTGCGCTTGATGCCAAAATCCGCAAACACCTTCGTCAGCAAATCCGAGACATTCAGAAAGAGATGAATCTCACCACTATCTTCGTAACTCATGACCAAGAAGAGGCGATGATTATGTCTGATCGTATCTTCCTAATGAGTAAAGGGGAAATTGTTCAAGCAGGAACACCTGAAGAAATTTATACTCATCCTGCTAACGAGTTTGTGGCCGGTTTCATGGGGCACTACAACCTTGTAGAGGCCAATAAAGCCAAGCAACTCTTCAACATTGATACCGAATGGAAAGTAGCGATTCGCCCAGAGTCTATATATGTAAAAGAGCAAGGTCGTCAATATGATAGCCACATCTCAGCGCCACAAGTAGGTACGATCACCAACCACCAGCTTCTAGGTAATGTTATTCGCTATCAAGTGAACGTTGAAGAGTGTGAGCTCACTGTTGACTTACTTAACCGCTCTTCAGAACGCTTACTAGCGAATGGCAGCCAACTAGAACTACTCTTTAACCTAAACGAAATTCAACCAGTGAGAGCCTAAACATGTCCAAACCTTTGTATGTTTTTGATATGGATGAAACCCTAATAAACGCTGACTGCGCAATGATTTGGAACGAGTTTATGGTTGAGAAAGGCATCGCGACTGATCCTTTATTTATTATGGAAGATCAGCGTCTAATGGCCTTGTACTCTGAAGGCAAAATGGACATGGAAGATTACCTAGCGTTCTCCATGAAGCCACTAGAAAACATGCCGATTGAAGAAGTAAACGCCTTGGTTGAAGAATGTGTTGAAAGCCATATTTTGCCTAAACAGTTCCCTCAAGCCAAAACCCTGATTGAGCAACTGTCTCGTGATGGTATAGATATGGTTATCATCTCTGCCAGCGTCACTTTTTTGGTGGAAGCCGTTGGTCGCCGTCTTAATATTCCAACCGCACTCGGAATTGATTTAATCGAGAAAAACAACCGTTATACTGCTGAAATCGACGGTATCCCGAGTTATCGTGAAGGCAAAGTCACGCGATTAAAACAGTGGCTAGAAAATCAGCCTGAGCCTTATTCCGAAATCCATTTCTATACCGATTCAATCAACGATTTACCGCTTTGTGAATACGCGAACTACGCTTATCTGGTAAATCCATGCCCACAACTAAAAGAACACGCCAACAGACCGAATTGGAGTGTGTTAAGTTGGGGGTGATACAGCCTCACAAGACCGTTCTTCCTAAGTATATACTTTTCTATTTGTTCAAAGAGCAGTTCTTTCTGCTCTTTTTTACTTCTCTTCATCACAAATTAATCACTTGATTAAATACTGATTAATTTTTCACATGTCGCATGAGAAATCAGCGTCTTATAATTAATCAAATGTTTAATATTTTGAGAGAAGATTGTGACGGAAGCGCATCGAAGGGCGGGAAGACCCACAGATAATATCGACGCAAGGAAAAAACTGATTTTCCACGCGCGCGAACTCTTCACCATTATGGCTTACGACAAGGTCTCTACTCGCCTAGTCGCGCAGAAAGCAGGCGTGAACGTGGCGATGATTCGTTACTACTTTGGCAACAAAGAAGGCTTGTTCGAGACCATGTTGCGCGAAACACTGTCACCGATGCAAAAGCAGATGCAGACGTTGGTATCCAACAGTAACGAGCAAAACTTTCTCGATCTAATGCGCACCTACTACCGCGAAATGATCAAGGTACCACAGTTCCCACGCTTAGTTGCCCAAGTTATGAATATGCCCCCATCGGAAACCCAACGCAAACTGCTCGAAAAAGTCTTCGCAGATATCAGCAAGCCAATGCAAGGCGTGATCTTTGATAAGTTGATCGACAGTGGCGTTTTACGAAAAGACGCCGACCCTCAACTTTGTCGCGTCTCTTACATCAGCTTGATGGTGTTTCCTTTTATGGCACCACCAGCACTGCTCGCCATTCATGGCATTGAACTTTCTGAAGCCTTCTTGAACCGATTATTCGAACACAACATACAACTGATGAAACATGGATTTTTAGACTCGGGCGACCAATATGAAAGTAAATAAAAAGCTGCTGTTCTTTCCTGCTCTTGCGGTGGGGGTCGTCATTCTGTTTTTGGCGATTAGCCTCAAACCAGATTTGCCCGTAAAACCCTCTGGAGATCGTGCACGGTTGGTCGAGACGATTCCACTTGAGCTAAAAGCCATTGCTCCAGTAGCCATAGGGTTTGGCAAGATCACCCCAAAAGTGGAATGGAAAGCGATAGCCGAAGTGACGGGTAAAGTGGTCTACCGCCATCCGCAACTGGAAAAAGGACAAGTGTTGCAAGCAGGGACAGAAATCTTGCGCATCGACCCGCTCGATTACGAGTTGAAACTGGTTCAAGCTCAAGCCGATCTCAAATCTGCCCAAACCTCTCTGGCTAAGCTGAACCAAGAAGAAGCGAATCTCAAAAGCACCCTCAAGATAGAAGCCAACCGTCTGGTTATCGCCAACAAAGAGTTAGACCGTAAACAAAACCTACGTAAGAAAGGCTTAACCTCGCAATCGGATGTAGATCAGCAAGAGCAAAGCGCGCTCTCTCAACGTAAGTTAGTACTGGATATTGAAAATCAAATTGGTTTGATGCCGGATGAGAAACGAGTCGCGGAAGCCCTAGTTAAAGTTAATGCATCAAAAGTGGATGAGGCCGAACGCTCGCTTGATAAAACCATCATCACGCTTCCTTACGATTTGCGTATTGCTGACGTAGAAATTGAGAAAAAGCAAGTGGTTAACCTCCAACAAACCATGGTGACAGGACATGGTATTGATGTCATGGAAGTGGAAGCTCAACTATCCATTCATGACATGCAAACTTTGGCGGCGAGCATCGGTGAGTTTGTCCGCGATGAATCTGGTATTCCACAACCTGACATGAATGCGATTCATGCCAACATTGAACTCAGCAGCGGTAACCTCTCTGCAAGCTGGCCTGCGAAAGTTGCACGCATCAGTGAAACGGTTGATCCAAGCCAAGCGACTGCCGGTGTGATTCTGGAAATTGAACAAGACTACCGTGCATTAAACCCAGCGTCTGCGCCTCCATTGGTGAACGGCATGTTTGTGCGAGCCCTAATTGAGGGGCAAGAGAACCCGAGTTGGGTTATCCCAGAGCGTGCGCTTCATGGCGATAAGATTTACCTGATGGGAGATGACAACCGTCTGCAAGTCGTCACGGTTGAAGTGTTATATCGTCGCAATAACCAAGTGGTGATCGATGGTGAACTAGAGCAAGGTCAGAAGCTGATCATCAACGATTTGCTGCCTGCGATTAACGGCATGCTATTGAAAGAGTCACCTGAACAGTCAGAAACAGCTATTGAGGAGTCTGATTCATGATCCGATTCTTCGCCAAGCACCCAACAGCAGCCAATTTGCTGATGCTAACGCTGCTGATATTGGGGATTTCTTCACTTTCCACGATTAAGCGTGAAACTTTTCCTGAGTTTGATCCGCCCTACATCCTAGCTGGTGTGGTTTACCCCGGCGCTTCCCCTCAAGAGGTAGAAGAGAGCATCTGTATCCGAATGGAAGATGCTGTCGATGGCCTTGCCAACATTAAAGAAACTCAGTGTGAAGCGATTGAAGGCTCTGCGCGTCTTATCTTAAAACTGAATGAAGAAGCCGACATTGGGCGCATGTTGGTTGATGTTCAAACCCAGATCAACTCGATAAACGACTTCCCACAAGAGATTGAATCTCCTGTGGTCCAAGAGCTCGATTGGAACGAGCCAGTTGTGGATGTCGCCATCACCGCAGATACCACATGGCCAGAGCTAAAAGCGTATGCCGAACAGCTTAAACGCACGTTAAAAATCGATTACGATGTCTCTTTGGTTGAAGTTGCTGGCTTCTCTGACCACCAATACCGAGTAGAGCTAGACACTCACGCTATCCGACAACTTGGTTTGAGTGTTGGTGATATTGCGGAGCAGATTGGTCGTCAGAACGTCAAGTTGCCAAGTGGTAATGTCGAGACACCAGATAAGAACTTTCTGATCCGCTTTGATGAACGACGTGTGACGCCGGAAGAGCTTGAGACTATCGTCGTGGGCTCTGGTACAAATGGCTCAATCATCCGTCTAAGAGATATTGCGACGATTACCGACCGGTTTGAATTGGACGAACAGAAAGTCCTCTTCGATGGTCACCCTTCTGCCCTACTAAAAGTCAGCAAAAACAAAGAAGATGACGCACTGCGTATCAAGGAACGGGTTGCTCAATTTGTAGAAGAACAACAAGCTATCGCGCCAGACGGTGTGATGCTACAAATGACCAATGACCTTTCATCCGTACTTTGGGATCGCCTGACCATGATGGTCAAAAACGGTTGGCAAGGTATCATTCTGGTTTTCGCCACCATGTGGTTGTTCTTTAGTTTTCGCTACTCTTTTTGGGTCGCAGCTGGTTTGCCCGTAGCCTTCTTAGGTGGCTTATTTTTGATGGCGCAACTTGACCTGTCCATCAACATCATGTCTTTGGTCGGGTTACTCATGGCCATCGGTATCATGATGGATGATGCCATCGTTATTGCCGAATCGATTGCCGCTCACCTCGACCGAGGAGAAGAGATCGATGATGCCGTTATCAAAGGAGTGAAAAAGGTACTGCCAGGGGTAATTTCTTCCTTCCTAACTACGGTGTGTATCTTTGGTAGCTTGTTATTCCTGCAAGGTGAAATGGGTGCGGTACTTAAAGCAGTTCCTCAAGTTCTAATCCTCGTTTTGAGTTTGAGTTTGGTGGAAGCCTTCTTGATCCTACCTAACCACCTTTCTCACTCACTATACAAACAGAAACAAGAGCGAAAGACACCGAAGTTCAAACAAAAGCTGCTCGCTTCTTTTGAAAACTTCCGCAACACCACCTTGGTCAACGCAGTGGATAAAGTGGTCGAGTATCGCTATGCCTTTATGGGTGGCGTAGTTGCATTACTTCTTATCTCCGCTGCCACGTTAGTAGGTGGTTTACTCAAGTTCCAACCCTTCCCTGAATTGGATGGCGACATTGCAGAAGCGCGCATTATTCTTCCTCCGGGTTCTTCTCTGTCTCAAACTGAAGCCGTCGTCGATAAGATCGTCGCTTCCGCTCAAAAGCTAGATAAAGAATGGACAGAGAACGTGGAAGGCGGCAATCCATTGGTTCTACACATCACCAGTCAATTCAACGCTAACGCCGACGCGAATGAATCTGGCCCTCACATTGCCACGGTACGTCTGGATTTGCTGGGTGCAGAGAGTCGTAACACACTCATCGATGAATTTATCGATGCATGGCGTGAAGACATTGGTGAACTTGCCGATCCTATCTCGTTGGTATTTAAACAACCGACCATGGGGCCAGGTGGACGAGCGATTGAAATTCGAGCGAAACATGATGATCTGGATGCGCTCAAAGCGGCCTCTATCGACATTCAGCAATACTTGAATGAATTTGACGGTGTCCATGGCGTGTTGGATGACATGCGTATGGGTAAAGAAGAAGTCTTGGTTAAACTTCGTCCTGGGGCGGAAGCTTATGGTATTAACGGTCAGCTCATTGCCAATCAATTGCGTGCGGCTTTCTTTGGCCAAACCGCAGACGAGATCCAAGTTGGGGTAGAAAACATTTCCATCGAAGTTCGCCTCGATAAAGCGCAAGCTGGTGACTTACAGCAATTGGCAAACTTCCCAATAATCTTGTCCGATGGTAGTCAAATCCCACTCGCGACCATTGCAACTTTGGATTTCCAGCGTAATTACGTAAGAATCCAGCGCATTGATGGCTTGCGCACTGTGAGCGTATTCGGCGATATCGATAATACGAAGGCCAACTCAACCGCCATTATTCGTCAGTTCCAACAAGATGAAGCGCCAAAGCTTACGCAAAAGTATCCTGGTCTTCGCTTTGATTTTGAAGGCGAAGCCAAAGATACCGCTGAAACTGGGGCATCAATGGGTAAAGGCTTCTTGCTCGGTTTGTTTGGCGTGTTTGCGATTCTGAGTTACCAATTCCGCAGTTATTTGGAACCATTCGTGGTCATGCTTGCGATTCCCCTCGCCTTTATTGGCGTGGTATGGGGACACATCCTACTCGGTCACTCATTAAGTATGCCAAGTATGATGGGCTTCGTCTCATTAGCAGGGATTGTGGTGAATGACTCGATTCTGTTAGTTCAGTACATACGCCATCATGTGGATGAAGGGGATAATGTGCATGACTCGGTAGTCAAAGCCAGTCGGGAACGCTTTAGAGCAGTATTCCTAACATCAATGACCACTGCAGCAGGTTTGCTTCCGTTACTGACTGAAACCAGTTTGCAAGCACAGGTTATCCAACCACTGGTTATCTCCATCGTGTTTGGTATTTTCGCATCCACTCTGCTGGTGTTGTTTATGATCCCTGCTGCGTATGCCATTTTAGCTGACTTCGGCCTAGTCCATAAGCACGAAGAAATCTAAAACGACTGATAAGTAAACTTATCAAAATGAACAAGAGCGGATTAGGTCGCTTTTCGTTCAATACCAACACGTTAAAAAATACACAATCACTTAACAAACAGAGGGTTATTGTGTCTCATTAAGTGTGAATATGAACAGTTAAGGATTAAGTATGTTGAGCTTTATATAACCAAATCAAATAACCAACACAAGATTTATAATATGTCTTATTGTCAAAAACGGAATTTCACAGAGTAAAAAATACACGTAGGCAACACATTCACAATTTAAACTCACGATAATGAAAACATTGATTGAAGAATTAACATTTTAACAATCATTACAACAATGTTAACTTTAGCCTCGTTGGTCGCGCTGGTGGTAAGCCTCTCACCAAGCCTATTGTCAGTTTTATATGGACGTTCGACCACCTCCAAAATGAATAGACACCCAATTTGGTGCCCTTTTTTCGCCCGTGAAAGCATTCTTCGCGGGCTTTTTTCTTCCCACTGAAATGGGCTTAATCTGCGTTAGTTTCTTTGCTCAATCTCTCTGTTTTTCCAGTCGTATACGATTCGATTACCGGAGACAAGTCCAGTAATTCCAATACTTTTTTTTCAAAGGTTTCATCAGCACTTCTCACCCAATCTAAAAACTTTTGCTTAGCAAACATCGATTCGTACTTATACCAAAACTCGATGCTCAGGTAGAATTCATTTTTTATGGGTAAATTGTATACTCTTCGTAATTCACTCTTATACTTAATATTACCTTCTGAGTATTTTGAGTATTTGTTTTTTCCAACTTCAACTAGCTCACAATTTATTGGTGGATAACCACTTAAGAAACCTCTAATTAAATATTCTTCTTTTTCTCTTTTTCGGTCTTCACTTTCTGGAATTTCTCCCCATTGTTTATTCGCACGCTTAGTCAATTCTTTCATCAAGTCTGTATGATACCCCCTCATAGAGCCTTCACTTTGCTCCGGGGCATGATAAAAATCATAATACTCTCTCTCTAAAAATGAGGACAATTGACTAATATTATCCATATCTTCTTCAGCAGACTTAACCCGCAGCCTAATATATAATCCACCTTGTTTGTTAATAGGAAGCAAAGGGTTTAATATTTTCTTCTGAAACAAAAAATATACCGTAGCTAATTTTATAAACCTTTCATGCCTCTCTATTTTTGATTCAACATCGAACTGTTCTAAATTAACAAGATCCTGGTATACATGTCCTTCATATATGTTGTTCGGACACTCAAATGACAGCACTAAGTCATCTATCTGGAACGCATTATGTAATAAGTCAGAGAAATCCGGCTTTCCTCTAAAACCATCTTTACACATTTTAATAAAACTCATATGTCTATCTCTTACTCTTCAAATATGCATCAATACCTTTAAACGAACGCCTGCAATATGAGTTCTAATTCAAGTAAAGGTAAGCCACATACTAAGGTATTATGAAGGTCAAAAAGGAGATCGGATCTTTTCAAAATTTTAAATATCTAACATCACCTCCACTTTACTGAAATCTACACTTTTAAAAGTTACATCCGCTCCATCCAGCAATAGCTCATCAAACACGCCAACTATTGATAATAGGCTTGAGGATCTGATCTCCACCCATGAAATGAGAAACAAAAAAGCCAGCCTTAAAAGGCTGGCAAGTAGAGCAACAAGGTCAGTGCTTACTGCTAACTAACACCGAACTCGTATTGGATTCATTTTCGTCTGTTAGTCTCTTTTATCGTCGTTTATGACTTGCTTGCTTTCTCTTTGTGGCACGTTACCTTTACTAACTGTTCTTGCTCATCTTTAATGTTTTTCACGATACGCTCATCACGTGCGTGAATGGCATCCATGTTCATTTGCTGAATATCTGCTATAGCTTCATGTTTCATCTCAGAAAAGTCCTGACGTAAATCTGAGCTCCACTCCTCTTTGTCTAAAGTGTTAGCAGCAGCGATTGGTGATGACATTACAGCAATAAGACTTAGAGTAGATAGAAATACGCTTTTCATAATAAGCTCCTTGAGGATTAGCAGTTAATTTTAATTACAATTTATATATTGCACATACGATGCCAACTTTTATTTTGTTATTTTTCAAAAACTTAAACAAACCCTCATATTCAACGTTATCTTCGTCTGGTAAATTTCGCTAACCAAGTGTCAAATTAACCATACGAATTTAAAATATTAGAAACATACACATTAGAAATGCTTTGTCAGACAGTTTTCTCATCAGATAATTACGTAACTGCCCACTAAAAAATCACTTTGAATCAAAATGCGGAAACAAAAAAGCAGCCCGAAGGCTGCTCCTAATCGTTAATATCAAGCTTGTTAACTCGATACGCTTGCTTCAACGCTCGACGTCACTGGCGACTTTCTGAAACGATTAATCAAACGATGGATAAACCTCTTAATGGATCTGAAAATATTTTTAATATCTTCAAGCATTAAATACAAACAAGGCACCAACACTAAAGTCAGAACCGTTGCGTACAACACCGCAAAGCCCAAAGCGACAGCCATCGGTATGACAAAACGCGCCTGCAAACTCGTTTCAAACATTATCGGCAATACACCCGCAAACGTCGTTATTGAGGTGAGCGTGATAGCTCGAAAACGAGCACAACCCGCTTCAACAACCGCTTGTTTGATGTTCATACCCTTTTCTCTCACTTGGTTTACGTAATCTGTCATAACCAGAGAGTCGTTTATAACCACGCCAGCAGCGGCGATCAAACCAAATGTCGACATCATACTGATGTCTAAACCTAGCCAGAAGTGGCCCCAAATCGCCCCCGTCAGACTAAACGGAATGACGGACATTACAATCAAAGGTTGGGTATAACTTTTTAACGGTACAGCTAACAAGATGTAGACGATGATCATGCCTGCAATAAAGAACAAAATCTGTTCATTACGCTGCGCAGCCTGCTCTTCAATATCACCACCCAATTCTGTTTTCACACTCGAGAACGCTTGCTTCATATCCGGTAAGATATTGTCGTCAATGACCTTCACGATTTCTTGAGGTTCAACCAATTCTTCGTCTATCGAACCATAGACATAAACGGTTTGATACCCGCCTTCACGTCGAATGCTACTCACGCCCGGCTGCTCGTTGATCTTCACCACATCACCTAGCATGACCTTCTTACCTGCTGGTGTGGTAATCACAGCGTAACGCAATGATGAGAATGCTTCACGCGTCAGTTGCGGGTAACGCACCATAACTTTAATTTCTTCACCATCACGAATAATGCGCTGTGCTTCGCCACCATAAAAGCTGCCACCAACTTGCTCTGCGATCATGGTGAGATCCAGACCGAGATCGTACGCTACAGGCGCAAGAGACAGGAGTACTTCTTTGCTTCCAGAATCAATAGAAGATGAAATATCATATAACCCTTCTTCCTGCTGTAAACGCTCTATCAAGTAACGCCCAGCCTCGTTGAGCTCATTGATGTTAGAACCAAACAACAAGTAGCCAAACTCATCTCTGTCACCACCACCCGCACTCTGCTCGCGGATTTTGATGCTCTTCATACCTGGAATAACAGGCATAGCTTCACGCCAACGTCGAGCCAGCTCAAATGTATTGAACGGGCGTAACTCTTCATCAACCAAAGGTACTAATACACGACCTTCGGTGCGGCTTCTGTTGTACGACAGCACATCACGAATCATTCCTTGACCATGTTCTGCAATGGTCTCAGATTCGATCTTTTGCATGACACGTTCAATAGTCTTGAGTGCACTGATTGTCTGCTCACTTGAAACGGTATCATTCATTTCAATAGTGATCGCAGGATAGTCGGTCGGCACTTTAGGGTTAGGGATCACCCGAACATAATTCGCGTTGATCAAAGCCGCGCTGATCAGCAGTAAACCACAGAACACCGCAAACACTGTCCAGCGCCAATGGGTGCATGTTGTTACAAAGTTACGATACAGACCGTTTACAAAGCCGAAGAAACGTTGGTTGAAACGATCTCGCCATCCACCAGGTTTGACTGGTTTAAAATGGGTATGCGCCAAGTGCGCTGGTAGGATCAACTTTGATTCAATCAAACTGAAGATCAAACACAGAATCACGACACCAGCAATGCCGTAAAAGAAAGCGCTATCAATACCACTCGAAAGCAAGAATGGTGCGAATACAGCAATCGTTGTCAGAACACCAAATGTCGCTGGCGTAGCAACACGTTTGACACCGCGTACCACGTTCTCGACACCGCCGCCTTTTTCTTCAATTTCGCTGTAAGCGCTCTCTCCCATCACGATGGCGTCATCAACTACAATACCGAGCACCATAATGAAGGCAAAAAGAGACACGATGTTTACCGTGATTCCTAATGCAGGCATCATCATTACGGCACCGAGAAAACAGACAGGTAGCCCAATCATTACCCACATAGCCAAGCGGAAACGTAGGAAAATGGTCAGCATAATCGCGACTAATGCAGCGCCTTGCAGCAAGTTTTTCAACATCATGTCGAGACGCCCATTTAAATAATAAGTCGTATCAACTAAGACTTTGAGCTTAACATCCTGCGGTAATGTCTTGTTTTTTGCTTCAATATAATTACGAACGGACTGTGCAACAGGGATAATGTTCTGGTCACGAGTTGCTTCAACAGACATGTAGATCGCATTTTGACCTGAGTATTCAAAGTAGCGCTCTTCTTCCGTAAAGCCATCTTTTATTGTGGCAATATCTTGCAACAGAACCTTTGCACCATTTGCGCCAAGCTTTACAGGAATATTTCTAAACTCATCACCACGGTAGTATTGGTTTTCAATCCTTACTGCAATCATCCCTGAGTTTGTTTTTACTTCGCCCGCAGAAAAGTTGGCTGAGTAACGGCTGATCGCGCTGCTGATATCGCTCAACGTCAGGTCGTATTTACGAAGAACAAGTGGGTCAACTTCAATCGCTATTTCTTCTTCTGGCGCACTCAGATACACCAGCATGACGTTTTCTAACTGAAGTAATTCATCTTCGATTTGCTTAGCAAGCAGTTTAAGCTCCTCGAGCGGTCGGTCCCCAACTAACCCCATTTCGATTACATCTTGGCGCCATTCAACTTGGTAGACATTGATTGGTTCCATACCCGCTGGTAAGTTAGACAAGGTATCAATACGTTGGTTTACATCATCCAAGACACGCTTGATATCGGCATTAACGTCTACCTCGATGGAAACATACGCGCTACCTCTAGAGGCCGTTGAGACTGCTTTTTTAATCCCGGTGACGTCTTTAATCGATTCCTCGACCTTAACGAGAATACTCTCTTCTATCTCTTGAGGAGAAGCGCCAGGATAAGTCGCACGAACATCAATGTAGTTCACCTCAATATTCGGAAACATCTGCCTTTGAATAAAGAGAAAACTCACCACACCCATGATAATGATGAACACCATCAAAAGGTTGGCAGCGACGGGATTATTCGCAAAATAGGCAATTAAGCCCTTTTGTTTAGTATCTTCCATGACATACTCCTACTTACTGTACGACGGTTTCGGAGTCGTCACTCTTTTTTGCGATTTGTACCGCCATGCCTTTTTGAGGGTACTCTGGTAAGGTCAGTACCAACTTATCACTTTGCTCTAAACCTTCGCCAACCAGCAAAAACTCACCTTCTGCTCTCAAAACCGTGACGGTTCTGGGTTGAAGTTGATTATCGCCATTCACCACCCACACGGTACGGTTTTTAACTAATTCCTGTGGCAAGCGGTAGATGTGCTTAAGTTCCTTACCAGTGAAGCTCACTTCAACGTAGGAGCCGAATTTAATTGGAGGCAGCTGGTTATCGACACCGTATGGGTCCGCGATTTGAATGACCATGTTAATCATTCGGGTAGCGCTATCAATCATGCCTAGATCACGAACTACTCGACCTTCTCTAGTGGTAGAAAACACACCTTGCTGCGTCACTGTCGCAGTGAGTTCACCAATGGATTCAGGTAAAAATGCACTATCAAAACCGGCAATGGGTACGTGCACCTCTGCCACTTCGATGTTGTTTAACGTGGCAACTCGAGAACCAGATGTAACAAATTGACCAACACCAATATCACGCTCAACAACCAGCGCATCGTAAGGTGCAACGACTTTGCAATTTTCTAACTCTCTTTTTGCTCGTTTGAGTGCCGCTTGAGCCGACTTCACTTGGGCTTGTGCGCTCAAAACGTGAGGTTTGCGTAAATACAGATCCGTCACTTGCTTATCGCTCAGTCTCTTTGCCTGACGTTTTGCCACTTCGGCTTTCGCTTGTTCCTCAATCAAGTTTGCGCGTGCACTAGCTAAATCGGCTTCAGCTTGTAAAACCGACGCTTCATAGTTGTCGCTTTCAATTGTGAAAAGAACCTCTCCTCGTTTCACGATGCCACCCGTTACAAAATTCGGGTGCCAACTTATCACTTCACCACTGACTTGCGCGGAAAGGTGTGTTTTTTCAAAAGGGACTAATTCACCGTGACTGGTAATCACCACTTTGTGATCGGTAGGAAAAAGAGAAGAAGCCTGAACAGTAGGTTCTGTAATTGCATCTTTGGTTGACTCTTTTTCCGGCGCAGTTGCGGCAATTGCAGCATATCCTGCATAAGAGCCTCCAACGACGACGAAGGGTAAAAGCCAACGTAATATGGGTTTTGCTAACATCGAAAATCCTTTTTTATTGTTGTTTTCAACACCACACTTTTATTCAGTCCATTGCTCCCGGTAAGCATGGTGGTGAGAGAATTGAATTTGAATAAACATCAAAGCGGCACTTGCCTAGTCTTTTAAGCAGCTAACTAGATAGTTATTGCCAATTCAAAGTTAATAAAATTAACAAAAAATTAACCAACTGCGCAAGTTGCTCTGACTTAACTTTTATTCTAAACAGCAAATGACATGCCAAGCATTTATTTATTAAAAAATCATATGGTTATATAAAAACCATTATTTTATCCAGTGTGCTATTGGTCATAATCACCAGATATTAGTGATTATGACCAATACGGCCATAATGATAATTAAAATAAATGATTATCTGCGCTCTAAAAGTTGAACTTAGTGCAGGCTCTATGGCAATTCATTGATTAATCGCTCGTTATCAAACGGTTCTGGGTGCATGTGGCGTCAGCTTAAGTCTATAATTTGGAGTAGGTAACACTCTGTAAGACAAGGAAATGTGCTTTGTTACAAACACTCGCCAAGTTGCTCTTCCCCTCGCTGCTCACTCTTTTATCGGCATGCTCATCCGTATCGTTGAATGACGCCAGTGAAAAGTCCACCAGCTTTCAGCTCGGTTATCAAAAGGATTCTGTTCTTGCGCAGTACTTTGAAGCTTACGGGAGAGACCCCAAGTCCATAACTGGCTTTGCACCGTTAAATCAGGGACACGATGCCCTTCTTGCTCGAACCTCTTTGATCGAGTCCGCCCAGAAAAGCCTTGATCTTCAATACTATATTTACCGCGGTGACGAAACGAGTCAGCTAATAACGTGGCGCTTGTATGAAGCGGCAAAGCGTGGTGTTCGAGTAAGGCTGTTGCTTGACGATATGCAAAAGCGAAACGACGATGTGATGGCTGCCCTCAATGCACATCCTAATATAGAAATCCGCTTATTTAACCCGCATCAGTATCGCGACTCCCGTTGGTTCGCTCTTGCTAGCGATTTTGAACGTCTTAATCGTCGTATGCACAATAAGTCTCTGATTGCAGACAGTGTTTCCGCCATTGTCGGAGGTAGAAATATCGGCAATGAATACTTCTCTTTTGAATCGCAAGTTGAGTTTGGTGATTTTGATCTTCTGCTCTATGGTGAGGCGGTACAACAAACTGCCGATCAGTTCGACCTCTACTGGAATAGCGCCTATTCGATACCAATGGAATGGATTACACCGAATTCACAGCAAATTACCGACCAAGCGATTCAAAAGCAGGTCAATAAACTCCGGTTAGAGGAAAAGTTTTCAACCGGCCGCTATGACTTCACTCAACTGGATATGTACCAAGATCTAAAACAAGGCAAACTCAAGCTCTACTGGGGAGAAGCGAAAGTATGGTTTGATCTGCCCGATAAAGTCGCGACCCGAGAGAGCCAACTTATTGATAATTTGTCGGAACTGGTTAAAAGTGTTGAGGATTCATTTGTGCTCATTTCTCCCTATTTCGTTCCAACTGAAGCAGGTACTCAAGCATTAAGTAACGCGGCCAAGCGAGGCGTTGATATCACGATTGTGACCAATAGCCTCGCGTCTAACGATGTGTTTGCCGTGCATGGTTGGTACGCAAAATATCGAAAAGATCTACTCGAAGCTGGAATCAAGCTTTGGGAAGTAAAAGCGAGCGCGAAACTCAAAAGTAAGTGGAGCCTCACGGGGAGTAGCAGAGCAAGTTTACACGCTAAAGCAATGACGATTGATAACAAAACACTTTTCGTTGGTTCAATGAACTGGGACCCACGTTCGGCAGCTTTGAATACCGAAATGGCCGTTGTTATAGAACAGCCAGAATATGTGCAAATGTTTCTAGAACAACTGCCGAATCAACTGTCGAGTAACGCCTACGCCTTAACTCTGCGCGACGGGGACATTGTCTGGATCGACGTAAAAACAGGCGAAGAATACGACTCCGAACCAGAAGCAGGAGTATGGCGAAAAATGGGCGCTTGGTTCTCCGGAATATTACCGATTGAAGATCAGCTATAACAGCTGCCAATACTGCAAACCTCCCCAGTCAAGCAAAACAAAATGGACGCTAGTTTTGGGCAGGGGACACAACCAACATAAGGAAGTTCAATGCCAGCGCAATGGAATGAATACTATCAGAAAATTTTAAGCCAACCTCACCGCCCAAACGTGGAGAATGCCGTAAACCGACTTAAGATAGAAGGCAAAGTCGCTCTCGATATTGGCTGCGGAATAGGTCGAGACAGCCACTTTCTCCTCGAACAGGGATTTAAGGTTCACGCATGTGATAGCAATGAAGATGCAGTAAAAACTTGTTTAACACGCTTTGAAGGTAATAAGCGATTTTCAGTTTCGCAGTGCTGTTTTACTGAATTTAATTACCCTCAGTACAGCTTGGTTATCGCAAATGCCAGTTTGTTCTTTTGCCCTGACACAGGCTTCAAACAAGTCTGGACAAAAATAGACAGCGCATTACAACCGGGCGGTATCTTCTGCGGCGATTTCTTGGGAGTGAAAGACTCGTGGGTTACCTCCGAAATGCATCCAAACATTACCGCATTAACAAAAAAGGAAGTGGAAAGCTTATTCGAGGGTTACGACCTCATTTCATTGCATGAAAGAGATGAAGACGAGACCACTGTAGTAGGAAGCCAAAAACATTGGCATATGTTTAGTGTGACCGCTCGAAAGCGCTAAAAATGGTCTCTCAATAAAGAAAGCAGCACTTCAAATCAGTGCTGCTATCAGAGATTAATTGACGGGATACACCACTTCAAAACGCTCTAAAACCAGCGTACGTTTCTCATGCCAATCGATGTTCAACTCATCGCATTCAGCTTTAAAAAATGCAGTATGAGAATCACGCCACCAGTTTAAGGTTCTATCACCTTCGCCTTCTGCGAAGGCAAACTCTGCGGTTACATCCTCATATTTGCATGTACTTACGTCAGTAATTCGTATCACGCAAACCGGGTCCCCATCCCAATTCGTCACTACTTGTAAATGACCGACTTGGGGCATGGTTTCACCATGTTCTCGATACCAAAGCTCCAAACTGCACGATGCAGTTTTCTGTCCAATACGAACCAAATCTGCGCATACATTCGCGTTGTATTCATCGGCACAATAATAGTCAGCACTGACTGATGGTACAGCTTCCCTTTGTTCTGGTGATAATAGTTCTAGGAATTGTTCTAAGTAATCCTTAGCTCGCGCGTCCATGCTCACTCCATTAATCATAAATTCGCAAGGAGGATAAAAGATATCACAACAAATAACCATCAGGAACAAACTGAAAAACAACAAGAATATGACTTCTACGAAGACGACTGTTATTTCTTTTGTAATAACTTTGCTAAACGTTTGTGCTATTTGCTATTGTTGCATGGTCTATCTGTACTCTTCTCGTGAAAGGACGTTATATGCGCTTATTTATTGGTATTTTTTTCTCGCTGATACTTGCCTTGCCAACAATGGCATCGGAGGAAAAGTATTCAGAATCGGATCTGTTAGATAGACCATTAATGGAACGCTATATTTTAGATGAACTAAAAGCGCTGCGTCAGGACTATCAAAGCCTAGAAAAGCGAATGATCACAGAGATCACCGATCGCGAGCTAACGGTCGCAGATAAATCGTTGAACTATGCCAACGTGACCGTTACATACTTCTTCTACATCATTGCTGGTGTCGCATCGCTGATTGCCTTTGTCGGATGGCAATCTCTGCGCGAGTTTAAACACAACACCAAAGAGATGGCTGATAAACGATTGGAGAAGATCGCCCAAGAATACGAGAAAAAGTTTGTCGCCCTTGAGCGAGATTTAAAACGCAAAACTCGCATTATCAGCGAAAACAACAAAGAGATTGAGAAAATCAACGAGATCCATAACTTATGGCTACGTGCACAAAGCTCTCAAACTCCAGAACAACGTATTGAGATCTATGATGAAATCTTATTAATTCGTCCAGGTGATTTAGAAGCGTTGACTTACAAAGCCGACGCAGCGATGGAAATCAACGAATACCATTGGGCACTTAGCATTTGTAACCGCGTACTTGAAGTCGATTACACCAACGGCCCTGCACTGTATCAACGCGCGTGTGCATACTCTCGCCTTGGTATCGAAGAGCAAGCTATTGAAGACTTGGAACGCGCAATTGAATACAGCCCATCCATTCGTGATTTACTTGCCGAAGAACGAGACCTCGAATTGCTGCACGGTAATGAGCGTTTTGAAAAGCTCTTACATCTAGCAAGCGAATAATGGAATAAACAGCATGAGCAGCCACTTTAATCTAGAAGACGCTAGCCAAGTATTGGTTGGCGCTTTTGCCCTAGCAGTCCCGATCTCATTTTCGGAGGAAGCGTGGCGATTGGGTGAGAGCCTACCAATGGCAAACTTGCTCATGCTGTTAAGTCTTTCTGTCATTTTCCTCAGTTTTTTCGCGTATCAAAGCGTGTTTCAAAGCCACATCAAGAATCGCGTATCCATCTTTATTTTTCGTGTGGTTATCGCGTACCTCATTGCGGCCGTTGTGGTAGCGTTAGTTCTTTTCTGTCTTGATAAACTGCCACTCATGAATGAGCCTTTGGTTGCGATAAAACGCGTTATCGTCATCACAATGCCTGCTTCGATGGGCGCGATCGTAGTCGACAGTTTCGACAAAGAATAGAGATAATCGCTACTCTTCTTCTAACGTTAAGTTCGACCCCGAGTGGTCTTTCCCTAATACATCTTCTGGGTTTCGAAGTGCGCAGGTTTCTAACGACAAGCACCCGCAGCCAATGCATCCGCCTAAATCGTTTTGCAACGCTTTAAGTTTTTGAATCTTTTGTTCTAACTGTTCATGCCAATGGCTTGCCATTTCTTCCCATTGCGCTTTGTTAGGGGCTTGGTGTTTCGGCAGTTCATCTAACGCATGTTTAATTTCTTCTAACGACAACCCAACTTGCTGCGCTGCTTTGATCACCGCAACACGGCGCAACACACTGCGATGGTAGCGACGCTGATTACCTTGATTTCTCCAGCTCGAAATCAGTCCTTTTTGCTCGTAAAAATGTAGGGCAGATACTTTCACTCCAGAACGTTTTGCCACTTCTCCTACGCTGATTTCCATCCTTGACTCCCTGCGTATCAATTTTGTTAAAAAAATGCTTTACCTCAAGTTTACTTGAGGTTTTAAAGTTGCACCATCTTAATTAACGCTAAACCCCGGCGATCTCAAGATAATGTATTCAGCGCGAACGACTTGGTTGTTAACCACAAGACAGTTGGACATCAACCTTTTGAAATCCATCGGGAGTTAGAGGCAAACATAATGAAAAATAAAACTCAGCCGTACTTAGCTGGCCGCTTCTTCGACAGTATCTCCTCTGGCTTATTCATGATGGCGCTGCCATGGGTCATGCTTTCCGAACCTAACATGGGCACTTTCGTAGCTTTAGTTTCTCTGAGCTGCACCGCGATTTCTTTTCTAGCAACGCCTTTCTTTTCCACTTTAATTGACCGACATTCACGCAAAGTACTACTCGTGCTCAATCAATGGATTCAATCGGGTATGGCTTTGGTGGTGTTCATTGCTTATTGGTTAGGGTTTGAGTCACACTGGTTGCTGGCTTTTGCGCAATTGGTGTATTGGGTTTCGAGTAATTTTGCATGGACGACCAACAACGCCTTCACCCAAGAAAATTATCAGCACCATGAGTATGCGAAAATTTCGGGTCAGCAAGAAATTGTAATGCAATCCACAACCCTCGGAGCTGGCGCGTTGGGTATTGTTTTGCTTGAAATGTGGGGTATGTAAGAGTTTGCTTTGTTTGCGGCCAGCGCCTCTGCGTTAGCAGCGATGTTCTATATTCTGACGCCTTATACCCAACAATTAAGGGCGTCAAAATCCGTTGCTTTCATCGCGCAACTCAAAGAGAGCAAACAAATATTCCGTCTCGAACCCCGATTTTATGGCTTTATTCTGCTCTCTTGCCTCTCTTATCCTGCATTGACGTATTTGAGCAAACTGGTGCCGATTTGGTTTTCTGAACAAGGCATCTCTGGCGATTGGTTTGCAGGGTTCAACATCAGTTTTGGCCTCGGTTCGTTGCTAACCGGCTTTATTGTCACCAAAGTGCTAAGCCGTGCCTCCCATAGCCACATTATGTTCGCTTCGATGGTTATGGTATCTTTTGCGCTTATCGGGATGAGTTTTGCGATGAGCCCGCTGACCATCTTATTGTTTACGGCGCTGTTTGGCGTATTTAACGCGCTAAATCGCATTGCGAGAGTCAACTGGATGCATCACACCGTAGCGGTTCATCAACGAGGTCGCGTCGATGGCGGCATCAGCATGTTTGCCACCACCATTCAATCTCTCAGTTACGTCCTGATTGCAATGTTGAGTCATTACGAACTAACACAATACGGTTTTGCAATCGCAGCTGCTGTCATGGTGTTAGCAGTGATTTTGATGGGATTACTCAGTCGAGACGTCGAGCCGTTTAACGACCTGCCCCTTCATGCAGCAGCAAAGTGAAGCATAGAAATTGAGAAGTTGAGAAATTGAAAAAGCGAGATAGGAAGGCAACCAACATCGTCTTCCTATTTTTTACGCCAGCACTTTTGCCTCTATCGCTTATCAGCAAGGTTGGGTATTCTGAAGTGACCAACATGAGCAGGGGGAAATCGCAGTGAACTTAAGGCAATTAGAAGTCTTTTACGCCATTATGCAAGCAGGAACGGTGTCAGGCGCGGCTCGCTTACTGCACGTTTCCCAACCTAATGTCACTCGAGTTCTCGCCCATACAGAACAACAACTGAGCTTCGCTTTATTTGAGCGTGTAAAGGGCCGTCTCGTTCCCACTCAAGAAGCCAAAGCCTTATTGCCAGAGGCTGAAAAAGTCTATCAACAACTCGGACAATTTCGCTCTCTGACCAACAAAGTCAAACAGGGAACTCAACATTTACGAGTTGGTGCTCCGCCTGTTTTGGCCGCACACTTGTTAGCGCCGACTGTCGCGTTGTTATCGAAAGAGCACAGCATCTCCTTTGAGCTCTTAACGGCCAATCGCGATGAGCTGTGCTCAGGTTTACTGAAACATGAACTGGATGTCGCCATTGCGTTCGGTGAAGAAACACCACCAGCGATCATGGGGCACGTGTTATTGAAAGAAAACTTAGCACTGATCGCTCCTAAAAGCGCAGCGATACCCGCAGAAAAAACCGTCATTTTAGAAGAACTCATCAGTCACGATTTACCCATTATCGGTTTAGATAGCCGAGACCCTCTGGGCTTGCTGTTACATCAAACCTTGTCAGCGCGTGACGAGCATTATCAACATGCCATTACCGTCCGCAGCTACTCCGCGGCGGCTGAACTGGTGAAAAACGAAGCAGGATTCGCGATTGTAGACCCTTGGACTGCAAAACAATATCGCCAAGATAATGCCGTTTCCGTGCATGCTTTGGAGCCAAATATGTCCTTCTCTGTCTCTATTTTATTCGCAGAGCACACACCTCAATCCATTGCGACAAAGCAATTTATCACCGCCCTAAAACAACAGATGGTTTAAAGGTATAACCTGAAGTTATACCTGCCTAACAAATAAGCATTCGGTTTCCTAAATCAGTCTGGCTACATTAATGAGCAATAACGATGACGAAGGGAACCATCATGCAAATTGCTCAACCTTACCTACTTTTTCTTGGCGATGTAACCGATCCACTCGCAGCAAAAACCGCGCGTGGCATATATCAATGGCGACCTGAGATTTGTCTTGGCCAAATCCGCCTGACGCCAGAAACCGTATCGCTTAGTTTAACCGACATGACACTACAACAAGCGCAGCAGCAAGGAGCAAAAACGCTGGTGCTTGGCACTGCAAATCCAGGAGGCGTCATTCCCGAAGCTTGGCAAGCAACCTTACTTGAAGCGGCAGAGATGGGATTTGAAATTGCATCGGGCATGCACCAACGTTTGGCGGAACTTTCTCCTCTTGCCGATCTAGAACAACGCGGATTAACCAAACTGTATGATGTTCGCCATTATGATGCCCCGCTCAAGGTCGGCAATGGCAAAGCTCGCGCAGGCAAGCGAGTACTTACTGTAGGGACAGATTGCTCCGTTGGAAAAATGTACTCTGCCCTTGCCATTGAGCATGCATTGAAGCGTAAAAACTGTCGTGCAGAGTTCAAAGCAACGGGTCAAACCGGAATTCTCATCGCAGGCAGTGGCATTTCGATTGATGCTGTAGTTGCCGATTTTATCTCCGGCGCAGTAGAAGCGATCAGCCCTGAGTTCACCGATCACGATTGGGACATCATCGAAGGGCAAGGTTCATTGTTTAACCCTTCATTTGCTGGCGTAAGTTTGGGCTTACTTCACGGCGCACAAGCTGACGCTCTGATACTGTGCCATGAGATTGGTCGCCCGCACATCCGCAACTTACCACATGCGAACTTACCAACCATTGAACAAACGATAGAAGCGAATCTGGCCGCTGCTCGCCTAACAAATCCAAACGCTCAATTAGTGGGTATTTGCTTGAACACTTCGGCGATCAGCGAAGAAGATGCAGCCCAGTTATGCCAGGATTGGAGCGACAAATACCAGGTGCCCGTCACCGACCCTGTGCGTTTTGGCGTTGATGCGGTTGCAGATAGGCTCCTTACGATTTAAGAAACATTTACGGTTTAGAAAATAACTGCGGTTTAGGGAAAACTAGTGAGATGAAAATTCATGTAGAACCTGTCACGCTTGCCATGGCGACACCATTTCGCATCTCTCGCGGCAGTCGGACAGAGTGCCACGTAGTCCGCGTGACAATTGAACATCGAGGCATGACAGCCCAAGGAGAATGCACACCATACCCACGTTATGGTGAATCGGTTGAATCGGTAATTAAGGCGATTTCTCACGC
The DNA here is from genome assembly GCF_033339115.1 of Vibrio sp. 947. Taxonomy (NCBI): domain Bacteria; kingdom Pseudomonadati; phylum Pseudomonadota; class Gammaproteobacteria; order Vibrionales; family Vibrionaceae; genus Vibrio; species Vibrio sp. 947. Next base: position 182,803 of record NZ_JAWOTX010000006.1, on the reverse strand, counting down.
CTCGCATGAACTGCAAAGTTTGTATGCCAAAGGCGAAGCTGATGTCATGGTTCTCAAAAGCCTGCTTCAATCGTTATTGCCCGCGGGGGCGGCAAGAAATGCATTGGATTGCGCCCTTTGGCATCTTCACGCGCTTTTGAGCCAAAAGCAGCAGGTTCACGACCTCTTTACGTTACCCGAGGCGATTGTGACGGCGATGACGGTTTCTATCGACAAGCCGCAAGCGATGGCAAGACAGGCACAAACTTACCTTAGCCAAGGCGCAAAACTGCTTAAGGTAAAACTGGATGGTGAAAACGTGATTGAGCGCGTTGCAGCAGTACGCGATGCCGCGCCGCACGCACAAATTGTCTTAGATGCGAATGAAGCGTGGCAAAACCTCGACCTCGCGACGGTATTTGCTCAACTCGAACCGCTAGACATCACCATGATCGAACAACCGTTGCCACAAGACTGCGATGACGTACTCGCCAGCATTCCGCACCCCATTCCACTTTGCGCCGATGAAAGTTGTCACACCAGAGAGCAATTGCATCAGTTGGTTGGCAAATATGAAATGGTGAATATTAAGCTAGATAAAACTGGCGGGCTCACTGAAGCACTATTATTAGCCGACGACGCCCAAAAACTCGGTTTTAGCCTCATGTCCGGTTGTATGTTGGGGACGTCGCTTGCGATGCGTGCTGCCTTACCCATTGCTGCTCAGGCAAGCGTTGTCGATCTTGATGGCCCGGTGCTGCTCGGACAAGATGTAACGCCAAGCTTGGTTTATCGCGACGGCGAAATCGTTCTTTCCAAATAGCCTAAACAATCCAGAGGTTTTGCTCCAAAAGTCAGAACCTCTGAGTTTATGATCTCGATTAAAAAACAATCAGCCCCATCATGAAATAAGTCACATAAATTATACGGTTATTACGGCATGCTAAGATTACAGTGGTCCAAGAAGGTGGTCTTATGCATCGAGTCATCCGAAAAATGACATGGAAGACGAATAGGCGGTAATCCCGCCCTACTCCAATGCAGTGCGTGGGTTTCTATAGCAACCCACTTCCTAGCAATTCGTAGGTTTTTCACGCCATCTTGCAAGGAGGCTCTATGCCTATCAACAAAATACGCAATATCGCTTTTGTCGGCCAAACCGGGACCGGTAAAACCACGCTAATAGAAAAACTGCTCTTCACCTGCGATGCCACGCACCATTTAGGCAGCGTAGAAAAAGGCGATACCGTTACCGACTTCGACCCTCAATCCATCCAATATCAACACAGTATTGAAGCAACGCCAGTCGCACTGCGCTGGAATAAACACCGGCTCAATATCATCGACACTCCGGGACAAAACGAGTTACTTGGCCGTACTATCAGCGTTTTTCCTGCCGTTGAAACATCTGCCCTTGTCATCGACCCTCAAACCCCACTTAACCAAACTTCCGATCGCTTATTCACCTTTGCTAAAGAGCAGCAAAAATGTCAGATGATCATCATCAATAAGCTCGATAACCACGGTAATCAGTTAGAAAGATTGATGGAGAACATCGTTGAGCATTTTGGGGACCACTGCTTGCCGATCAACTTACCTTCGGCTGACGGGGAATCTGTAGTTGACTGCTATTTCGAACCAGAATTGGGACGAGAAACCTTACTTGCAACGGTAGATGAAGCTCATGAGACCTTAATTGACCAAGTCATCGAAGTCGATGAAGAACTGATGGAACTGTATCTGGAACAAGGCTCCGAACTCACCGCAGAGCAACTGCATGATCCGTTTGAAGAAGCACTGAGAACTGGACATGTGATTCCTGTCTGTTTTGTCTCAGCACAAACCGGTGCGGGCGTCGAGCTGCTGCTACGCACCTTGGCGGAGATCATGCCCATGCCAAACGAGGGTAACCCTCCTCAACTGGAAAAGAACGGCAAAAAAATCAAAGTAAATTGCGAAACCTTAGAGCACACCGTCGCACACGTGTACAAAGTCAGCGTCGACCCATATATGGGAAAACTTGCCTACTTACGTGTATATCAGGGTGAAATCAATGCGGGCAGCCAGCTTTATATTGGCGAAAGCAACAAGGCATTCAAGGTTGGGCACTTATATCAACTGCAGGGCAAAGATAGAACCGAGATCACTCGCGCGCTTACAGGCGACTTCTGCGTTTTAGCCAAAGTGGATGATCTCGAATTCGATTCAATCGTTCATGACTCTCACGAAGAAGATGGTGTTCAACTCAAAACGTTGGATCTTCCTGACCCCATGTATTCTTTGTGCTTGAAGCCTCTTAAGCGTGGAGATGAGCAAAAATTAGGAGATGTGCTGAATAAAATTGCCAGTGAAGATCCTTCTCTGCGCATCGAACATCGCGCTCGCACCAACGAAACCATCATCAGCGGCCAAGGGGAGTTTCACCTCAAAGTCGCATTAGAAAAGATGGCGAACGTGTACAAACTGGACGTCGAAACCTGCCAACCAAGCGTCGAATACTTTGAAACCATCACCAAACCTGCCGAAGGGCATTATCGACACAAAAAACAAAGTGGCGGTGCAGGCCAATTTGGTGAAGTGCAATTGAAGGTTCGTCCACTCGAACGTGGTGCCGGATTTAAGTTCATCAACAAAGTGGTGGGTGGCGCCATTCCAACCGCGCTCATTCCTGCTGTTGAAAAAGGTATTTTGCAAGCGTTAGAGGAAGGCGCGATTTCTGGCAACCCAATTAAGGATGTGGAAGTCACCGTTTATGACGGTAAATATCACTCCGTCGATTCGAAAGAAATAGCGTTTGTCATCGCAGGTAAGAAAGCCTTTTTAGATGCGATTAACAACGCAGATCCTATTGTGCTAGAGCCCATTGTCCAGATGGAACTGCACATCCCAACCGCGAACGTTGGCGATGTTTCTGGAGATTTATCTGGAAACCGAGGCTTAATCGAAGGCACCGAGCCAATCGACAGTAGCTTCACCTTACTCAGAGCCAAGTCACCAGTAAACGAGCTGCAAGATTACGCTCGTCGATTACGAGCTATCACGGGTGGTGAAGGCAGTTTTAGTATGACTTTAAGCCATTACGAGCCCGCGCCACCAGCAGTGCAAAAACAGGTCTGCCAAGGCAGTGCACAACAAGGTTAATTCCCTACGATTCAAATCAATCACATAAACAAAAAAGCGCCCTCATTTTGAGGGCGCTTTTAGGTAAAAGAAAAATTATTTATCGAGAGACAAACCTATCTGACTGATTTTGCTTTCAAACTCTTCGATGCTGTTCGCTTTGTAAGTCGGAGCACCGTTAAAGTAGCGCGGTTTCTCTGGCAGCATCGCATTTTTCAGCTCTTGTTCTTGATCGATATTGTCATGGTAAACCGTTACACGATTTGGAATATCCTGCTTCATTACAGCCATTTTGGTTCTCCTTTATTAAGACGAATAGTAAGCGTAGAACGAATTTATCGGAGTACAGGCGAGACTGTGTAAAATTTAGACACTCACAGCAAAATCATATTTAAACAGTTGCATTTAATATTTTTGAGGCACTTTGTCGTGGCTATTGGAAAACGTGAGTGCAGCGATTAAGGTGAGCTCTCTCTACATGAAGACAGGAAGTCCGGTGTCGCAACAAGAACTCAACCAAATGGGCAGTGCCAAAGTTTTTCTCATCGAAAAAGATGGCGTCCAAGTAATAGAAAAACGTAACCCTACTCAAATAGAAGTGGCGTTTTATCAACGCTATGCCGAGCAGTTTAACGCGCTTGGAATACACGTACCGCGCTTGATTCAATTCGACGACCAGAAAAACGTTCTGCACATTGAATACGTTCCCCACGCAGTCGAGCAAGCATTCTTACTTGAAGATGATCGAGTCATTGAACAACTCGTCAAACTGCACCGACTTCCACCAACATCAGATGGTGTTTATCACCGCCACCAGTGGACACCACAAGCGACTCAACAAGCACTCACTACACTTAAACTGGGCTCAGAGACAGAACAGTTCTTCCACCAACTACAACAACGAGCGGCGCACCTTTTTGATAGGCAGAACTTGATCTCCGGAGACTCGAATGCTGGAAACTGGGGACAGCGCGAAAATGGCGAGCTAGTGCTGTTCGACTGGGAACGCTTTTCTACAGGGCATGTCGCGATAGATTTAGCGCCGCTCATCGAGGGCATGGGCACATTTGATGATTACTTGAAGGTGGCAGGCAAGTATGTAAAGTGCGCCGAGAAAGGTGAAACAACAGAATTGGCGCGCGATATCGGACTAGCAAAAGCGTGGATCGTTGTCGAGGTAGTCAACATACTGGTCTCCAGAGAGAATCCGCAGACCAGCAAATATTTGGACTGGTTTCGGCAAACCTTGCCGCAATGGGCCAAAAGCCTTAGTGCTCAGGTGATGAGTTAGGCTCTGAGATTTGATATAAACGCCTTTCAGGTTCTGCGCATGAGGTTTCGCAGTTGCATACTTTATCAACACCGACGTTGTTTAAACCGCCGCAACTTCCTTGAATACGCTTGTTATGAAAAATGACGCCAAGTGACATCAACAAAATGATTGCGAGAAAACCAAGAAAGGTAAATAACCAAACCATATTAACCTGCCTTATTAGCCATCGACTCTAGCTTAAGTATAGCAGGGCTAGATGTTGCTTTGAGTAGCGCTTTAGGTCTTGCCAACAAGGAGGTTTTTGATTTTTGGCCACCACAACCACAGGAGCCGCAGCCGCCTTTTTGTTTGTGAACACTTTTCTTATGATTGTTTGATGGGCGTCCTTGAGAGGGCTCAATCAAAGGCTCTCTTGGAACCGCAAGCACATCTTCCAATGAACTACGAGTAGACAGCCTAAATACTGGCGTGCCACTGCTAAGTAGCTTTGCCAATACACGTTCACCAATATTTCGCACAAGAACAGCATCCACATTGTACCCTTGTAGAGACTGAATCAACTGAGACTTCGCATTACAACCCGCTTGTGGCATAGAAGCAATGTTCGCTAAGTTTTTTAGCATACCGTCAGTATCAGAATAAATAGCGATGTATGGTGCTTTTACAAAGTGGTTTGCCACCCGCTCACCATCATTAGGAATAGCATAAATCATAAGTTTGACTCCTCATTCGGAAAAACTAATGCATGACCTTCAACTAAACTTTTTGCGACTTTCAATCTTGCACTTTTTACTGTGTTACCAAAAGTTTGTCTAGAAACGCCCATCTGCTCCGCAGCTTGCTGCTGGCTAAGCCCCTCTAAGTCGGCTAAACGTAGCGCTTCTAACTCTTCTGGTAATATGGCGACTTGCTCCAACTGATTAAATGGAATGCCATTGGGCTTAAAGCAGTGGTGAGCCGCACGTCCGCATATTCGTCTTTCTATCTTTGGTCTTGCCATCATTGTCCCTCAAAAACACAGAGTCAAATTACGCCTTAAACTGGCATATGCCAATAACATTTTTAGCATATGCCAATAAACTAAGTTTGCAAAAATCAACACGACAAATACGTAATACATCAGCATTAATTAGACATCTAATAATTTAGAAATTTCGATGACAAACGAGCAAAAAGATCAATTCTAATTAACCGGATAATAAAAACGTTAGTTTGCGCAGATTTTTCATACAAATACACGCTAATGTGTTCATTTTATTGAAGAAGAAAAACTATAATCCAAGCAAATCATTAGTTTGAACACTAATGATTGTTTTATTTTAAAGGATGTATACCTAAGGAACGAAAAAGAGAAGTTTGACGATATTCGCCTGAGCTTAAAGAGTAATACGTTCGATAAAGAACCTGTCGAACGACCATTACTTGGCCTAGGTGCCCTACTCTTCTTGCCAAATTAAGTTTCTTGAAAGCGCTTAGGTATATCAGAAAAAGGAAGTACATATGTCTGACTCAAATTGGCTCAGCGAATTCCCGGAAATGGATGCCTCTGATCTCAGGGCGATTCGCAAAACACTCGACGGCGCCTACAGAGATTTCTCTCGCGAGTATGGTGAACTCATTGAGTCTCTGTTTGATCCGCTCCTGGCGTTTCTTGTCTGGTTTGAAAAACTTCTGATTTCTACACCTTGGTTCATTATTTTAGGTGTCTGCACCACTCTCGTTTATGCCGCTAGCCGCTCTTGGAAACTGGCCGCTGCATGTTTTGGTTCGCTGATTCTGATTGGCTATTTTGGAATGTGGGAAGATACTATGCGCACGCTCAGTATCATCACTGTATGTACTATGCTTGCCATCGCACTTGGTATCCCTATCGGCATCGCTATGGCGCGCTCTAATCGCATTCAGTCGGTGGTAACACCATTACTCGACGTCATGCAAACCATGCCGGCATTTGTGTATCTCATTCCAGTTGTGATGTTATTGGGCATCGGGAAAATTCCTGGCCTTATCGCAGTAGTGATCTACGCGATTCCACCGGTTATTCGTTTAACCAATTTGGGCATTCGTCTAGTTGATAAAGAAGTATTGGAAGCCGCAACCGCATTTGGTGCCAGCACTCGGCAACGGCTTTTTGGGGTTCAGCTTCCGCTTGCAATGCCAACCATCATGGCGGGAATTAACCAAACGATCATGATGGCACTGTCAATGGTGGTCATCGCATCAATGATTGGGGTAAAAGGTTTAGGTCAGCCTGTTCTAAAGTCTATTACCAATCAATATTTCACTCTTGGTCTTCTCAATGGTTTAGCAATTGTCGCCCTAGCAATCCTTTTTGACCGTGCTTCACAAGCGTATGCGAAACGCACTCAAGCTCATTTAGGAGATTCAAAAAATGACTAGTCCACTTATCGAAATCAGCGGTCTTTATAAAATCTTCGGTACCAGACCCAATAGCGTGATTGAGCGCGTTAAGTTGGGACATAGTAAAGAGCAGGTTTTAGCGGAAACGGGCCACACGGTCGGACTAAAAGACATCAACCTGCAAATTCAAAAGGGTGAAATTTTTGTCATTATGGGATTATCCGGTTCTGGAAAATCCACCATGATTCGCCACTTCAACCGATTAATCGATCCAACCATGGGGCAGATTTTGGTAGAAGGGGTGGATGTCATGCAACTTTCGAACAAAGAGCTTGAACAGTTTCGCCGTCACAAGATGTCTATGGTGTTCCAGCGCTTTGGCTTGCTGCCTCATCGCACTGTTATCGACAACATCGCATATGGTTTGGAAGTTCAGGGAATGAATAAAGAGGCGCGCTTAGAAAAAGCAAATGAATGGTTAGAAACCGTTGGACTGACGGGTTATGAGCACCAGTATCCTGCTCAACTATCGGGTGGACAGCAACAGCGTGTGGGCCTTGCACGGGCACTGGCTACCGACGCCGAAATACTGTTGATGGACGAGGCTTTTTCAGCATTGGACCCTCTGATTCGGAGCGAAATGCAAGATCAGCTGGTAGAGCTGCAACAGAAGCTGCACAAAACCATTATTTTCATTACTCATGATTTAGATGAAGCGCTTCGACTTGGCGATCGCATCGCGATTCTTAAAGACGGTGAACTTGTCCAACAAGGTTCACCAGACGAAATTTTACTGCATCCTGCCGATGAGTACGTTGAAGCCTTTGTAAAAGACGTCAATAGAGCGCGAGCACTGACGGTCGAAACGCTGATGCAGCCACCTTCGTACTGTGTTCGCGCTGAAACCATTGAAGATGCGCTGAGTGAAATGAAACGTGTTAAACGTGATTATGCCTACCATGAGACCAATGCAGGCTATCAAGGCGTGATAACACAGCAAGGATTGCTAAACGCAGCGAAGTTAACTCACCTATCAGATTGGCGTGATGATATCTATGAAGAGGTGCCTATCATCTCTCCACATTTAGCCATTGAGCAAGTGCTGACTGAAGTCATGTCGTGTGAACATTCACTGCCCGTCATCGATGAGCACGGCCATTTGAAAGGCGAATTAAATCGTCAGGTTATTGCGGAGCTGTTTTCTGATCAACGAAGCACAAAACGAGGCACTTCACGCTCAAGCTTCAATAACGTTTCTTAGATGATGTTGATAATACACCTCACAATAATGTGGGCTGTTATCAATTAACTCGCTCCCACTCCCCTTTTTAGATATTTATCTGTGGGCTCAAGCTTGATACCCAAATCAACATTTACATTGTTCTGATTTTCCTGACAATTTCATGCTCATATCCGGTTTTATTGACATAGTTAGATCATTCTATTGCTTTTTGATGACGCAAATCCTCGATAAATGTCTACTATTACTCTCATACAAAATCTTGATTTAAAGAGGGATAAAATGAAAAAGACAATGTTGGCACTAACAGGCGCGGTAATCATTCTTGCAGGCTGTCAAGATGAGAAACCTGCCGAAACAAGCGCAGTTGAAGTACCTCAGGCAACGGAAACTGAAGTCACCACCAGTGCAGACGTTACGACTGAGACAATTGACACGTTACCAGTAGAAGAAGAACAGGTAATTACTGAAGAGACATTTGTAGACTCTGAACACAACGCACAAAGTGCTCTGGACTGGAACGGCACCTACAAAGGAACACTACCTTGCGCGGATTGTGCTGGTATCGATATGACCATCACACTAAATCAAGATGGCACTTACGTACTTGAAGAAAGCTACCAAGACAAAGAAGACGGTCAATCAAAATCTGAAGGTCAATTCACTTGGGACGCAAATGGCAGCATCGTAACGTTGACAAATGAAGATGCACCAAACCAATACTTTGTTGGTGAAAACGTACTTATGAAGCTAGACATGAATGGCGAAAAAGTAACGGGTGACCTAGCACCACTATACAACTTAACGAAACAGTAAGAAGTTAGTATCAATACCTGATAAATACCCCAAATCCGAGCCACCCCAGCTCGGATTTTTCGTTATTTTAACGAAAGCTATTCCAGCAACCTTTCTATTCTGAAGCAACATTCTGCTTCTTACCCTGATTGTTCATTACATTTCCATACGCTTTGCCGATAGATGCTTACAACGTCATTTTGTACAGTGTTCAAAACAAAACAGAACAACTCGGAAAAATGATGAAAAAAACATTAATTGCACTACTTACTCTGACAGCTGCTGGCTCAGCTTTCGCTGGCGATACTTACATTCGTAACGGTAACATCTACAACAACGAAGGCGATTGGAACGTAGAAGCTGGTGTGGCTCAAGGCAGCGATCTTTTCAAAGATCAAAAGCATAATACAGCACCAATTCTCAACGGTGGTTACCATGGTGACGACTTTAATGCCGACCTAAGTGGCATTAACTACCGCTTCTTCGGTAACACCAATGAGTTAATCAACATGAGTGCCTACCTTGTAGGTAGTGGTGTAATGCGCGACGGTGATACAGCGAAAAGCCTGAAAGGCACAGATAAACGCCGTTTCGCCGTCGATCTAGGTTTAAACGCAGACTTTACACTGGATCAAAACAACGTCATTTCTACATACCTTCAGCACGATATCAGTGGTGCTTACAAAGGTTACTTAGCGGGCGCGACTTACTTCCACATCATGAAATTCGGTAGTGTTGATTTTGTTCCTTTTGCTAACCTAACTTATCAAAGTGAAGACTACGTAGATTACTACTTTGGTGTAAAACAACGCGAAGCAAACGCAAACCGCAAAGCATACAAAGGTGATTCAACGGTAAGCTATGGTGTTGGCTACAAACTTGTTATGCCAATCAACGACAACTGGCAAGTAAGCCAAATGACACAATACACGCGCCTAGGCAGCGGTATCAGCGACTCTTCTATCGTTGATAGTGCAAACCAATGGGTTGTTGGCGCAAGTGTGTCGTACAACTTCTAATCCGATACGCCCTTATAAAGCCATCATTTCGATGGCTTTATGCGTTGGACATTTGCATCATCTTGAACACAGACTCTAGTGTGAATGAGCAATCCATAACCTATGTAAATCGCTATAGCCTGTATTTTTCACCTGCACACCTCGCACTTGCTGTGTTTTTGTCACTTCTTCGTAGCCAACAAACAAAGGCAAATATAGGTACTGATCGCGCAGCGCTTTCTCTAGGTTTAATAAAGACTGTAGCGAGTGATCATCTGCCATCGCCCTGCGAACCTTTTCTCTATGGCTTAGCATCTGGCTTTGATCAAAACTAAAACGCAGTCCAGTTGCTATCGACAGCCATTCGAAGATGCCATATTCAAATGGTGCTTCCATGACTTCCTCAATGAAGAGCAAGTCTGCTTGGTGAGACACTACCTCAGGAAAACTAATGTCATCAATAACAATGAGCTCCAACTCCAATCCCGTTGCACGAATCACACTGTGCAACCATTCGGAATGACGAATTAAACTCGGAATCGTCCAGACAGGTTCAGCTAATACCACTTTACCTTTCAGTTTAGGTATCACACCACCATCTGTTATTGATAAATCTTGCTCATGAGTCTCTAACTGAATGCTGTCAACGGCACTTGGCGCATCATAAATTCGCTTTTGCACATGGATGTAATCAGCAAGTTGATACCAAGTCTCTTTTGTGAGTTGGGATTCCACGCGTTCGCGGTAGGTCAGATATGAAAATGCGCTAATTTTTTCCACTTCAACGTGATCGGAGCTTTGGTTAAAGCTCAACATATTTAAGGTTTTAACATCACCATGAGACAGCGTTATTTGATCTAACAATGCGCGTGCTGAAAAATACTCTTTGTGTGCTTCAAGAGTCATACTCTCCTGGTTCCAGCCGCTAATTTTAAATGGCCCAGTCCCGATGTGGTAGGAATAACTAGAACCGAAAGAGACGACATCTCGACATAGAATAGACGCATGAGGAGTTGCTAGCATGTATGGAAACAACTTGTTCGGATACTTCAATATAATTTTTAAGCAGTTAGATGTTTCTGCAACCACGCTATCAATACACTGCCAGAGCTCGTGAACTGGTCCTTTTATCTCCCTAAGTCTTTCTATACTCCAAACCACATCCTGTATGTTAAGGGGCTCGCCATCATGGCGATATATGCCTGGCCGCAACCATAACGTCATTACCTTGCCTTCCATTTTCCATTCGTGTGCTAACGATGGCTCGATACCACCATTGGAATTTTGGGTCAGCAATACGTCATAAACGCTTTTCGCGACGTGTAATTCAGTGTGACGGTAAGTATTCGCAGGGTCGATTTTGGATACCCAAGGGTAAGAAGAAATCAAAATAGCGTTATTTGATTCATTCAATCGATTCACTTTTTCAGAAGCGATAGTTAGTGCTCTAACCGCGGTTTGACCGAACCAATCAATAAGTTTCGTTATTGAGTTCATTCTTCCTCTGCCAAGCTCCTCAACCAAAAACTCGGTCATCGCTTGTTGGAGGGAAATATTAATACTGAGACGGCTAGCGTTACTTCGGCCAATCGCAGGTTGCCAATCGACCCAATCGTAAGTGGCAAGCTTTTTCATCACAATAGAAACATTGCGCCTCGACGTGCAAATCACCGCTTCTAGCTCAGAAAGCGTAACAAGGTGATACTGGTGAGGTTCAAAGTGCTTTAACAGTAGATCCAGATACCTAAGATTGACATCGTTCACAAAGATTCCTAAGAGTTATTCCAAAGCAAAAAAATAGCACAGGACGCTTAGCAACTAAACTTCCTGTGCTATATCTAAACAAATTCAAAGCTTGGACTCAGCTCGACCAACAGAAGTCAAAAACGTTTACTAAGCCAAGAGGTAACTTGAATAAGTATTCTTAGAAACGGTAGCTCATACCTACAGAGAATACATTGATGTCTGCATCAACCGTTACTTTTTCATTGCCAAATTTCGCAATGTCTAGCTCAGGCATCATGTATTCCCATTCAACTTGTAGAGCAAAGTTTTCAGTAATAGCGAACTCTGCGCCTAAACCGTACATGCCTGTTACAGTGCTGTCAGAAATGGTGGTATGGCCTGCGCTACCGTCAATCACAGAGTTGCTAATTTTGAATTCAGCATTGAAGTAAGAAAGACCAGCTTTAGCAAAAAGGTTGAAACGATCGCCAATCGGTAGAGTCGCTTTTGGCTGAATCGATAGATACTTCATATCACCAACAGTAACAACTTTGCCGTCTAAAGCATCGTAGCCACCAATGGCTGCTTCTAGAGAAATGTATTCGTTGAATTTGTAACCACCGAATACTTTGCCTGAAAGGCTTGAGTCATCTTCAAGTTTAAGTTTAGTGCTAGCGTTAGTACCACCACCATTGATAGAGCCATTAACATCACCAAACGATGCTTGACCTACAGATGCACCAACGTAAGGAGCTGCGTTTGCAACAGAACATGTTGCTAGAAGGGCTGTCATTAGCCATGTTTTTTTAAACATTGTATTTCACTGCCTGTTAATTATTGAGGTTGTGTTTTGCCCATCCTTAAGCATGCCATGCTATCCATTTCACTTGGTTTCAAAACCAAGTGGATGTTAATGAATAAAAACTCAATAAAACATGAAATATTTAGACACAACTTTGCCACTTTCTTTCTTAATTTTGACAATTTAGTCATTTCACAAGCATTGCTGCTTCAACCAGTTAGTGAGCTTGATGATTTCTGCTTGCTTGGCTCGACTCTTTTTATGAATAAAATAAAAGCTGTCGCCGGTTTCCAATCCATGCGAAGGGATATACACCAAATCGTGCGCTTTATCTCTTTCATTAAGCATAAAATCATTCGCAAATGCGATGCCTTGGTCATAACGCGCCGCCTCTATTGCCAACAACATATGACTAAAATGTTGAACATCGACATCTTTCGGCAAGGTGTAACCGCCCGCTCTGCACCACTCAGCCCAGTCTTTTCCTCTCTCACGATAAATTGAGTCTGTCGACAAAATAGGGTATCGCCAAAGCGCTTCTGGAATCGGTTGATCTTGCAACTCTTTCCAAATTTTATGGCTGCAGACCGGATACAGCGTCTCCGCGTATAACTTTACCGACATGTAGTTTCGCTTTGGCTTTTCTACCGTGATAAAACAATCGCCAACGCTGTCTGTCTGTTCAGGATCACCAACGACCATATTGAGTGTCAGATCGATTTCTGGATGTAAGCGCTTAAAATCAGACAAACGAGGAATAAGCCACTTTACGGCAAGCGAGCTATAAATCGCCAACCGTATGCTGCCTTTGTCCCCTTCTCGCACCTTTTGGCTGGCCATCGCAATTGAGCTAATTGCTGGGCTAATATCCTCTAAATAGCGGGTGCCCGTATCGGACAAAGAGAGCTTTCTGCCTTGACGGATAAATAATGATTCACCCAAATAATCTTCTAATAGTCGTATCTGGTGACTAACGGCACTTTGCGTCACATTGAGTTCTTCAGCAGCAAGCGAAAAGCTAGAGTTTCTGGCAACAGATTCAAAACAGTGAACCGCTCTGAGTGGTGGCAATTTCATTATCTAAAAATCTCATACTTAAACTAATAAATATCACTTCACTTCATCCTATGACATCACCTACTCTTTGGCAAAGAAAGAGGAGAGGAAAAAGTGAAAGTTACATCGGTCGGAGCAGCGATGCTGCTATTAATTGTTGGAAATCTCATTGCGGTGCTTTCGGACTCTTTAATTAAAAGTGTCGGAAATGAAGTGCCTATTTTTCAATTTGTCTTTTTCCGACAAATTTCAGCGGTGCTTTTCCTGCTGCCAGTCTACTTGCTAACAAAAAATGCGCCTTTTCTTGAAGGGTTTAAGTGGCATGCTGTTCGCGCTCACGTATGGTTACTTGGTGCAATATTCATGGTTTTGGCGATCTCATCTTTACCGCTCGCAACTGCGAACGCGATCTTTTACGCCGCGCCATTGATCATGTTGCCGCTTGCAGCAATCTTTTTTGGCGAACAGCTATCTAAACAATCGGTCGCCGCAGCGATAATGGGCTTTGCCGGTGTATTGGTCATCATTCGTCCAGACCAAATCGATTGGGCAGCGATTTCAGCTTTAGTTGTTGCAATTACTTTAGCAATCAATAACTTGCTCATTCGAAAACTGCCAAAAAATCAGTCTGTGATGCAAACATTATTGATGACAAACTTGGCAGGTATTCCAGTAGCCTTCTTGCTTGTTCTGATCGAAGCAGAACCTTGGGACTGGAGTGCTTTCCCTGTTGCTGCTGGCTCAAGTCTGTTCATCATGATTTATGCAGCAACATGTGTCATCGCTTACCGCTCGATCGATAGCAACAAAATTGCCAGCGCTGAATACAGTGGCTTAATTGGTGCCGTGTTTGTGGGATTGATTTGGTTTGGAGAAGTGCCAGATATATTTATGGCAATAGGAACCATTATGATTGTTGTGCCTCTGGTTTGGCTTTCTAAACGAGAACGTCGTAAGAAAAAGTTGCAAGAGCAACAAGAAGCGCACGTTACTTAAAGTTGTGCTCTAACCCAAAGACTAAAAAACCGAGCCGTAAGTGCTCGGTTTTTTTATGTGGCTCTAATCGGTTTTTACGTAAGCGACTACGTGAGATAAAAACTGCCTTGCAAAGCGATCATTAAACCGGATGCGATATTCATGCTCGGCTTCCGACACTAGACGCCAGCCTTCAGCAAAGTATTCTTTGATATCATCAACCGCCTCTTCTTTATTTTTGATGTGTTTCGCGTTCCACTGATAAGTGCAAGAGACAACGATCAGCCCACCCACCTTGGTGGTTTTTTTTAGAGCATTGATCACGCTAAGTGGCGACTCACATTGATCAATCACATTTAAACATACGACTAAATCAAAGCGAGATTGGAGAGTATCGAGCTCAAAAGGCTGGTTAATTAGCGTCAAATCAACATGAGCACATTTCTGTACGATATCTCTATTCTCTACCTCTAAAGTGTTTAAGGTGTTCACATCGTGAAGGTAAGTAAGCTCGACGCGTTGTTCTTCTATTAATAGTTGCTTCAAGCCATCCATTAACCTATTTGAAGGCTCCACAAGCGTCGCTTCTTTAAGGTTAGGTAAGCGTTGCACTAACTCATAATAATTTCTTCCCAGCGCCGCCCCAACCTCAAGTAGGGAATACGGCTGAACGCTGCTTTCGATTACCGCCTGCGCAATAAAATCAGCAACTTGGGAGCAGTGAGGTGATGACAAAAAAGAAAGTGGGACTTGTTTTGAGCGACTGGTTATCATCTCAATCTGTTGCTCCTCAATGAACTTGTCGAACCATTGCGCCTCGAAATAACCAGCCAAACCGTGCTCGGTCAGGTAAAAATCTTCCATGTTTTTTCCGTTCGTACTTTAAGAAAAGTGATTGTATCGAACGCGGAAATTAACGGGTATTTCTGGCCGCACATTCCAATGGGAAAACAGATGAAAACGCCGCTTATGTGAAAAAGCCCTTTCATCTCAAAGATAAAAGGGCTTGTTAATCGCTTCGGTTAAGTCGCTAACTATTGTGGTAGAACAACGTTACCATCTTGAATTGGGAACGTTTTTGTCGCTGGCTTGCTCGCCAAACGAACCGTCGTTGGTGCACCTGAAACTTCGTAAGTGACGTCGTAACCCACTACTTTATCAGATGTCGTATATTCTGTATGACACTGTTTTTTCGTCGTTGTTACTACATCACCTTTTTGCACATTTTCCTGGATCTTACGACCTGTCAGTGCACCAGCAATCGTACCAGCTGCAGTTGCAATCACTTTACCTGAGCCACCACCGATTTGGTTGCCCAGCGCAGCTCCAGCTGCTGCGCCACCAACCGTACCAATAATTTTATTGTCATCCGCAGGGGCAACTTGCTCGGTTACTACCACATCTTTACATACTTGGTGCGGCTTTTTCACCGTTTCAGTCACCGCTTCAACCAAAGTAATGTTTGCTTGAGTTGGAGCTGGTGGCGTTTTGTCTTTACAGCCTGCTAGTACAGCAACAACTGCCGTTGCAATTGCGATAGATTTCATATTCATGATTTACATCCCAGTATGGTTTGCTTTGATGAGCGTTATGGTAAATCGCAAAAGGGAAATCACATCAGACGAAAACAAACCCTCTGTTATTAACAAGTAAAGAAACACTGTTTTATAAGAGATACGTCAAGAAACACTCAGCAGAATGTCAACAGAGCTAAAACTGTATCACTACTGATTATGATTGGACTGGACTAGTCTATGAGATTTATTTTTAAGCCAAGCTCAAAAATAGTTCGTCATCCGTTAAATACTTATGACGGTGGCTTAGATTACGCACGTGCATAAACATAAAATCAGGGAAACCAGGCGCTATAATGTTATTTGGTTCCCAGCATACACCGCCAACAAACACATATCGCCCCTGCTTGCCATCTTCGTGAAGGGGGTTATTAAGAGGAGAAGAAAACTCTGCTCGGCAACCTTCAACCACACAAACAATTTGTCCTTTAAAAAGGCCAATCACGCGCTTTACAAGATTTGCCTTGATACCACACTTCCATGCTTGGCGAGTGGCCATCTCATAGCCATATTTTCGGATCGCTTTCTTTTGCAAATGTACTACTAGGTTCATTTTGACTCCTGATTCAAGCAACTACGTGAAGCCCAAAGTCATAAAAGCAGATAGACGTCTATACCCGAGTGAGCTCATGGTACGTGGGAATAAACTACGTGATTAGACTGAGTTTAGTGTCGGATGAGATACACCGTCCACGATGCTGTAACGTATCGATTTACACCAATCAAAGGCAGATAACACATCAACTTTTGAGTGCTTTCCTGCGCTGTATCTGGTTACTTCTGTATATTACTATAACGAAATCACCCTCCACGTTTACCTATATAAACTTGTCGTAACGATAGAGGGTGCTTATCATGGAGAGAGGATAACGCCTACGCGTCGATGAGATAATTTTGACCTTCAGTTTCTAAACGATCAATCATTTTACGACACTCATTTAAATCAAGAGGTTGTTCAAAGCGGCGCTTGAGATTCATCAAAAAGAAGATATCTTCACACATGGCTTTCTCAGGTTCGTCACTGATTTTGGCGACCGGTGAACCATTGCACGTGACCATTTTTATCACGATAGAAAGTGGCTGGTAGGCTTCACCATCTTTATTGACATAATCACCCATATCATTGGCAAGAAAAGTACCGATACCAAAACTCACCTGAATACGTCCTTGGAAATACTCGCAAATATCTAACGCTTGTTCGAAGTTAAGTCCGTCGGTAAACACCAGTGTTTTTGTTAATGGGTCTATATTCAGCGACTGGTAGTGTGCAATCATTTTTTCACCCCAGCGATAAGGGCAACCACTATCGTGACGTACGCCGAAGTACGCGTTACTTAGTTCTTCATCAAAGTCTTTAAGGAAAGCATCGATACCAATCGTGTCGGTCAGTGCAATACCTAGTGCACCATTAAACATTTTTTGCCAACGTTGCAACGCCACTTTTTGCGAATCTCGCACATTCACCAGAGCTTGGTGTCCCATAAACCATTCATGAGCAACGGTGCCGATAGGCGTCAAGTTTAGCTCTTTTGCTAAGTGATAGTTGCTTGTTCCTGTCAAACATTCCGTCACTTCCTGGCACAAATATTCCAGCATAGTGCGCTGAGCTTGGAAGGAAAAACGTCGACGCGTCGACATGTCAGAAAATTTAAAGTTAGTAATGTTACGACGTTTTAGTTCCGACTTTAGGTGTCGAACTTTCTCTTCTAAAACAGTGGTAAATTGCGCAACAGGGATATCTGACCAACGCTGACGGCTACGAACTTCAGACACGATGCTCATGATGATCGTTTCGTACAAGATGGTATCTCGCCACAAACCGTTAATGGTAATTCTTAACTGGCTTGAGCCATCAGCCATGGCTTTATTATGGAAAGAGACATCACTTTGTGGGTTGAAACGGAAATGGCGCAGTGCATCAACAAAGTCAGGATTCAGGTAAGGCGCGACACGCTTAATATATTCAATTTCTTCTTGCGTAAATTGAATATCTTGCAGTTTAAGGACTTCGGCTTTTACCTCGGGCAAAAGCTCAGAGAGGTCTTCCTCACTGCGCACGATAAACTTATATGACACCATCGCATCAGGGTAAAGCGCTGTTACAGCGCTCATCATATTGACTTTGTAGACATCGAAATCCAAAGCGCTTTGAATGATGCGGGAAGAAAATAGTTTGGTGGTCATTAGGTGCCCTTCTACATGCCCTTCCTGGGTATATAACTTTTTGTTACTAACTAATTTGCGTAAACAATAAACACCCATCTATAGTTTGTCAACTTTTGTTACTAACCACTCATTTTTATAAGGTTTTTTTGTCTAGAATTCGAGCAAGCATTGTGAATAAGTCAGAGTCATCCGTAAATTTATGCTCAAACCGTATTAAGAACACTACCGAAAACGTTTCTAACAACTCGTTACTTACCCATTGATTGACCACTTGTTATGCGCTAGATTACTTACAAATCAATATTAGGACCCAACCATGATCGTATCTGTCGACATTATTCCATTCAGGCTATCTGGCTGTGCCGATAAGGGATTGGAAGTGTTGTTGATTAAACGTTCAAATCCAAATCGGCCATACCATGGAGTCTGGGCACTACCGGGCGGATTTGTCTTTGATAAAGACTTAACCAGTGAAGGCGGACGCCCGGCCGATGAAAACTTTGAAGCGGCGCGTC
The DNA here is from genome assembly GCF_033339115.1 of Vibrio sp. 947. Classification (NCBI taxonomy): domain Bacteria; kingdom Pseudomonadati; phylum Pseudomonadota; class Gammaproteobacteria; order Vibrionales; family Vibrionaceae; genus Vibrio; species Vibrio sp. 947. The sequence goes on along the minus strand of NZ_JAWOTX010000006.1, from coordinate 164,224 downwards.
GCCGAATTTGCCGTGAGAAAATCCATACCTACCCTCGCCATTTTAGCGAAGCATTTATCGACGGTGATCCAAAGCGCGATCCAGAAGACTGGAGCTTAAACATTACGCACTACGCCTTAGTTGATCGTAACAATGTAGAGCAAATAAATAATGCAGGTGTACCGGAATGCCAACTTAAATGGTTTTCGCTACAGGCTATTCTCAATGGAGAAGAAACCCTCGCATTTGATCATCAAAAAACCATTGAAAAAGCGTGGCAAAAGCTTCGTGCATCCATTGAATACACATCGGTTCTTTTGTTTGCATTAGACAAAGAGTTTTTGGTTGCGGACATCATTTCTGCATATCAAGAGTTTGGTATTGATATCAGCCGAATGACGATTAAGCGCCGCTTGATAGATTCAGGCGTACTAAAACCCACTAATAAAGTCGCTTCAACCAACAAAGGCAAAGGTGGAAAACCCGCAATGGTATATACGCTGACTAGCGACGAAGTAACCTTTTTTCAAAACTGTTTGCGTGGATAAACGCAGACAATCAGACAGACAAGGAGTCTGCCATGACTGTTCGAGTAAACTATCAAACTACAGCAGTGATCGACGTTGATCCAGAGAAAGGCTTTAGTGAGTTATGTCCAAATGAACTGCCCGTTGCAGGTGCGTTGGAAATCGTACCGGAGCTTTTGAACAATCATGCCAAAGGCCGATTAAAACTGGTCAGTCGTGACTTGCACCCACCGAAAGCAAAATGGGATGCAGAATCGCCAGCCAATATGCTTGAGCCCGTTGGTTTACCGAATGTGGATATAAAGTGGAACCGTCACTGTGTGCTTGGCACAACAGGTTCTGAGCTGCTAGATGGCTTACCACCCGTGTTGGACTACGATTTTCAAGTTAATAAAGGTATGGATCCTGACGCGCACCCTTACGGTATTTTTTTCCATGATATTGCCGACACAAAAACGACAGGCGCGCATGAATTTCTAAAGTTCAACGGGATTGATACCTTAGTTATCGGTGGCCTTGCCTTAGACTTTTGTGTGAAAAAATCCGTCATGCAAGCGCTGGAACTTGGCTACAATGTGGTAGTTAATCTTGCTTCAACTCGTGCGGTGCTGCCTGATAATGTAGAGAATGTGCTGACAGAGCTCAGAGATAATGGCGCATTATTTGTCGAAAAAGCGGACGACATCATCGTAGAAAAGTTCGCCTAGAAACGATAGTAACCGAGAAGGATTTCACCATGCATCAACATGAAAAATTGAATTACGTTGAATTTGGTTCCACTAATGTCAGTGCGACTAAACAATTTTTTGAGCGTGCTTTTGACTGGAGCTTTACCGATTATGGTCCAGAATATTCTGCATTTTCAGGACAAGGATTGGATGGCGGATTCTTCAAATCTGAGTTTATAAACCAAATCGCAAATGGTGGCGCACTTTTAGTATTTTATAGCTCAGACATTCAGGCCACTCAGACAAAAGTAGAGCAGCATGGTGGAAAAATTATCCGCCCTATTTTCGAATTCCCCGGCGGCTGTCGATTCCACTTCACTGAACCGAGTGGAAATGAATTCGCAGTATGGTCAGAGAGCCATTAAGTGATCACAAATCAACAACACACCATCAACGTGAGCCCAAGCTAGCCAGATCCGGAACTGGCATTACATTTCTGGTTGACCTCATCCTTGGTTTAATTCACTGTTAGCGCAACAATTAATCGATGAGGCGCTAGCCCTCGACCAAGGATGTCAAATGACTGCCGTCAGTTTTTTTCGCTTACTCTGCCTCGCTGCTATTTGGGGTGGCTCGTTTCTGTTTATGCGAGTCGCCGCCAACACATTCGGGCCGGCTTACTTAATCGAATTTCGAGTTACATTTGCCGCCGTCGCTTTGTTATTGATCGCCGTATATTTGAAGAAGAAACTCACGTTAACTGCGCATACTAAACACTTCTTTATTATTGGCTTATTCAATAGCGCAGTTCCATTTTTACTCTTTGCGTACGCAGCCCAGACACTGAATGCATCAACTTTAGCAATATTGAACTCAACCGCCCCAATATGGGGAGCACTAGTTGGCTTTGTTTGGTACCGCAGCCCACTCACAGCGAAATCTGTTCTCGGTATGCTAATAGGCATTGGAGGCGTTGCAGTCTTGGTCGGCTTAGATACTTCAACCATAGGTGAAGAAGCCATGCTCCCTATTGCCGCCAGTTTGATGGCTTCTTTCAGCTATGGCATTGCTACCAACTACACTAAAAATGCGCCACAAGTACCTGCTTTTGATAATGCTCACGGCAGCATGTGGGCGGCGGTTATTTGGGTACTGCCGCTGCTACCATTCTTACCAATGCGTGCAGAACCAAGTCATTTCGAATGGAGCTCTGTTGTCACGCTCGGCGTTGTATGCACAGGGTTCGCTTATTTGCTCTATTTCCGCTTAGTTTCTGATATCGGCCCAGCGTCAGCACTGACTGTCACTTTTCTTGTTCCTGTTTTTGGTATCTTATGGGGCTACTTGGTGCTAGATGAGCCCGTCGGCTCTAACACCATCATAGGAACAATTCTAGTGCTTAGCGGCACTATGCTAGTCACCGGTTTCTCCCCAACAGCAATGCTCGCGAAGAGAAAACGAAGCGTGGCTTAATCAGCCTAATATAACTTCCACACCTCGCTTTTTGATTTGTTCAAGGTCGCTTTTCGGAGCGGCTTTGTCAGTCAGCAGCACTGATATTTCGTCAGTCTTACCAATTGATGAGGGATAAATTTGCCCAAATTTACTAGAATCCGTTAGAACAATATTGCGCCTTTTTTTCGCAATGATGGTTTCTGCAATCTCAGCGCGCATCATGTCGCGGCTAGTAAAGCCAGTGTCTTGATGGAAGCCGTCAATACCCAAGAAGGCCGTGCTGAAATGAATGTTCTCAATACACAACTTAGTCAGCGGTCCGACCAAGCTCTCGCCTTGGTGCTGATACACGCCACCAAGCAAGATAATGTTGGCAGAAGTGTTACGGATGAGATGGGCGATATACGCCGATGGCGTAATAATGGTCACATCGCCGCGCTCAGCCAATGTCCGAGCCAACAACGCATTGGCACTGCCTCCTTCAATCAGCACTGTCTCATTCGGTGCGACCAAATCCGCAGCTTGGTTTGCGAGCGATTGTTTAATATCGAAACGTACTTCTAGGCGGGCATCAATGTCATCACTTTGCAACGCGGTAGCTGCGCCGTGAATGCGCTTTAGGTAGCCCTGTTGCTCCAGAAAGTTCAAATCCTGTCTGATGGTCACACCCGACACGCCAATGATGTCAGAAAGCTCCGTGACTTGAACGCGTTTACGGTCGTTCACTAATTGCAGGATTTCATTTTGTCTTGGGTTCACAGGTTCGCTCCTTATTGATGGGCTTACAGTATACTCACCTGATGTTTCATATGAAAAGAAATTGAAAGTAAAAAGGAAAAAACGCGTGGTCTGATTAGCCAAGCTGTACCTTGCGAATCTCGCTCCCATCAACAGATAATAGGGCAACGGAAATGGGATAGAAGAAGAGGGGTTAGCTCCCTACATCCCAACAACGGTAAAGACTAGGATAAAAGTGATGGAAGAAATTTACTTCGCTGGCGGCTGCCTTTGGGGCGTGCAAGAATTTATGCGCCACCTTCCGGGCGTAATCAACACAGAAGCCGGGCGAGCAAATGGCACAACGGATAACACTCAATCCGAATACGATGGCTACGCAGAGTGCGTGAAAACCCAGTTCGATGCTGAGCAAGTTTCGGTTGAAACTTTAATGGGGTATTTGTTTGAGATAATCGACCCTTACAGCGTTAACAAGCAAGGTGAAGACGTAGGTGAGAAGTACCGTACTGGTGTTTATAGCCAAAACGAACAGCATCTCACCATCGCGAAAGCGTTTATCGCAGCACGACCGGACGCCGACAAGATCGCCGTAGAAGTACTGCCACTCACAAATTATGTACCAAGTGATGATGAGCACCAAGACAGACTCACAAACTTTCCGAATGATTACTGCCACATCCCATTAGATTTACTACATAAATACAGGGATAACTCGTAACCATTCAGTCAGCATCGCTTTAAAAGGCAAGATGCATATCAGTTAAAATCGATGCCTTCCACTAATGACAATGTCATTTCTGCCGCCGATATTTCCGTACAACCCGACGAGTTTTGTCCACACCACAACGGTGTGAATTCATCTCGGTTTTGCTTTTCCATAAGCGCTCTTAGTTGAGCCATTTCAATGGAGGCGTATGGGAATTTCGGCGCAAACTCACTGATGTAGCCTAGCTCCGACATCGCGCGATTCACAATGCCTCTCGCTGGTCGGCCCGAGAAAACATTGGTCACAGCGGTATGTTGCGCGCGTTCACTGGCAATGGCATATCGATGTAAAGACGATGTTTTCGCCTCATCACACAACAAATAGGCGCTGCCAACTTGAACGGCACTCGCTCCTAATCTCAACGCGGCTTCCACCCCTCTTCTATCAGCGATTCCGCCTGCAGCAATAACAGGCAAATTCACCCGTTTGGCGATTTGTGGTAATAACGCCATCAAACTTAACTGAGTAGTTAAATCATCCGATAAAAACATACCTCGGTGTCCACCAGCCTCCAAGCCTTGGGCGATAATACCGTCAACGCCTTTTGCTTCTAGCCAAAGTGCTTCGTCCACCGTGGTCGCTGACGAAAGGATCTTCCCTCCCCACCCTCTAATTCGAGCTAACAGATCATCGTCTGGCAAACCAAAGTGGAAACTGATCACTGGCGGTGCAAATGGTTCAATCGCGTCAGCAATATCATGATTGAAAGGCATCCTTGTCGGAGCGTTTGGCTGAGCCTGAACGGTTGCATCAACCTCGGAAAAATACGGTTGCAGCGTTTTTTGCCACTTTTCGTGCTTGTTGGCGTCATACTCCGGCATTTCATGGCAAAAGAAATTGAGGTTAAACGGTCGGTTAGTTGCCTGCTTGATAAGTTGAAGTTCTTTTACGATGGCGTCTTTGTTCAGCATTCCACAAGGTAACGAGCCAAGCCCGCCAACATTACTGACGGCGATGGTCATTTGGCTGTCTTGCACACCGGCCATTGGCGCTTGAATAATCGGTAACTCTGTTCCCAAAAGTGTATTAAATACCTTGTTTATCATGATCTTTCCTTGAAAACTTAACCTTTACCTGTGATAGATCTGCGCCATCGTTATCCAGACTAGACTTTCACATGATTAAACACTTATAAAGTTAAAGTGATGCATTTGTGCGCTATGCACTTTTGATAGAAATGACAAAGGGAGCCTATGGCTCCCTTAATATGCTGAATAACAAGAATCAAAGTGACTATCGTACGACATCTGATTCAAGCTCTAGCTCTGCCACAGACAGCATGGCAAACTCTTCCTCGGCGGTTGCTGCCACCAATTTGTTGCGGCTGTATAACCCATAATAAACACCACCGATAAGAAACAATCCCATTGTCATGAAAAAGGCTGAGGGATCAAAAGCATAAACACCTGTCATTGCGATCAAAGAAAGCACCAGAGAAATACTCGAAGTAATTATCCCACCAGGCGTTTTATATGGACGAGTTAATTCCGGCTGTTTAATTCGCAATAAAATATGGCTCAAGGACATTAATGCGTACGATACAGTCGCACCGACAACAGCCATCGCCAAGATTAAGTCCCCCTCACCCATAAGTGAAACCAAGAACCCAAAAACGCCCGGAACCAAAAGCGCACGAGAAGGCACTTTTTTGTCACTGGTTAATGACAAAGTTTGCGGTAAATAACCCGCGCGGGAAAGCGCAAACACCAAGCGACTGTAACCATAAATGATTGAAAAGAAAGAAGCGATAAGGCCAGCCAATCCAAGTAAGTTCACGGCCATTGCTACCGTTGAATTGCCCGTAAGCTTTAGGGCGTCAACTAATGGCACCGCGCTATCGCCTATGACCTTTGAGCCAACCGCACCAGCCAAAAGGACGACTACGAGAGTTGCGGTTAGCAATAAAAACAGCATCGCACCAATGATGCCTTTGGGAACATCTTTTGCCGGATTTTTTGCCTCCTCTGCCGCTAAAGGCACACCTTCAACCGCAAGAAACAACCACATTGCAAATGGCAACGCAGCCCATACGCCATACCACCCAAACGGCAAGATTTCTGTTGCCTGAGCCGTCGCCGGAGCAATATCGAATAAGTTATTAACGTCAAAGTGACCAATAAGCACAGCAGCAGTAATTAGAATAGCTAGCACAGCCAAACCGCTGATGACCATCATTACTTTGAGAGCTTCGCCAACCCCTGCCATATGAATAGCGATAAAGACGGCGTAGAAAAGTGCGTAAACAACAGGACCATCGATACCAACCAATTCATTAACTGCTGAGCCAATAAAAATCACTATCGCAGCAGGCGCGAGCGCATATTCAATCAAAACTGATAAGCCAGTGAAAAAGCCACCTGTCGGCCCCATCGCCTGTCTTGCGAAGCTGTAACCACCACCCGCAGCAGGAATAGCCGCAGACATTTCAGCTAAAGACAATACTAGCGTGAAATACATTACTGCCATCGCGATAGCAGCAATAAGAAAGCCTCCCCATCCTGCTTGAGCGATGCCAAAGTTCCAACCGGCGAAGTCACCAGATATAACATACGAGACACCTAAGCCCGCAAGTAAAATCCAACCTGCGGTGCCTCTTTTTAGCTGCCTTTTGGCCAAGTACTCCTGATGTTTAGACATAGTAAATCCTTCTACTTTGATGAAATTAAAAAGTTGTCGCTGTGTTTATCTTCAACGCTTGCGCCACTTGGCTCATTGATATCTGAGCGATCTTTCAGATTCACTCCTGACAGTTGTAATTTTCGAGCCTCCTTGAGCAAGTAAAATGCGCGTTCACAGGCATCGTCATAGTTGAGCCCCTGGGGACGCACATTGGAAATGCAGTTTCTTTGGGAATCTTTAGAGCCTCGTTTAGCCCCCCAAGTGAGATACATACCCATGCTATCCGGAGAAGTTAGACCGGGTCTCTCTCCAATTAAAACCAGCACGGCCTTGGCGTTAAAACATTCACCAACATCATCCCCTACCGCTACTCTTCCTTGCTTTACGATTGTGATAGGTGCGAATTTCCATTGATGTTCATCATCAGCGCTTAAAAGAGAAATCAATCGAGTAACAACAGGCACGGCATGGTTTTGAATTGCGACGGAAGAAAGTCCATCAGCAATAACAATCGCAAGATCAATGTCAGTGTTATGCTCATTTGCTATCAAGTTGAGCGTTTGCCAAGAAGATTCATCGAGTTGCCTTCCTAAATCGGGCCTTTGCAGGTACATAAGCCGATCACTTACTCGGCTGCTCACTACCACTGGAGGCTCTAAGGTATTTTCAAGAATCGAGTAAGAGTCCGACAAACCAGCAACGAGAGACTCAATATTCAAACTGCAATGCACTGCATCCATAGCTTGGGCATGATCCAGCTGAAATGAGAGTAACTCGTTGGTTGGTACACTGTTCCCGCTACGACCCAGAGCGATCCGAGCAGAGGTGAAGTCACGTAACTTGCCCCACGGGTTGTATGTGACAACTTCAGACTCATCTTGTGGGGACTGAGCAATGGTGATTACTTTACCCATGAGAATACCCCTTATTCAGTTGGTTAATTGCTCCCGAAAACGAGCGAGAGATTTGCTCACTTAACCGAACGTCTTGCACGCTCTCGAAAATCTGCATCTCCATTAACCATTGTTCGAACTCTGGTGCTGGCTTCAAACCGAGTACTTTTCTTGCGTAAAGGGCATCGTGAAATGAGGTAGTTTGATAATTGAGCATGATGTCATCAGACCCTGGAATACCCATGATGAACGAGCACTCGGCCACACCTAATAGTGTCAGCAAGTTATCCATGTCATTCTGATCGGCATAGGCATGATTGGTGTAACAGATATCGCAACCCATAGGTAAACCAAGCAACTTCCCACAGAAATGATCTTCAAGCCCAGCACGAATAATTTGCTTGCCATCAAACAGATACTCAGGGCCAATAAACCCAACGACAGTATTAACCAACAAAGGATCGAACTGTTTCGCGACAGCATAAGCGCGGGCTTCACAAGTCTGTTGATCGACCCCATGAAATGCATTCGCAGACAGCGCTGTACCTTGTCCGGTCTCAAAATACATCACATTGTTTCCTACACTGCCTCGATTCAAAGACAACGCGGCTTCATGGGCCTCTTTCAAAATCGACAAGTCGATTCCGAAGGTATCATTCGTCCCTTGCGTGCCGCCTATCGACTGAAAAACGAGATCGACTGGTGCACCCATTTCAATGGCTTCGATCGTGTTCGTGACATGAGTTAACACACAAGACTGAGTCGGTATTTGATAGTGTTGAATCACCTCATCCATTAAGTTCATTAACTTAATAGCTTGAGGTACATTATCTGTTGCCGGATTGATACCGATAACCGCATCGCCATTTCCGTACATCAGACCATCAAAAATGGTCGCTGCGATACCGTTGAGAGAATCAGTGGGATGATTCGGCTGTAAGCGAGTAGACAGGCGACTCGGCAAACCAATCGTATTCCGAAAAGCCGTGACAACTTGGCATTTTTTAGCAACGAGAATCAAATCCTGGTTGCGCATAATCTTACTGACTGCGGCCACCATTTCTGGTGTTAAACCTTGACGAATTTTAGCCAACGTTTCACCATCGGCTTCTTCACTCAGCAGCCAATTTCGAAGATCTCCGACCGTCAAGTGCTCAATCGGCTTAAAGGCTTCAAGGTCATGCGTATCGATAATTAGGCGAGTGATATCGTCGCTTTCGTATGGAATAACCGCCTCGTTAAGAAACGTTTTAAGTGGTAACTCAGACAGCGCCATTTGTGCGACTACACGTTCTGCCGCTGACTGAGCACAAACCCCGGCTAACGCATCGCCTGAGCGCTCCGGTGTCGCTTTCGCCATCAAGTCAGCTAATGACTTAAAGGTATAGACTTTACTTCCTTGTTGCCGACGATAAGTTGCCGTCATTGCTCTTCCTCTTCACTATTTGGTTCGCTTTTTGCTGAACTATCAATAAGCTTTAAGAAAGTATTGCCAAATGTGTTCCGTAGCGTTATCAAAAACTGGCAACATTTATAAACCAATAATAAACAATGAGTTATGTAAATACTGCTCCAACATGACTCACAAAAAAGGAATGAGCATCACAAGGATGAGTAACCAAATGCCCCAAACTGCACCAATGCTGTGCATCCATCACACTAAGGATGCAAACCAACAAGCTGCGAGTCTGATAAACTGGCAACAGGAATATGACCAACTCAGCGATGGTCGATTTTTAGGTCAAATTCGAGAACGACGATTTCCCAATTTCCATGTATTTCGTGAAGACAGTAACCGCTCGCTAAGACAGCAATGCAGGGTTGAAGAGGGAGGTATTTGGTTGGGTTTGAGTGCGGAAAATAAGCCGCTACACCTAAATCACAGTCAGTTTAATTCAAGCCAACTTTTGCTTAGGCAAGGTGGCGCTGATTTTGAGTTAATGACACCGGAGCAGTTTTCTATCTATGGAATAGTGCTCGACAAAAACTTCGTTCACATCATAGAAAATCAACTTGAGCTTGGGAGTATCCAAAACAACACATTACACTTAACGGGTTTGACGGAAAAACACATTCAACAACTTAAATACTACTTAGGCATGTTACTTGGTTCCGCCGAACCAAGATGGTCTGAAACCACACATCAAGCAATCTTAAAAGATATTGTGCTGGAGCTGTTCTCACTCAGTTCACTGCACACGAGCCATCCGATATCAATCTCTCATCGTCAACACGTGATGCACCGTATAAAACAACAGCTACAGGATCTAGACTACCGTACACCGATAACCGTCAGTGAACTGTGTGATGCAGTACACGTCAGTCGTCGCACACTACAGTACACCTTTGAACATTGCTGTAATACTTCCCCAAAGCAGTTCATACATCGAATGCGCCTGAATCAAGTACGTAGAGTGCTACAAAGCCCTGAAGATAATCGAACAATTGCAGAAATCGCTTTTGACTTTGGTTTTTTCCATCTCGGGCAGTTCAGTCAAAGCTACAAGCGGCTATTTGGTGAGACACCAACTGAAACGAGAAAATGGGAGTCCAGCAAATAAGATGACAGGCAGTATATTCTTTCAGATCCTGCGTTGGGGCCATGTTATGCAGTCGCAATGATTTGCTGAAACTTAGCATGAAGCTCTTCAAGTGCCGCTTCAACATCCGGTTCTGCACGGCTCAAGTGCGAGATTAACGTCATAAAATAGCAGTCAAAAATCAGCGGTATTTTTCCCTCAAGGACGGAGCTTCCGTTTACAGATTGAAACAAAGCTTGGTTAAACGACTGATAATAATCCAAATCCCAAATCACTTCTTTCAACAAAGCTCGGCTCAGCTCAACGTTCGCAAAATAGTAGCGATAGTATTTCTCCGTCAGCGCCAAACCAATGTCGATATCGGTTTTACCTTCCACACTGACTAGCGTTTCTTGGCTGATCTGTTGCAGTTGCGCCAGCATCCCTTCGCGCAAAATCGACAGTTTAGTCGGGAAATGGCTAAACACTGTGCCATCGGCTACTCCTGCTTCTCTCGCTATCTGCCTTGTGGTCGTCATGTCATAGCCATTTTGAGCAAAAGATGCCCATGCGGCTTTTAGAATTTTATCTCTGGTTTGTTGTCGCTTCGTCATTGATGTGTCTGCTTAATGAGCCTGAAAGGATCATACCTTGCGTGGTTGAGATTGACAAATTGAGCGCGCTCATTTATAAAATTGAGCATGCTCATTTTATATAAAAACAAAAGGAATCGCTCATGTACGTATTAAACAAACTAGGCCAAGGATTGATTTTCTTCCCGACCATCTTCTGCTTTTCGTATATTTTAAGACCGATATTAATGGTCATCCTTATTCCAGGAGGACTCGCACTTTTGGCGTTAATCGGTGGCGCAGAAGTCAGAGCGGAACTCAAAGCCATGCTGCTTGAGGATTTTTTTGGCGTTAGCCCATCGCACACCACCTCGAAAAAGGCGTGAGTGCGCTACAAACGTTGGCAAGGCTAAGTAAAAAAGAAAACGCGCAGATATCGAGATCTCAATACCTGCGCGTAGATGCGGTGAAAATAAGACTGGCTTTAGTCAGTATTCATGTTCTGGCCAATTCGCCATAAAACGCCACTAGGGTCAAACAAACAACATTCGCGTATGCCCCAAGGTTGCTCGACTAGCTCTGTCAAACGCGAACCAAATTCCTCATGACCCACTTTGGATAAGTGCTGATGCCAACTTTCTGCGTCTTCTACGAGCAAGTGCATCATGAAGTTATTGCCGTGTTCTGGCTCATAAAAATTCTGTAAAAGAAACGCGCAGCTACCTTGAGAGAAGTATGCTACATCACCGAAGTCCGACGCCATTTCAAAGCCAATCGCCTCATAAAAGCGTTTTGATAGCGCGTAATCTTTCGCCGGAACAAATGATTTGATTTCAACAATATTGAGGTTTTCCATTTCCAATTTCCTAAGCCTTTTTCCATAAAACTGACTGACGTAATCTCGCTCTATGCCTTCTATTCGCCTTGCGTAATCTGCTGTGATGACAGTGGCACACACTCTGCCATTTGCGTTTGTAACCACGTGATAAATTTATGTTCGAGTTCTGTACGCTTTTTATCTTGACTCAATAAAACGTAATTGCAACTTGATGGAGAAAACCCAAATGGTGCGACCAAATTACCACGCTTAATATCGTCCATGACAAAAGGATACGATCCCATTGCGACGCCTAAGCCATCCACTGCGGCTTGTATGCAAAAATAAAAATGCGCGAATGATTGCTGAGTGTTGCCGTTGAAAGTTTCACAACGTGTTGATTGCTGCCAATCCGCCCAAGCATTCGGTCTGGTTTGGCTATTCAACAATCGAGCTGCTTTCAAATTGTCTTTAATGGATTGCCAACACTCAGGAGAAAATACCGGCCCCACCCACTCTTCCACAAGAATGGTTTTGTCGTAATCGTGATGCTGCGCAAAATCGTCTCGACGAATCGCCATCGAAAGCCCAGTTGATCCTAATGTTACCGGACCACCAGCCGTCGACAAACGAACATCAGCACGGTGTTCATCATTAAACGCGGCCAACCTTGGCATCAACCAGCGCATGGTTAATGTCGGTTCACAAGACACTTCAAGATGCTGATGCTTCTCTTGAATAAGCGTATTCACGCCTGTTTCTAGCGTTTGGAATGCCGTTTCTGTGTATGTCTTGAGTAATTCGCCTTCCGCCGTCAACACGACTTTCCTGCCCTCTTTGAAGAACAAAGGTTGAGACAGATATTGCTCAAGTTGCTTGATCTGCTTACTCACGGCTCCGTGAGTAATGTTCAGTTTGTCAGCCGCTTCAGTGTAGCTTGAAGAACTCGCCGCAACGTGGAAGACATAAAAAGATTTCAGGTGACGCATCTGTGAGTTTTTCTCACCAATATGGGAATATTTTTCGATTATAGTCAGTAATAAAGACACCTACAATTCCGCTACATCCCAGACTTCATCATTCAAACAGGAAATCGATATGGAATTTGTAACTCTTGCGTTATTAGGTGTGCTTATTGTCATTAGCCCTGGCGCAGACTTTGTTTTGGTATTAAGAAATAGCTTAAATCAAGGACGAAAAGCAGGCGTATACAGTGCGATTGGTATCAGCATGGCGATAAGCATCCACACCGCTTACTCCATGCTGGGGATCAGTTACTTAATTTCACAAAATGAATGGTTGTTTAATCTCGTGCGCTATCTTGGAGCCGCTTATCTTGTCTACCTTGGGATTAAAGGAATATTCTCCTCGCAACCTGCATCAAACTCAGAAACCGTTCAACAGAGCGAGTATTCAATGTGGCGATTTTTCATGCAGGGGTTTCTGTGTAATTTACTCAATCCCAAGACGATGCTGTTTTTTCTGAGTATTTTTAGCCAAGTGATTTCTCCCGACTCTAGTCAGCAACACATCGCCTTGTTCTACGGGATTTATATGATTGCGCTGCATGGTATTTGGTTTTCTATCGTTGCTGTTTTATTCACGTCACCCCAGCTACAAGCTTTCTTGTTGAAGATTAAGCATCGACTCAATCAAGCATGTGGGGCGGGATTAATCATTTTCGGCGCGATGCTGGGCTTAAAAGTGTAGTACGCTTGCGGTCCGATTACCCCAATTCAAATTGATCATTGAACAAGTGGCTGTAATCAAATAAAAATCTGCATTATCAATACCTTAAATTAAAAAAAACAGCCAACGTGCGCTGGCTGTTTCGATACAGTTAATGGATGACCCGAGCGTCCCCTTTAAATAACTGAGACAGATCGATAGTGAATATCGTCACTGTCGGACGTTTAGGCAAAGCATTTTCGATCGAAAACTCTGGCCCAGCTGGAACGAGGGGGAAGTGAATAGCAGTCGGCCACGTTGACGAAGCTTCATTACCGCCCGGCTCAGATATTGAGAAAGAAAACGCAGGTAAACGGGTCATAACACTTACCTCAAATGACTGATTAGCGGGCTCAAGCGAGCCCGCTTAGGTTTTGCAATGTTATTGTTATTTTAACGCTTACTTAATCACTAACGATTGATGACGTTAGATATCAAGTTCTTTGTCTTCAACGTGGTTGGTGATCATCGCTTCAGTGGTGATCATCAAGCCAGCAACAGACGCTGCGAATTGAAGCGCTGAACGTGTTACTTTCGCAGGGTCCAAGATGCCCATTTCGATCATGTTGCCGTATTCACCTGTTGCAGCGTTGTAACCGTAATCGGAATCACCAGCTTTGACAGCGTTCGCCACAACAGAAGCTTCGTCACCTGCGTTAGTTGCGATTTGACGAAGAGGCTCTTCCATTGCACGTAGCGCAACTCGGATACCCACGTTTTGGTCATCATTGTCGCCTTTTAGATCCGCCAATTCTTTCGCGATCTTAGTTAGGGCAACACCACCACCAGCAATAATACCTTCTTCAACCGCTGCGCGAGTAGCGTGTAGCGCATCGTCCACGCGGTCTTTCTTCTCTTTCATCTCAACTTCGGTTGCAGCGCCGATCTTGATCACCGCTACGCCGCCAGATAGCTTCGCAACACGTTGTTGAAGCTTATCTTTGTCGTATTGAGAAGTGGTTGTTTCGATTTGTTTTTCAATCGAAGCCACACGATCAGCAATCGCGCTTGCTTCTGCTGCGCCACCCACAATGGTTGTTGTGTCTTTGGTAATGGTCACTTTCTTCGCACTACCTAGTTGCTCTAACGTTGCTTTTTCGAGCTCTAGGCCGATTTCTTCAGAGATGACCGTACCAGCAGTTAGTACCGCAATGTCTTCCATCATCGCTTTACGGTTGTCACCAAAGCCAGGCGCTTTCACCGCGGTCGCACGCACGATGCCGCGCATGTTGTTCACAACCAATGTCGCTAACGCTTCACCTTCGATGTCTTCAGCAATGATCAATAGCGAGCGAGAAGATTTCGCTACTTCTTCTAGTACAGGCAATAGCTCGCGGATGCTGCTGACTTTTTTGTCCACCAATAAGATGTATGGGTTGTCTAGCTCGACGCTGCCATTTTCTTGGTTAGTGATGAAGTATGGCGACAAGTAACCGCGGTCAAATTGCATACCTTCAACCACAGACAATTCGTTGTCTAGACCTTGGCCTTCTTCCACCGTAATCACGCCATTGCGACCCACTTTTTCCATCGCTTCTGCAATGATTTCACCGATCGCGCGATCGCTGTTTGCAGAAATGCTACCCACTTGGATGATGGATTCTTTGTCGCTGCATGGCTTAGACATTTCACGTAGTTTCTCAACCGCCGCTTCAGTGGCTTTGTCGATACCACGTTTTAGGTCCATTGGGTTCATGCCAGAGGCTACCGCTTTAAGACCTTCATTGATGAAAGATTGCGCCAGTACGGTAGCCGTCGTTGTACCGTCCCCCGCTTCATCATTCGCTTTGGACGCCACTTGTTTCACCATTTGTGCGCCCATGTTTTCGAACTTATCTTTCAGTTCGATTTCTTTCGCTACAGACACGCCATCTTTGGTGATGGTTGGCGCGCCGTAAGATTTATCAAGCACAACGTTGCGGCCTTTCGGGCCTAGTGTCACTTTTACTGCGTCCGCCAGTAAGTTCACACCTTTCAGCATTTTTTGACGTGCGTCATTAGCAAATAATACGTCTTTTGCAGCCATGGTTATCTCCTCAAAAAACTACTACAAAAATAATTACTCAACGATTGCTAACACATCAGATTCGGACAGAATTAAGTATTCTGCGCCGTCAATTTTCTCGGTTTTCACGCCGTAACCGTCATTGAAAATGATTTGGTCGCCCACTTTGACTTCCATCGCAGCGCGTTCGCCATTTTCAAGACGTTTACCTAAACCAACAGCAATGACTTTCCCGCGGTTTGATTTTTTCACCGACTGAGAAGTTAAAACGATTCCCCCTTCAGATTTATTTTCCACCTCTTGTCTTTCAACAATTAGCTTGTCATTTAAAGGACGAATTTTCATTTTTAAGTGCCTCCTACTTGGAACCAAAAATAAAAGACAAAATAAACATCAAGATGGATTTGCGAGTCGACAGCTCGCTTTCGATGAAAATAATAAGGTCGAAAAATGAGAGTTCAAGAGGTGAATTTGATAAAAATTTTTTATTAAATTAAATAAAATTTTCTATCGAATTATCGCATTCACAACCACTTAGCATCTCTTTATGATGGAAAATGTGCTCAATCAAATCTAGAGTGGTTACGTACTCTTAAAAAGGATAATCAAACAATGAAAAAGGCCGTATCTCTATTTCTTGCAACGTTATGCGTTGGCTTCCTCTCACCCAACGTGTCAGCTTCTGAACGCGCTGAACAAGGTTGGCAATTGATTGACGAGGGCGCGATGATTGTCGATGTGCGCACGCCGCAAGAGTTTTCTGAAGGGCATTTGGATAATGCCGTCAACTTCCCTTTATCTGAACTTGATAAACATTTTCAAGACGTCGATAAAGATCAAGCTATCGTGTTGTACTGTCGCAGTGGTAACCGCTCTGGCAAAGCGTATCAATACTTACAATCGCAAGGCTTTACGAATCTGCACAATGCAGGTGGCTTTGAAGAACTACAAGACGCCAAATAGTCGTCTCCGTTCTAATATACAAAGTAAAAGCACAGAGCGCGTCGCAAGCGTATTGTAACGCGCTCTGTTTCTAAATACTTATCTACAACAACTCTACTATCTGGGCCCTGCATCAAATTGAGTCAGGTTATCCGATATCTCGATCCATGGCGCTTTCGATGCGACAAAAATATGGAAATCAGGCTTGTGAGAAGGTGTGTCATCCAAGATACCAAGGCGAATATTGACGATCCCATTGTTCTTTTTCGAATACAGGCTCGATCCGCAGTGGCGACAAAAGCATAGCATGGTATTTTCGCTTTTCTGATAAGTTTGAATATCTTCTTTCCCTTGGATAATAAGCAGTTTATCCAACGCAATACCACCGGCAGATGAATAGTCAGAACCTGTGAACTTGCGGCATTCAGAGCAATGGCAATTTCCCATGTACTTAAATTCATCTGCCACTTCCAACTTTACCTTGCCGCACAGACATGAGCCTTTTAGTACTTCCATTTGAATTCCTTTTTGTTATGAATCTAATTGAATTAGATGGCTATCTCGACACCATGCCATTGCAATACGAAAAATTAAAGACAGGCAATACAGGTTTTCAAAAATGAAACGAAAATGTAAAACTTTCCATTCAGAGGGAAGTGCGCTGACACGTGAAAAATAGAGCTATTTTAGATACAAAAACACCAAGCAATAACGCTTGGTGTTTACCTCACAGAATGTCGCCTCAGAAAAGGCGCTTTCCGCTGTGCTTAAAAAATGCAGTGTTTAGTAAAGCTGGTCGCTTCGTTTGCAGTCCAGTCACCTTTCGGCTTATCTTTCAGGTTTTCACACCATTGCTCGCTGCCGACACCATCTTGCAGAACACAATGCTTTGCAAAGTCTACCGCGTTGTCTGCTGTCCATTCTGTTTTTGGCTTATCGCGCATGTCGTTACACCAGCCTTCAGTGCCCACTTCATCACTACAAGCGGTCAAAGCAGAAGCCGCCAACATCAGCATGACTAGTTTTTTCATAAATTTAAGGTTCCAGTTGCAAACAATAGTAAAATTAAACTCAATCTCTTCAACACGTGCCCATTCAAGTGTCTGAATAAAGGCGTCACTAGCTGAAGTGACTTTTGTATCAACTATAACGAAATTATCAGTCTACGTGTTAAGACATCGAAAAATTATTGAGCGACTCTGTGTAAAGCGCGCCATTCTAAAAGCTATAGGCAGCGCGCTTTTGTTAGCTCACCAACCTTAAAAGAGCCAGTACCAAAGCACGTTAAACGCAGCTCTAATGCCATTTGTTCAAAGTGATCGACGACAGACTGCGTGCTGATCGTCGCAGCTTTTAATACCGCACCAGCTTGCCCAATGAGATTAGCCCCCAAATGAATGGCTTTCGCCGCTTCAAGTCCGTTATGAACACCTCCCGAGGCGATCAAGGGTAATGTAGGATGCAGTGCGCGGATTTGAGCCAAACATGTTGCTGTAGGGACACCCCAATCGCGGAAAAGCTCGGCTGCACGCTGCATTTTCGGATTATCTTGGCAATACCCTTCAACCGCACTCCAGCTTGTGCCACCCGCGCCCGCAACGTCAATTGCATCCACACCAGCATCAATTAATCGCTGCGCAACGTGTCCGCTAATACCAAAACCGACTTCTTTGATAATGATAGGAACCTTCACGCGAGATTTAAGCATCTCAATTGCCTGGAAAACACCAACCCAATTGTGGTCGCCATTTTTCTGAAACGCTTCCTGCATTGGATTAACGTGCACAAACAAGGCATCGGCTTGAATCGCCTCAACCGCACGTTGCGCATTATCGAGTTTACCTTTATCGAGCAATTGAGCGGCTCCAAGATTGGAATACAACGGTACTTCTTTCGCCAACTCACGAATGGTTTTACCCAAGCCCGAATGCTGACTTTCTTCTAAGCTAATCCGTTGCGAGCCCACACCCATGGCAATACCTAATTCACTTGCTGCTTCAGCTAAACGACAATTGATCGTTTCTGCGTCTTTTGCTCCGCCAGTCATCGAGCTAATCAAAAACGGTAGCGCTAATTGATGACCAAGAAACTCTGTCGATAAATCGATCGCGTGAAAGTCACATTCTGGCAGCGCACAGTGTTCAAACTCGACAGACTCAAAACCCGCCGTTTTATGCTTCATGCTCATATCATGATGTAAAACAGCATCTAGGTGTAAATCTTTTCGGTTAGTTTGCGGAGCCATAATGTCACCCTAAAGTAAAACAGTCGCGCAGTATTGCGATCCTTATCAGTAACGTCAATGCGAATTTTGTGAATTTGCCGGATTACTTTTCCGAAACGAGTAATGAATCTCGACTGCCCCTGACATTATAAGAAAAGAAACTCGCTTTCCGTTTTAAACAAGCCGGCAAGTTTCTCTTCAAATTGAGATAATCAGCGTACGATACCCATGATGAAAATGGATCACATTGCTCTGTAGTTTACTTTACGCTGTCCGACAGAATTAGCGACACAACAGTGCTTGTCGTCGTTGGTTCAAACTGTTCGGGATCATCACAGAATTGAATTTTTCCTTTTTCTTCTACATGGAACAGCGGTACAACTGAACTACCTTTGTGATGCGCTAAATAATCTTGATACGTGAAGTTATCGCTCAATTTCGTGTGTTTAACCTCTGCACCACGACTTAACATACTGGCTAGCTGGGTATAGCTTACATTGCCGCCCATCAGCAATTTACCATGGT
The DNA here is from genome assembly GCF_033339115.1 of Vibrio sp. 947. NCBI lineage: Bacteria > Pseudomonadati > Pseudomonadota > Gammaproteobacteria > Vibrionales > Vibrionaceae > Vibrio > Vibrio sp. 947. The sequence goes on along the minus strand of NZ_JAWOTX010000006.1, from coordinate 145,247 downwards.
ACTCCTGAGCCACGGAGTGCTTCTCGCTGCCATTGCCGTTGGTTTTCACTTTTTGTAAGCAGTGAACTTTATCTTCCCCAAACTCGTCGACGAATTGCATGCAAGCCATAATGTTGAAATGCTGATCGGGCGTTAATGCAACCACTTGTCCAACTCCTATCAAGTTCAAGTTGTCGTCCGCGTGACTAGAAATAGGGTTGCCGTAATAGTAATCCAACCCCAACATACGAACCTGACTGATGTACTCCCAGTTTGAGTCAGTCATTAATACGCGGCGGTCATAACGCGCCAGCGCCTGCCCTATTTCTCTTGCTACTCGGTTAGCACCAATCAACAAGAAGCCGCGTGGTGCTGGCTCTGCAACGCCCAACGTCAGCGCTACAGGACGTGCCGTCGCACTTTGTAACACGACCGTTCCTATAATCACCATGAAGGTCATAGGGACCAGTAAAATCGCTTCATCAATGCCGTATTCGGTCAATTTGATCGCGAAAAGAGACGAAATCGAAGCAGCAACAATACCGCGCGGTGCAACCCAAGACAAAAACAGCTTATCTTTAAGACGCAAGTTGCTGCGGAAGGTTGAAAGAAAAATCGATAACGGACGCGACACTAACTGCATAAATACAAACAACAATAACGCACCGCTACCTAGCGCAGCAAAATCATCCAGACTGATTCGAGCCGCAAGGAAGATGAACAATCCGGTGATCAGTAAAATGGTTAAATGCTCTTTAAAGTGCAGAATTTGCTGAATATTGATGTCTTTAGCGTTTGCGAGCCACATACCCATTACGGTGACGGTTAGTAACCCAGCTTCAGACTCAATGTGGTTAGAGACCGAAAATACACCTAGAACCACCATCAAAACCGCAAATGGCTGCAAATATTCCGGTAGCCAAGAGCGACGCATGATCGTCGCAACTGCATAGCCTGAGGCCGCACCTAGCATGACACCGACAGCAATGATCGTCCCAAACACTTCGACGCTATTTATCGCGCTGTGAGATACGATAAACTCGTAAACCATCACAACAAAAAGCGCACCGAGCGGGTCAATCAAAATCCCTTCCCATCGCAAAATGTTAGCAAGCGTACTGTTAGGTCTTACGGTTCGTAGAAGTGGCACGATGACCGTCGGCCCTGTTACTACGGTTAAGCTGCCGAACAACATGGCAAGCTCCCAAGTAAAGCCGAGGAAATAGTGTGTTGCGATACTGGTCGCCGCCCACGAAATGATCGCCCCGATGGAAACAATGCTCCATACCGAACCACTCACACCACGAATTTCTTTAAAATTTAAGGTCAAACTGCCTTCAAATAAAATCACTGCCACCGCCAAAGAGACCAACGGAAAGAGCAAATTACCTAATATCTCATCAGGATTTAACCACTGCATAAATGGCCCGACGATCAGCCCTGCCAACAACAAAAATAAAATCGCTGGCAAACGCAATCGCCAAGCTAACCATTGGCAACCTAAACCAATAACCCCAACCGCTGACAGCACTAGCGCTTCATTACCCACTTGCATCAATAATTACCTGTTTTTGTCTTTTTTCGCGTGAATGCGCTATACCCGAATACATTCAGCCTTACGGTCAAATAGAAACAACCGAACGTGCAAATCAAACGACTGACCTTCGATGACATCGCTACGAAACGCACATGTTTGAAGTCATTTGGCGATCGCATCAGAACTATGAATATAGTTGACCCCCAATGACTTAACGACTCATTTTTGTTCATCAGGTCTTAAAGTGGCACACAAGTGTGCGACTTTGTCGAATTCATCATTACGCATTGAGTTTCATTATGTAGAATGATTTCTAAAGAAAGCGCGGAACCTAGCACTATATGAGGCTAAGGCATAGAGCATGAACTAAGCTTTAGCGTAAGTGCTCAAAGTTAAGAATCGTGGGTCACGCGACGTACGCAAGGAGAAATGGATTGTACGTAATACTAGCACTGTTCATGGCGTGTCTCGCCATCCTCATCGGAGTGAAAGCCGCCAACCGAGCTGCACTTTTAGAAAAAGAACTAACCAAACTTCGTGAGGAAGTCACATCACTACGAGCCAGTGTCCATGGGGGCTCAAGCCCACAAGTGCACCAACAATCCAGCATCGAAAAAGACACACCATCTGTAGCGACGTCACCTCACATAGAATCACAACAGAAAAATGTCTCATCCTCTGGGGAACATGATCCAGCTGCCAACCTAGACTTGGACCAGAGCGCTGCGAATCAAGGGTACGCCCAGATAAGAGAAGTGCAACTGGATGTTTTTAGTCAAGAAAATGAGTCATTCCTTCAGAGTAAAGTTCAGAGCCTGCTTAGCAACATCCAAGAAAATTGGTTGGTTTGGGTAGGCGCATTGGCCATGCTGATCGGTGGAGGTTATCTCGTACAGGTGATTGGTAGTCACATCCAGTTTTCGCCATTTATGCGAGTGTCCTTTGCCTTTGTGATCTCATTACTTATGGTGCTTGTTGGCGAGTGGTTTCACCGTAAAGAACAACAGAATCCGCAGCGGGCAGCACGAGCCCAAGGCTTTACGTATGTTCCTGCTGCCGTTACCGGTACGGGATTAACGGGCATTTACTGCACCGTCATTTTTGCCTTTGTGGTTTATCAAATGCTAACGCCAAGTATCTCGTTGATCATTTTGGCTTCAGCGGCATTTTTCAGTTTAGCATTATCATTGCGACAAGGGCCGTTAATGGCCGTGCTTGGCTTAATTGGTGGCTACACAGCACCACTGTGGATTGGAGGTAGTGAACCCAACTACTTTTTGTTAGCCGGATACATCTGCGCGATTTCGTTCGCGGCGACCTTATTGATGCAAAAAGTGCGTAGGGCATGGATTACGCCAAGTATCGCGATTCCACATGTCATTTGGATGTTGCTGTTGATTGAGAGTGTACCAACAGAACGGTTGTTCTCGTGGCTCGCGATTTATCTCTCCATCACTTTGTATCTCATTTTCGCGGTTCCGAGAATGGGTTGGATGCTCAATCCTCGCTTTCGTCACTATCAAAGCAAGTGGACAAACTCGCCGACCGCTACCGCTCTCGCAACTGCTTTATTGACCTTTTCTGCCGTCACCAGAATGCCGGAGCTGAATACTCTACAAATGGCGTACTGTTATACGCTGCTTGTTGCGATCATCTGGCTCCCAGCACTTCGTACAGGCTGGTCATTACGTGTATTTTTGCCATCCATACTCGTCTCGTCAACCGCGCTGATTGTTCTTACCATCGCTTTTGATGCGCTGTATATGTTAGAACGAGAAGCTAGCATCCTATTCGCATTGGCCGCGAGTATTGCGCTGATCTGCTATCGAACATATTGCCAATCACTTAGTGACCGTTCGCAACTCAGTGGGCTGCTTCTGCTGGTACTGGCTCCCGCGATGAGCTTAATTACGTTGTTTTATATTGACGAATTTATGCAGGGCTACCTGTGGTATTGGACTGCATTCTGCGCATTGATAGCCACTTACTATGTTGTGCTTGGTCAGCGTGCACGTTCGTTGGCATTAGAATGCTCTGCCGTTATGCATGCTTTAATCGTAGGTATCGCTTTTGTTTGGTTGAGCGATACTTGGTTAACAACAGCAATCTCAATACAAGTTGCGATAATGGCCTTACAGGCTCAAGTCGGGTTATTTCGACCTGCGAGTTGGGCGATTAAAGTGGCAATGGGAATACTGGTTATCCGACTCACTCTGCTACCTTTCATACCCGAATGGCAACCGGTAGAAGCTGGGCATTGGGCTTGGGTTCTGGTGAGTTATCTGCCTTCTCTCTTCATCTTGTCTTATGCTCGTTCAACACTAAAACAAGTGGACCGAGAACTGACCAACTGGTTTGAAGGGGCGTTTTTACATGTATTCTTAATGGCATTGTTCACCCAAACTAACTACTGGTTAACGGGGCAATATGGTTACTTGGGGAACATCGACTTCACAAGTGCGGCAGTCTTTGCCAATCAAGCATTAGTTATGGGTTTGGTATACAGCTACCGCAGCCAATTTGCGCAACGCTTAAGCCGTATCTACGAAATCTATAGTTACTTGCTTTGGTGCGCGTTCGCTATATTGATTATTTTGCTTAATACGGCAGAATCGCCGTTGGTGACTGATAACGTCTCTGCACAAGCACTTCCCATCTTTAACATGCTGAGTATCGGCTGGCTGTTACCAGCTTGCATCCTGCTTATCGCAACCTTTAAACGCTGGAATACGTTGCAAGTTCATCGATTTGCGATTGCTAGTCTAGGCTTTTTACTTGCAGCCATTTGGTTGGGGATGTCTATCCGTCAATTCTGGCAAACCACATCGATGATGCTGTATCAGCCAACCAGCATGGCAGAGTTGTTCAGTTATTCAGTGGCTGGCTTGCTCGTAGGTGGATTGCTGACTTGGCGCGGCGTGACCCAACAGGGGCTGATGATGCAGCGTGTCGGTCTAGTGGTCCTTGCCTGTGTCGCACTGAAAGTATTCTTATGGGATGTGAGCTCTCTGGATGGGTTCTGGCGAGCAATAAGCTTCTTAGGCTTAGGTGCGTCTTTGATAGCACTTGGATGGCTATTCCAGAAATTGAATCGTTCGGTGGCAAAAGCACTCGAGCCCTAGACGAGTCAAAGAGAGATTCCCGACAGTGCGCTGTTTTCGTTATTGGGGGACGATAACAGTGTAAAGCCGGGAATCATTGGAGTGTTCGTTACTTCAGTAAAGCGACCACGGTATGACGACGCACGTTTGCTTGCGCATTCAATGCCTGAAAAGTCGAAGTAAACTCGCCAGACTTTTGCATGAATCCATCCAGTTTTGCATTCACCTCATTGACTGAAAGCTGTGCGGTTTTGGTTTGGATAGAACGCATTTGAGTATTCAGTTCACCATGAAAAGCTTTCGCTTCTTGCAAACTCGTTTGAACTTGTTTCAGATGCTGATTTACTTTGGCAATCGTCTGCTTGATGCCGTCGCGTGAGCCTAGATCAAACCCGAGCTCCGCAATACCATCTGGCTCAGACTTTAAGTTCAAAACGTTAGGCTGTCCCGCAGGGAATCGGTGCCCTTCCCCCGTTACCATCACCTTTTGCTGCATTTGTTGATAAGCGTTGTCTCTGGCTTCAAATAAAATGCTGCCATCATCGGCTAATGAGGCTCGCATTCCTAACGCAATCAAGCTGCGATCCAGCATTTTGACCGTTCGCTCACCGTCTGATTGTCCATCAAACTGAATCATCACCGCTTGACCTTGAGGAAAATCCAAACGGATTTGCTCGGCCTTGTCGCTTAAGCGATGAACATTCAAACCTGGAATAGAAAAGCGACGAATATCCGCTTTATCCAGTTTTAAGTGCAGTTCGTTATTTAGGACTTTCTGGCCATCGAAACGTGCTTGCTCAACGACTTTTTGGATGGTGGCTTTAGAACGAACCAATGTATCCTGCAAACCAGGAACATTTTGTACGCCTTGATTAATAGCTTGCGTCAAACCACGTTTAATTTGCGTGAGCTCTTTGCCAATCACCTGCAGCGATTTGGACGCGATCTGAACCGCCGTGGCTTGCTGCTGACCCTGCGTAAGCTGAATACCAGATACAGAGTAGGCTGACGCAGTGTCAGCCTGAATTTGCGCCGGGCGCGGTTTAATTGCCGTACTTGAGTCTGCAGAACGGGTCGGCATGATAGAGGCTTGTTCTTGTCCACCTAAGCGTATGCTATGGGGTCTAACCTCTACTGTACTCATTACCATAAAAAGAACTTCCTAACCTTATAAACGGTCAAACAGCGACAAACCATCGATCTTCACATAGCTTGCTTGCGTTGCTTGCAAAGCGGCCATGTAATTACTCAATCGTACCGACGCTTCACCATAGTCCAGAGCAGAGAGGTCTCCAGATACTTTGTCAACGAACAGCTTGTTTTCACTGTGCGCGCCACCAACAAGATCTAAGTTGTTGTGTCGACCACCAATCTCAGTCATGGTCCCTAGTACGTTTGAAAAAGTATCGTCGATAGCGCTGATACTCGCCTCAACTTCAGCTCTGAAGTTGGCGGTAGGGCTCTCATACTCTTTGATCAGCGCATCAATTTGGTTAAGCACGTTATGACCTCCCCCAAGGTCCAATATTTCTTTTGCAGTCATATTGGAATCCATCGTGACACCTTTAGCAATTGTTACTACGCGCTTGTCACTATTACCTTCAATTACGTAGCTGCCGCTCGCTTTACTTACAGCCGCAGTATCCGTTTTAGTACCAGAGAAAAGGTAGTGCCCTTCTTCATCCTGCGCGTTAAAAGACGACTCAATAGAGTCACGGTAACTCTTAAGCTCTGTAATCATACCGCCACGACTTTCGTCAGTAAGAGAGCCGTTCGCACCCCAAAGCGCGATGTCTCGCATGCTTTTTAAGCTTTCTTTGATCGAATCTAAATGGGTTTCTTGACTCGATAGCGTCGTTTTTACGTTTTCAATGTTGTTTTTGTACTGAGCAATCGCACTGGTTTCTCGGTCTAAGTTAAGCAACTTGATCGAAGCCATTGGATCATCAGACAGCTTGGTCAAGCGCTTGCCAGTAGACATCTGTTGCAGAGCTTCGCCTAGTCCCGCGCTATTGCTCTGCAAGCTGTGCAACATCATTTGACTAAATTGATTGTCACTAATTCGCATCTAAACTTTCCTCTTAGAATAACTGCAGAATAGAATCGAGCAGTTGATTTGCTGTGCTGATCACTTTCATGTTGGCATTGTGCGCATTAGCAAACATCATTAGGTTAGCCGCTTCTTCATCGCTGTTTACGGAACTAACATTATCGCGAGCTGCGTGCGCTTGCTTGTTCATGGCTAACTTCGCTTGATAATCAGCGTTAGCTTGGCGTGCTTTAATTGCGGTTTGACCCACCATTGAACTAAAGGCATCGTTCAAGCTTACTGAGCCGTAACCTGATACCGCCACTGGCTTGTTGCTTAACTCGATCAATGATTGCAACGCATCTGCGTTACCAGGTGTTCCATCACTTGAGAACGCAAGCTCATCTGGAGTTAGCTTGGTAATATCCAAACTGGCTGCAGGGTTTGCTGGGTCATAGCTGAACAAAGGTTTACCTGGGTTGCCATTTAAGTCTTTGCCAGTCGCAAGCACGGCGTTGTATTCATCCGCGAGAGCTTTCGCCATGTCATTCAGAGCCAATTGGTTTGGTTTCAACACTTCGGTTTGATAGTCATTAATCGCACCTAATTTGCCACCAAGCGAGTCACCAATCGCAAAACTTTGATTCGAGAACGTGACGTGTAAGTCCGCCAAGTAAGGATCACTCGGGTCAGGAATGGCTTCCAGTTTGCCATGGTCCGTACCCATCACAAGCGGTTGACCAGAGGTTAGTGTGACCTGAACACTGCCGTCATGCTGCTGTGTTGTTTTGATTTCAATGGTTTGAGATAACTCACCGATTAACCTATCTCGTTCATCCATTAACTGTGATGGGTTACCACCTGTACCTTGCATCTCTACCAGTTGCTTGTTCACCTTCGCGATATTTTCCATAAGGCTATTCGCGTGGTTAAGCGCTGCATTACGTTGGTCGCTCATGTCTTTATGTTGATTGTATAAAGACTCGGTAAGCGTATTAAAACGGCGGGCCAAAGCTTCAGATTCGTTAATGATCTGCTGGCGGTAAGGTATGGATTCCGGCTTAACGGTCGCATCGTTAAGCGCAGCGTTTAGCGAGTCCAAGCCAGCCGATATACTGAAACCATCGGCACCAAGCGTATTCTCTAGCTGACTCATGTTACTGGTGTATCCAGATGCGTATGCCGCCATACTGTTAGTCGACCACGTTTGCTTAATCAGAAATTGATCAGTAACGCGGCGAATGCTAGTGACTTCTACCCCTAAACCTGGACTTAAGCGATTGGCTTTACCATCATCGACAGATGCCATCAACGCTTGTTGACGACTGTAACCCACGGTATTCACGTTTGCCACGTTTTGCGCGGTTACGTCTAGGGCCACACGGTTCGCGCCTAAACCTGAAAGGGCAATATTAACTAGGTTCATTTACAGCTCCATTTTTCTGATCAACGGCTGAGAAAACGCGGTAGTCATACCGGCCTCACCGAATACCTGTTTAACAGAGGCGACGGCTTGAGAAGCGGTATTAAATAGGCTTGAATTCTTCTCCACCTCTTTAGAATCTACTTGTGAGATAGATTCAGAATTCGAAGCTTTACCATCGTTAGCGGATGAGATGTTGCGCGCAGCATCGAAAGCAACCTCACGCATAGACGGGCTCAGCTGCTGGATGAGCATATTGGCAATGCCTGAGCTCTGTTTCTTTGCTAGTTCCATCGCCAGCTGACCGTCATACATATCACGGAATACCCCTTGTTGCTGACTGGCAAACGGGCTGTCTTTATCAGCAAGAGCATCACTACTGCTGCGCATTTGGCGTAACACCATTTGTAGGAACATTGCCTCAAATTGACCTGCGACGACTTCAAGTGCGCCTTCTTGATCACGACTATGCTTGATGTTAGCCAATGCACTATTGTCGTGATAAAGCATCGAATTTAACTGAGTTTGTTCATTGGTACTGTCTAGCTTCATCCTTAACTCCTTATATCACGACCAATTCAGCGTTCAATGCACCCGCTTCACTCAAAGCTTGCAGGATAGACATCAAGTCTGTAGGCGTGGCACCTAAACTATTTACCGCATTAACTATGGTGTTAAGTTCCGTGCCTGGAGGCCAAATCACCATCTGAGCGAGATCTTCATTCACATCAAGATCCGTTTGGTTAACGACTTTCGTATCGCCATTTGCAAACGCATTAGGCTGACTAACTTGTTGTGATTCAGAAATTCGCACGGTTAAGTTACCGTGACTTACTGCTGCTTCACTCACTTTGACACTCTTACCGATCACCACGGTGCCAGTGCGAGAGTTAAAGACAATACGAGCAGGTTTACGGCCTTCAACGACGCTCATTTCTTCAAGCATCGACATCATGACGACACGCTGCTGTGTATCTTTTGGTGCACGCATATCAATGCGCGCTTTATTGATCGCAACTGCAACGTTAGGTCCAAAAGTGTTGTTAATTTCACGCGCAATATTTTTTGCTGTAGTGAAGCTAGGCTTGCGCAGGTTTAGGGTGATTTCATCACGTTGGTTGAAATCGGTTTTGATTTCTCTCTCTAAAGTCGCACCATTCGGAACGCGACCCGCCGTTGGTGTGTTCACTTCTACTTTGGAGCCACTTCGCCCCTCTGCAGATAAGCCCCCCACAACCACGTTGCCTTGCGCAATCGCGTACACTTCGCCATCAATACCACGTAAAGGCGTTAGCAATAACGTACCACCACGAAGGCTCTTTGCATCACCGATTGAAGACACAACCACATCCAACGTTTGTCCTGGGCCTGCCATTGGATCAACGGACGCTGTCACACTCACAGAAGCCACATTTCGTAGCTTAGGGTTCATACTGTCATCAATTTGAACCCCAAACTGACGTAGCATGTTGGTAATAGATTGAGAGGTAAATTTCACTTGGTTTCGGTCACCTTGGCCGGCTAAGCCAACCACCAAACCATAACCAACCAGCTGGTTTTCTCGAATGCCGCGAACATCGACCAAGTCCATGATCGGAATTTCCGCTTCAGCACGTGAAGTGCCTGGTAGTCCCAAGGTCAACACCAATAGGAGAGACATAAAGAAAGATTGCATTGTCTTCATTAGAAAGGTACCCATGGGCTGTTGAAGAACTGAGTTAGCCACCCGGCTGCGTTGCTGTCAGCTAGCGCTCCGCGACCTGCGTAGGTAATTCTTGCATCAGCAATTCGTTGAGAAGAAACTTGGTTACTGCGGTTAATATCATCCACACGGACGATACCGGTTAGACGAATAAACTCGTCGCCTTGATTCAGACGAAGCCATTTTTCACCGCTGATACGCAATACGCCATTAGGTAATACTTCGTGTACCGTTACCGTAATGGCACCTTGAAGCTTGTTGCCTTGTGAACTTGATGCACTGCCATCGAAGTTACGTTTGCCATCCACGCTAACCCCTAACTCATCGATAGTTTTCGTGCCTATGGTCGGCGCCACAAAGTTAATTGCTGAACTTTTACCGAACTTAGTACCCGCATTTTTACTCGATGAGGTTTCTTCTGATAATTGAACCGTTAATACATCGCCAACTCGGTAAGCACGACGATCCTGGAACAGAGTCATCGTGTATTGGTGACGATAAAGGCTACCAGATTGGGTTTCCGGCAGCGTGTAATCGAGCGTTGGTGGTGCATATTCCTCAGCATTCGGCTCAGGCGGAATAAATTCCTGACGGCCAGCACATCCCACCAGCAACACGGCGGCTACTGCCCAACTCTTAGAAAGCCATTTCATTGCTTTTTCCTTCATCATCACCAATTTCATACTTACATTGATTGCGAAACAAACTTCAGCATGTCATCTGCAGCAGAGACCACTTTCGCATTCATCTCATACGCACGTTGAGTGGTGATCATGTCGACCATCTCTTCTACTACTTGTACGTTTGACCCTTCCAGTGCACCTTGCTTGATAATGCCGGCACCATCAGCTCCTGCAATCAGCTCATCAGCTGGACCGCTGGCTTCCGTTTCACGGAATAAGTTGCCACCCATGGCCTCTAAGCCGGCTGGATTGATGAATTTTGCAAGTGTAATTTGACCAAGCTGCTGAGGTGTTGGATCGTCTGCTGTTGTTGTAGTCACGGTGCCATCAACACCCACAGAGAAAGAGACCGCATTGTCAGGGATCTGGATTTGAGGCTCTAAAGGCAGGCCCTGACTGTTCACCATTAAGCCTTCTGAGTTTCGATGGAACTGACCATTACGTGTATACATGATCTGTCCGTCCGAGTTTTCTATTTGGAAGAAACCCTGACCCATTACAGCAAGATCCAACTCTTGCGTTGTGTTTTGGGTATTACCTTGCGTGAACACTTTTTGTGTGCCAACAACGCGAACACCGCTACCTAGCTGAATACCACTTGGTAGTTCGTTAACTTGGTCTACTTGAGCGCCTGGTTGACGCTGAATGCTGTAGAAAAGGTCTTCAAATACGACTCGGTCACGCTTAAAGCCAACCGTGTTTACGTTTGCTAGGTTGTTAGAAATGGCAGTCATCTTCGTGTCTTGCGCTGCCATGCCTGTTTTACTTACCCATAATGCTGAATGCATTTTTTACTCCTTGCGGGGCGAGACTTAGCTCGCCGCCATTAATTTGTTACCAGCTTTTGCTAGAGTTTCCGCCGTTTTCATCATGCGAACTTGCATTTCAAAGTTGCGCGTCAGCGACATCACACTAACCAATTCATCAATAGCAGATACGTTACTGCCCTCAATGTGCTCAGGAGAGAGTTGCACGGTTTCATCTGCCGCGAATGGCACGCCATCTACGCTGTGCAGCAAGCTATCGCTCTCTTTTTGCAGTTGATTAATTTCCGGTTTAACCAACTTCAAAGTGCCTGCCACAATTTCTGCGCCGCCACCTGGTGGGATCACTGAGACTTGACCACGCTCGCTGATTTCAATCTTTTGATAATCCGGCACAACCAAAGGACCATTGTCACCGAGGACAGGGAACCCATTGATTGTTAGAGCGCCAAAAGTATCGACCTGAATATTGCCTGCACGGGTGTAAGCTTCGTTACCCGCTGGGGTTTCTACAGAGAGATACCCCTCACCCATAACCGCAACGTCCAACGGACGTCCTGTTTTCACAATATCGCCAGCGTCGAAACGTGTTGAAGCAGAGTTGGTCACAACCATAGTGCGACCATCAAAACCAGGGCCTTGCATCTCTACACTACGCACACGCTCCATATCCGCTCGAAAACCCGCAGTATCAGCATTTGATAAGTTGTTTGAACGAACGTGCTGCGCTTTAAGAACTCGGCTGGCACCCGACGTTGCCGTAAATAACAAACTATCCATGCAAAACTCCCATTACACCGCGTTAAACAAAGCTTGAGTAAGCTTGTCGCTGGTAGAAATTGTCTTTGCGTTTGCTTGGTAGTTGCGTTGTGCAGTCATTAGAGCAACAAGCTCGCTGGTTAAGTCAACGTTAGAACCTTCTAATGCACCCGGAGTTAGGTCACCCATCGTACCTGACCCCGGAACACCCATAATTGGAGCACCTGAGCTAAAGCTTTGAGTCCATGATGTTCCACTCACTTTCGCTAAGCCTTGTGTGTTTGCAAAATCAGCAAGAACAACCTGACCTTGTAGCTGTGATTGGCCGTTAGTGTAAGTCGCGTAAACCATGCCGTTACCTTCAACGCGTACACCTGCAAGTTCACCTGACGTGTAACCGTTAGGGCTATTAGTACTTACGCCAAAAGCTGCACCAAATTGTGTGCTGCCTTTCAGGTTAATATCTACACTCATCGCGTTCGCGCCTGCTGCAGGGAATGAAACATTAAACGGCGCAGTCGGTGTTGAAAGCGAGCCGTCTTTACCAAACGTTACAGGCACAGTTGCTACTGGCGTTGTACCGCCATCTACTTGAACGTTCACTTCCCACGAGTTAGAAGCAGTCTTAGTAAAGTACTGAGTTACCGTGTGCGAGTTACCCAATGAGTCGTAAACTTTTGTTGTGTAAGACGAGTTAAATGAGCTTGGATCTTTTGGATTGAATGGCGTTACGGCTTTATCAATAACAGACGCGCTTGCGTCGAAGTTCGCAACAAAATCTAAGCTATCTGTTGCTTTAGCATTCAGTGAGGAAGTCGATACCTGAATATTACCCACAGAACCTGTCATTAGGTTGTTGTTGCTATCGACACTGTAACCTTGAAGCTTTGCACCGCTGTTAGCCGTAACAAAGTTGTTCTTATCCGTTGAGAACACACCTGAACGTGTGTACAACATTTGGCCCATATTATCTTTAGTAACAAAAAAGCCACCGCCATTAATAGCTAGGTCCATCGCACGGCCAGTTCCTGTGATACTGCCGTCTTTGTCGAAGTTCTGTGAAATTGACGCGACTTCCACACCACCAGGTTGCATGCCGTTATATACAGCGGAGAATTCTGTGCGGCCACCTTTAAAACCATACGTTGATGCGTTGGCAATGTTGTGACTGATTGTGTTTAGCTCTGTGTTGGTCGCGTCCAGACCACTTAGTGCGATGTTAAAACTCATAAATAGACCTCTGATTTCCGTATTTGGTTAAGCACCAAACTGAGTGATTTGATAGAAAGGAACGTTGCCAACGCCATGGACATTGACTAATGCTGCGCCACCGGTATTAGGAATGCGCACTTGCTCAACAGTGCCTGCCATCAGCACATTTGGACTTGCTTGCCCTTCTTGCACTTCTACGGCCACTGAGTATTTGCCTGGTTTAAGACCAAGTTCTTCAGGATTAATTGAAAAGTCGACGTCACCTTTGCCGTGAGCACCTAGTGGCACTTTAGTTGATTGACCAAATTCATCTTTAACAACTAACGTGACTTGGTTTGAGCTATGAGCGAGTTCGATTTTTCCGTTTTGTACGTCTTCACCAAGCTGAAATTCATCCGCGTTGACGTAAACCGTTTGCCCAACAAGGCCCGCTGTTGACAGCACTTGCATGTTGTCCAGTAACACCATGCTCTGTTGCATTGTCTTAGACATATTCTCGGTACTTTGTACCTGCGAGAACTGAGCCAATTGACCAACGTATTCCGTACCATCAAGGGGATTAAGTGGGTCTTGGTTTTGAATTTGAGCCACCATCAAAGAAATAAACTCATTCTCCAATGAAGAAGCACTGTTCATGTCTTTAGGGTTTGGTGAGATACCGTTGCTGTCTTTTGCTTTTGTATTTACTGGAGCGTCAGACGATAAAGGGGTGTATTGTGCAATACTCATTAGCTACCCTGCCCTAATCTAAGCAGACCTTGCTGCATACTTTTTACATTGGCTAATACTTCAACATTCGTTTCGAAGCTGCGTGTTGCGGACATCATGTCTGCCATTTCAGCAACTACATCAATATCGGGGTAAAACACATAGCCTTCATCATTAGCCAGTGGGTTGTTCGGCTCAAAACGCTTCTCTGCATCTCCAGCATTTTTAACAACGTCAACAATGCGAACTTCTGCATTGGGATAAGCTCCATTTTCTGTTGTCATTTGCGTTTTTTGGTACACAGTCGCAAATACTGGCTTAAGCGCTTTATAAGCATCTTCTGGATTTGCAGATACTGCATCTGCGTTTGCTAAGTTACTGGCTACCGTATTCAGACGCACAGTTTGTGCTGTCATCGCGGAACCAGTGATCGAGTAAATATCAGTGAATGACATAATTAACGTCCCTCAATCGCTTTCGCTAAGCCATTAAATTTCATGTTGAGAAACGTCAGGCTAGTTTGAAAGTCCATGTTGTTTTGCGTGAATTTTGCTTGTTCAACACCAAGCTCTACGGTGTTGCCATTTTTGCTATTCTGGTAAGGCACCGAGTATTGGGCCTGAACCTGGAACTTTGGCACCGGTTTGTTCACACCACCTGCCGTTACTTGGTTCATTACGGTGGTGAAACTTAGGTCTTTCGCCAAATACCCAGGGGTGTCAACATTTGCTAGGTTACTGGCGAGGACTTTGGTACGCTGAACGCGAAAATTAAGTGCCTCTGGATGTACTCCTAAAGCATTTTCAAATGTGATCGCCATGCATCTTCCTTACAGTTGGCTCGAATACGCCAACATACAAACAAGATACGTGCCATAAAAAATAGCTATATATATCAATGACTTACAAACAAGGATGGAAGCCAAACTTCCGGCTCTCGGAAAGCATTAAAAACAAGAGGAAAGTGTCTACTTCCTCAACAATAATGCTGACGTTACTCGCTTTGACATCAGAACAAGCATTCGCCAACACCAATGACAAAACCCTAAGCGTTGAAGAGATAAGGTCCGTTGTAGCAACGGATTTCGAACAAGAGGTGGATCGCGTAGCGCTCTCCAATCAGTGGGGGGAGTACAAACTAGACTTCGACATGTGGGTGCCCGGTTCCGCCAATCACTTGCCAGAATGTGAATCTCCTTTAGTTATCACAGGTCGTGACAACAACACGTTGCCAGTCGGTAACCTCAAGCGCTCAGTCAGCTGCGACAATATCGCATCACCATGGCGAATTAACGTTACGATAAAGTCTTCGCTGACTCTGCCTGTTTTGGTCGCGACAACCACGGTTGGCCGAAATGAAGTCGTAACGGCTAAACACATAAAGCTTGAAACCCGAACCATCTCTCGCCAAGACGATTTTTATACTCGCCCCGAGCAAGCAGTAGGCTTAGAAACCTCTCGTCGTTTGCGGGCTGGACAAGTGGTTAATCCATCCAATTTGTCGGCCCCACCTCTAATCGAGAAAGGCAATGAAGTCATAGTCATTGCGAGCAAAAATGGATTTAGTGCCAGCACAAAAGGAGTCGCCTTAGAAGATGGAGCGAAAGGGCAACAAATTGACGTGGAAAACCCAAGTTCGGGCAAGGTCATAAGAGCAGTCGTAACTGGATTAAACCAGGTTCATACTCAATTTTGATTTTTTGACTCGGGGTAACATTTTTTAATTTTGGCTCTCGTCAGTAACACTGAACTTCGAGTACAAAAAAAATATTTAATGTTTATCACATTCTAACCGCCTACTTAATTTAGAACATGATGATGAGGACCACAGCATGAAAATCGACAAAGTCGCGGGCGGTCATGTCCCACAAACAAAATTACAGCAAGCAAGCAAACAGCCTGTCGACGTCGTCGAACAGAGCAAAGTACACGAGCCTGCATTTCAAGCGAATACCGTAGCGATAGATCGCGCTCAAGCTGAAATGGCATCACTACCTGATGTTGATATGGAAAAAGTAGAACAAGTACGCAACGCATTAGCGCGTGGTGAACTTAGCCTAGATACAAAAGTGCTATCCAAGGCAATCATGCAGTTCCATACAGGTCACGAGTAATAAAACGCTAGGAAGACATCATGGCAAGCGCAGTATCGCAGCGAATTCAACAATTTGTTCGCTCTATATCTGAGGATATTAAGCTTTATCAACAACTGCTTCCTTTGCTGCAGCAGCAAAAGGTATTGTACTTAAAGTTTGATGGAGAGGCACTGAACGACAATGTTCAGAAACAAATGCCGATACTCAATAAACTCAGCCGCTCCGCCAATGACAGAAGCCAGTGTATGCGAGCGCTGGGGTTAGCGTGTAATGACGCCAGCGTAAAACGAATTTTCAATGCTTTGCCTGCCCAAATAGGTATGCAAGCTAGAAAACAATGGGCGCTATTGGAAACGTTGGTAAGTCAGTGCCAACAATACAATCAGAGCAATGGCCACAGCTCTGCGGCGTTCCATGAGTTGGTCAGTCAACTCAAACAACCTGTGCAACACACTTATGAAGATAAATCGTTCTAAACGATGTTCGTCTTGCCTACAGATTCAGTCGCCATCTCGGCTGAGTACTGTAGGCCTTTTTATTTTTATTGCCTTTCTGTCCTACCTTCCAATCACATGCCAGGCAAAACCAAATGCTGCCGATATTCAAACGCAGTATCAAGTATTAGCCCCATACAAGCCACAAATTGCCAAGCGTCTCGATTCATCCAAACCGGTAATTAACCACATTTTCAAACAGCTTCAAAACCACTCATTACCAAATAGCCTAGCCTTAGTGCCAATGTTAGAGTCTTCTTACAATCCCAAAGCCGTTTCTCATGCTAACGCCGCCGGACTTTGGCAACTGATACCAGCCACAGCGAAACGATTCGGATTAACGATAAATACAAAACAAGACGATCGCTTTGACACAGAAGCTAGCACAACGGCCGCGCTCAAGTACCTGGCGTTTTTATACAACAAATTCGATCAAAATATGGCTCTCACTTTAGCTGCATACAATGCCGGAGAAGGACGTGTTGCACGTGCTATTCAGCGAGCAGGAAGTCGAGATTTCCAACAACTCACGCTGCCTAACGAGACTCGCCAATATGTCAGCCGCTTCTATGCATTGGAAAAGTTGATAGATATCGGTCAGTTACAATCCTCATCATTTCAACCTTTACTCTTATTTGCTCCAGACGCTCCTATGATTTCACAACCGCTGGTCGACTTTAGCCGACTGCCTCCGCTAGTTAATTTGTGATAAAAGCTACGACAGAGCTCAATGTCAGAGAAACGTAAAATCACAAGATCCTGTTCGGCGAATTTGAAAACTCGTGATCTCTATGCAAACGTGTGCAAAAAAGTTGAGGTAAGGTATCTCAAAGATAAGAAAGAGTAGTGGTTTACTAAAAAGCACCCCAATTGCGCTTGGCAATTGGGTAGATATGCGTCACATTGCGTTTGCAAAAAAACATGAAAACCAATGGTCAGACCTAATAATTATTTACACACTAAATGTAAAACAGCTATTGTTTTCATAGTTCGAAACAAATCTAACATATCAAGATGACGCTTCGCTTGCGCGTCTGGAATAAGTCCGGGTTCCGGGGGGGAGTCCGGACTTTTTTATTGCTCTAAAATCTTTGCCCACAATAGAGCCAACAGAAGCTAAGTCGTAATGATGCAAACTAGCTGTTTATAGTAATTCTTTAGAAATCAACTGAAGTAAAAACGTTTCGCGCTCAATGCTCATGCCTTTTTTCGGGCTTTCTGCCATCGTTTTTTCATTGTGTGCAATTGCTTCGTGTATGTTCATCCATACCGGGCGCATTCCATTTTTAACTTCGTAATCTTCATACGCCGTTTCGCCTAGCTCACGTTCGATTTTACATGTATAACAATACGACACCATGTGCATCACGTCAGCGTCATCCTTGTACCACGGACGAAACTCCTCAAAGATTCCGAAAGGCTTAATACCATGTATATTTTGGGCGCCCGTTTCTTCCTCTAATTCACGGACTAATCCAGCAATGACATCTTCACCATCATCAATACCACCGCCTGGTAGCGTGTAGTCATGGTAACGTTCTGTATAGAGCAACAGCACATCTTCACCATCAAGTACAATGGCTCGCGCTGCATTGCGCTGAAAAACAATTTTGTCATCCAAATGCTCTATGTCTGGATGAACGGTCGATTTTAAATGTCTCATCGAAAATACCACGGTCAATGTTTTGTGCGCATATTACCGAATTTCACACTTTAAATCATTGTTGTAGGCCAGGTACGTTCGAGCGCTTGTCAGGAAGTGATTGATATGACCTTCACAACAATACGCCAAGAACAGAAGTGTGACGTGCTAATCAGCAATAAATGAGAATATCTAAATTCTTATACGTCCCTCTTACTTTTAACATCGATAAGACAATAATCTCTTAAAGTTGCCTATAATCAATACAATACTCGCCCACCCCATGCGGAGATAAAGAATGAAAAAGACAAATTTAATGATGGCTATGGCTGCAACATTGGTACTGGCTGGTTGTTCAACTTACGAGGGAGCGACCCGATCAACTGAGTATACCTCCGTTGCAAATCCCGCAGCCGTATACTGTGTTCAGCAAGGTGGTGAGCTGGATACCGTGTCGGAAAACGGCGAACGTGTCACTTACTGTGTGCTGTCGGACAATGAACGCGTCGAGCAATGGGAATACTATCGCGAGAATCACAAAGAAAATGAGGGTGACAACTACTAATTATTTTTATCGATACGTCACCTTCCCTCTATCACTTAGGAGCTTTTGGGCTCCTTTTTTATTTGATTTATCAAAGTGTTCTTACGTTGTTTTTACATATCTCTGACTTTACCGCACATCGACCCTATATCGAACAGTGTTCTATTCTTGACATTCCCCTGACATAACTTTCCACTTGGACAATAAAATTCCAAACACAGATCACACTAATTCACATTTCTTCCACATTTTCTGGGACAGGTGAGCAAGATGAAAACACAAATAGTAAAAGAAGCCGAGTCAGCCCCAAGCAACGTTGTTACTGAAAAATCAAAGCGCATTATTTATAAATCGAGTTTAAACGCCTTGATGATTGTCGCTATAAGTATTCTCGTTAACCTTAGTCTTCGTCTTGATTATGTCGTGTTGGGATCAAGCCTTGGCGAGCTTTCCGTTACAGAAACGCTCCAGCTTGTGATGCTTGCTATTGCATCATGGTCGTTTTTCAGCTTATCGAAACAACAGCCTCAGCTAAAGCATGCGGCTATTTTGATTGCAGGATTTTTTGCAGTACTGATTATTCGCGAAACGGACTATTGGACAGACATGATTCATCATGGCTCTTGGGTTTTCCCAGCACTTGCTGTCACCGCACTGGCTTGCGCCAAAGCTTACCAAGGTGGTAAAGGTACCATGAACGAAATGGCGACCATTTTAACGGTGCCACATATGAAGCTATTAGTTGGTGCTGTAATGCTATTATTAGTCTTCTCTCGTTTGTATGGTATGGGTAGTTTTTGGCAACAAGTGATGGACGAAAATTACATCCGTGATGTTAAAAATATCTCAGAAGAAGGTATAGAACTGCTTTGCTACTGTTTGATAGCATTAAGCGCCGTCCGCACAAAACGCGAGCTTAATGAATAGACTCAGGATCAAAGCGACGGTTCAATGCAGTCAGTATCGGATGGAAGATACTTAATGCCTTTTCCGCAGCACCTACAGATTCATCCAAGGCCGTCATTTCGACGGCCTTTTTCATTTCTTCAATATGTTGCAAAGCCTCTTTATCGAGCGGTAAAGAGAGCAATTTGTGAATAGCATCTCTTGCGATCAAAAGTGGCTTTTTTCGGACAATTGATAAATCTCGGAAAAATGCGCCATGCTTGACCCCTTCTAAATAAACTCGGTAGGTTGTGAGTTCATCGAGTAGCAAGAATGTCTCCGCCATAAGCCCTTTATGTGGGTATGGCACGCTAATATGTTTGCTGATATCCAGTGGAATATTGAGAGTCACCCCCATGGATTCGCAATCGGATTTAAGTACTCGTAATAAGCCTTGCTCATCCATCAAATTCTGGATATCAATGATTCGTTCGAGGTGGTAGTCATTAGATAGCAAGATAACCTCAACCAGATGCCCCGACCATAACTCGAACAACCCACTTTTGCACAAAACTTGGGAAACATAACGCATGTTTTGAAACGTGTTCAACGACTCCGTTTCTAAGAGTATATGACGTTCAGGGAACGGATTCACAGAGTCTGCGTTTAGGGTTCTAAAATACGCGTACATCGCCTCTGCTTCAGAAACACTTTGTCCTTGCGTTACTCCGCCACAAAAAATAATCGCCGTTCGCTCTGTCGGTAGTGATGCAGTCCTACAAGACAAAACTTCGACTCTGGTTATGCCCTCAGAGGTCAACCTGTTATTGACGAGGCGTTTACCTAAAACGATGACGATGTTGTCTAACTTCATTTTAAAATCTCGCGCTTAGTTGGCAGTGTTACAAAAATCTTCTTTCACTCCCGACCCACAAGCTTTAACATCTAGTTAACAACACTGTTCTAGAGACCTTTATAAAGGTTCACTGCTAAAGGAAGTCAATTATGCTGTCGATTTTCGATATATTTAAAATTGGTGTCGGGCCATCCAGCTCCCACACTAATGGTCCTATGCTTGCCGGATTCCATTTCACTCAGCTAGTTAGCGACTCTATGGCGAAAGTGCATCGGGTGCAAGTGGACCTTTATGGCTCATTGTCACTGACAGGTCGAGGGCACCATACAGACCGAGCCACGGTCCTTGGTTTGATGGGAAATAAACCTGATACCATCAAAATGAGCAGTGCCAAAAGTGCGCTACAAAATACCATAGACAATAATACGCTCATGCTCGCCGGTACACACCAGATTGAGTTTAGCTACGACCATGACATCGTCTTTCATAGCGACAACCTTCCCCTGCATGAAAATGGCATGACGATTACGGCATTAGACGCTGCTGGAGATCAAGTAGCGTTTGAAATTTATTACTCCATTGGGGGCGGATTCATCGCCACCGCCGACGAACTAGAGAACGGCACGCAACAAGATGAGGTCGCAGTACCATTTCCGTTTACATCCGCAGATGAGATGCTGGAAAAAGCCGAGACGAACGGTTTCAGCTTGGGAGGCATGATCCTCCAAAACGAACTCGCATTTCGCTCAGACGAAGAAATTAACCAAAGAGCAGAGCAAATTTGGAAAGTGATGTCGCTCTGCATGCAACGTGGCTTCGATACGGAAGGGATTTTGGAAGGTGGTCTAAATGTCACTCGTCGAGCACCAAACCTTTTGAAAAAGCTCGAAGCCAACGCTGCAGTTGAAAACGATCCGATGGAGATCATGGATTGGATCAATCTCTTTGCCTTTGCGGTTAGTGAAGAAAATGCAGCAGGAGGGCAAGTCGTCACTTCTCCAACGAATGGTGCAGCAGGGGTGATTCCGGCGGTATTGATGTACTACCATCGCTTCATCAAAGAGCTCGATGTTAAACAGCTAAAAGACTTTCTCGCAGTCGCCGGCGCTATCGGCATCTTATATAAAACTAACGCGTCAATTTCTGGTGCAGAAGTGGGGTGTCAGGGAGAAGTTGGGGTTTCTTCATCCATGGCTGCCGCTGGCTTAACAGCGCTAAGAGGGGGCAGTAACGAGCAGATTTGTATTGCTGCGGAAATTGCGATGGAGCATTCATTGGGTATGACTTGTGACCCGATTGGCGGCTTGGTTCAAGTACCTTGTATTGAAAGAAATGCCATGGGAGCAATGAAAGCGATTAATGCATCGCGTATGGCATTAAAGCGCACAAGTAAATGCTTAATTTCGTTAGATAAAGTTATCGAAACCATGTATCAGACTGGTAAAGATATGAATAAAAAATACCGTGAAACCTCTTTGGGGGGCTTAGCTGTCATTCATATGGCACCGCCATGCGAATAATGGCAAGTGGTCATTGCGCTTAGCTTCTCACCATACGCTTATCTGGTAATTATGATCTGATGATATTACATATAGAAATGCCGCGTTCTTCGCGGCATTT
The DNA here is from genome assembly GCF_033339115.1 of Vibrio sp. 947. Taxonomy (NCBI): domain Bacteria; kingdom Pseudomonadati; phylum Pseudomonadota; class Gammaproteobacteria; order Vibrionales; family Vibrionaceae; genus Vibrio; species Vibrio sp. 947. The sequence continues at coordinate 123,214 of NZ_JAWOTX010000006.1, read as the reverse complement.
TCTTAACAAGAAACTATTCGATTAATCACGTCGACCACGGAGTTCAATTTTTTGAGTTGCAGCATCCGAATGGATTGTTACACCGCCATAGGCCATTTCATTGCGACCCTTCAGCGTCAATTGAGAATCTGCACGCTCTACGTCAACCTGATTTTTCGTTGCCATCGTCATATCAATCGTGCCCGTGTATGACCCATCGCCAGCAAATGCTACGTTTGTTGAGCAAACCATCAAAACAAGTGCGATTAGTTTTTTCATACATCACCTCTATTATCGTTCTTACTTTCTTTCGGTGGAAAAACTGTAACAACAGAAACGCGCTCATACGAGGAAAGCCATTATTTACCAAATGGAAATCCATGCTAATAAACTGATGTAACCAAGAATAACTTATCGTTACCTTCAATAAATCAGGGATAAGGCAGCAACTTAAATTGACCGAGCGTTGTCTTTTCTTAAGAAATTCAGCGATATGATTTGTCGACAAAAGCCAAGCGAGACAATGTATGAGCGTTAATCTGGATATTCAAAATATTTTGGTATTAAAACGGATGTATGAGTTACGTAACGTCCGGTTAGTCGCAGAATCACTCGGTAAAACGTCAGGAGCAATCAGCAAAAATCTGACAAAGATGAAAACTCAGCTCAATGATCCGCTATTCGTTCAGACCAAAAATGGCTTTGAACCAACAGCTTTTGTGGAAGCGAATATTGCGCATTTTGAGCAAATAATCAACAGTATTGATTCCATCAAACCACAGCATTTTTCACCAGCTCATTTTGACGGCTCAATCACTATTTATGCCAACACATTGTTTTGGGAGTACTTCGGTGACAAGTTTTACTTGGAGTTACTAAAGCACGCTCCAGAAGCAAAATTCTCATGTTTGCGCTGGGGTAGCGAAGCAAAAAAACGATTAATTGACGGTGAAAACGCCATTGCGATTCATTACTTTGATGAAGATCTGCCACAGTCAATTGTTCAGACCGAACTGGGGCGAGGAAAAGCGGTATTTTTTGTTCGACAAGATCATCCCGCTCAAAACTCCCAAGAGCTAGAAGAATACCCTTTTATACTTTTTAAAACGCCGGGATGGAACGACTACCGATACCCTGTGTTGGAAAGGCTCAAACATATGGGTTTTAGAACCACACCTAAAGTGGAAATTGAGCACCCAGCGATGATTCAAAAAGTGCTTCTGCAAACGAATCATTTTGGCATAACGATGAGTGGACATGTTCCTAAGGGTTGCCGGAGTATCGCGCTTCCTGCTGGGCTAGAGCTTGATGTTCGCTACGTGATGAGCTGTCGTCGCTCTCAACAGCAAGCTCCGGTAAATCAGTGGTTATTAGATGTCATTAAGCATGTCGCTCAGTCCTAGACTGATGACTTGCTACTGCTAATAATAGCCAAACCACACATGCGCTCTACTTACTCGCTGAACGAACATTAAAGACTCTGTATTAACCATTGAGCAAAGGTGTTTACGTGTGATTTTTCGGATACTCGAACCACCATATAATGTGCACCAGAACTTGGCATATGCCAATTTCCAGCCTGGACTAATACGCCCTGTTGCAGCTCATCCTCAACAAGAAAGTCTCTTACCAGCAACACGCCAAGTTGATTAATCGCAGCATGAATAGCAAGCAATGAGTGTTCAAACTCGGCGACGACTTTGCTCACCTTCCCTTGGTAACCTTGGTGTGAAAGCCACTCTTGCCAAGATTCATGATAACCGCTAGTACAGATTTTAGGCGCTTTAGCTAACTGCGAGAGGTCATTTATCGGGTTTAAATGCATAAAGCCGGGGCTTGCGACAACAATCCAGTTTTCTTGGGTTAATCGTATGGCTTCTTGCTCTTGCCAATCTCCATCTCCGTTAATAATTTCGATATCCGCAATCGCACTGGCGTTTGGAACCGTATTAGCAGTGGTCGAGATTTTAAAGGAAATGTCTGGGAATTGTCGCTGAAAATCAGCCAACCTTGGCATTAACCACTGAGAGCAAAAGCTGTGAGCGACATGTAAGTTAACTTGCGTATTCTTGGGACGAGTAAATAAATGCTGCGTCGTGGTCGATAATGTTTGAAGCACATGATTAACCACAGGCCAGTATTCTTGTGCTGAGCAGGTCAGCGTAAGGTGCGTGCCCTTGCGCTCGAATAACGTCGCATTGAGCTGTGACTCTAGCGATTTCACCTGTTGGCTTACGGCCGCACGAGTCACATTTAGCTCCTCTGCGGCTTTTGTAAAACTCTGTAGTCGCGCCGTGGCTTCAAAAGCTCGGAGCAAATTGAGCGGCGGTAAACTTTGCATATCATTCTCCCAGACATTTAGCTGTCATGCTATGAACTGGTGATGACAAATTGATGAAGGTGCTGAGTTTACGTATGTTGAGCATATGTCAAAGCGTCCCGATATAACTATGTTTCTACACAACTACTGAGTTAGTTAAGCGGGATCAAAAAAGCCAGCGTGATACACGCTGGCTTTTGGAACTTTATCTTAAGCAGGAATTATTCTGCTTTTTCAGTTGTTTGGTATTCAAACGCAGGAACAACCACTTCAACACGACGGTTCATTTGACGACCTTGACGTGTCTCGTTGCTTGCCACTGGGTTAGCTTCACCCATGCCTTTCACTGTCATACGCTCAGCCGCAATACCTTTTGCTTGGAACTCGTCAGCAACGGCTTTCGCACGTTTTTCTGTGAGTTGCTTGTTGTAAGCAGCAGAACCTGTCGTATCGCTGTAACCCGTGATCTCAACTTGAGCTTGTGGGTAAGTATTCATCAAATCAACGGTACCAGAAAGGTTCGACGCGTCTTTCACTTCTGCACTTTCTAAGTCGAATTGTACTGTCGCTGTTGTTTGAGCAGGGTAAACGTGATCTACAATGCGTGTTGCAGGACGTGCTTCTACCGCCTCTTCAACGGCTTTTTCTTGAACGACTGGCTCAGAACCAAACTTGTAGTTGAAACCGATACCGAAGAAATCTGAATCCATGTCTTCAATTACATCATCAGACATATCTTGGTAGCGTTGGTATTCAGCACGTAGGCTCCAGTTGTAGTTGATTTGGTATTCAGCACCCAGAGAGCCAGTTGGTACGAAATCTTTCTCGTCACCAGCCATCATGTATGCAGCACCAACTTTCGCGAATAGATTCCAAGAATCCGTTAGTGGTAGGTTAAATTTAGGAGCAAGCGTCAATGCCCAAAGATCACCATCAACGGTGTTTAGGCCAGGCTTTTTGAAGTTTGCAGTGAAGTCACCAAGGTAATCAACACCATACTCTGCCGCAACGTACTTGTTGAAGCTGTAGCCTAAGTGCATAGATGCTGCAAAACTGTCGTCGTCACAAGGTTCGTTTAGGTAACACGCATCGTTTAGAGAGTTGTAACCTACTTTACCGCCCATGTAAGTGTCAGCAAGTGCAACGTTTGAGATCACACCACCAGCAAGTACAGTAGCCACTGCTATAGCGATTTTTTTCATTATTCTTTTCCTTTTTCTTGTACACAAAGCAACACATCGCGGCAGCATACTGCCGTAAAATATGAAGCCGTAACTTTCTCTTTTCTTCGAATAGAAATAGCTAAATAGCGTAGGAAAGAATCAAAAATGATATTCAAACGCCAATGACGTAAAACGGAAAAAGGTAACCTCAAGACCATCTATTCATGAGCTTCATCCGCATACCCAACCGAAAAATAAAGTTCGTTGCGTTGGTTTAGCCATAGTCAATTCGTTGCGGAGAATATCACAAAGAAGCCAACTTTCTGTGACGCAAATCACCATAAAAAGCCACTTTCTCAAATTTAAGAATCATCATTTAAGCTTGTGAATGGCAACAAATTTTTACAGGGGAGCATGGATGTGGAGAGCACAAAAAAACAGCTCATTTAAATGAGCTGTTTTCGAAATAATGAAAAAGCGTTAACTCGTCGCGCTAAATTTTATCCGCTACGGTTAACGTTGCAGCTAATACATCTTGCCCAAACAAGACACTACGCTCAGGAGACCAACCGTAAAGTGGATCTGGGTGATTGTTGTTATCTTTAAATGGCATTTCGATTGTGTAAGACAAGCATTTGAACTGCTCTGCAACCCAATTTGAACCCACAGTCAAATTCGCTTTACCAGGCTCATCTTTATCGTAACCAATCTCATCTTGGAACTCTGGCGTAATAGTCAGTAACGCTTGCTTAAATGATGTCTCTAAAGCGGCAAGATTTTCATCGTAAGAAGGAATACCTTCTGAGCCAGCGACGAAGTTATACGGAATCGCTTCATCGCCATGAATATCTAAAAACATGTCAACACCCGTTTCCAGCATGCGCTGACGCACAAGGTAGACTTCTGGGCTCTTTTCCATTGATGGCGTTTGCCATTCACGATTTAGGTTTACACCTACTGCGTTGGTACGCAAGTGACCGCGAATACCACCGTCTGGGTTCATGTTTGGTACGACGTAAAGCACCGCTTTTTCAAGCAATGCACGCGCAACCGTGTCGTTTTCATCTAACAGACGTTGGATCATACCTTCCATGAACCATTCTGCCATCGTCTCACCTGGGTGCTGACGTGCAATCATCCAGATTTTCTTTTTACCTTCTTCTGGCTCACCGAAAGTAAGCAAGCTCATGTCGTTGCCGTCTAATGTGTGGCCTAGTGTTTCAAGTTGGCAGTGGTGCGCGCTTTGTGCCATGTGTAACAAGTCTAAATGACGATCGTACGTGTATGGCGCAAAGTACGCGAAGTAAATTGAGCTGCGCTCAGGGATTACAGTGAAAGTCAGCGTGTCGCCATCGAACTCTGCCGGTACTCGGAACCATTCTTCACGATCGTAAGACGCAACCACATCGTAACCTTGCCATCCTTCTGGATAAGCCGATTTAGCCAAATCAAGCAATTTGATGGTGTGTGATTGCTCGGCTTCTGTCTCAAGACGGAAGTGGAACCACTGGTAGAATTCCGACATATTGTCGTTAGGAATTTTGAGTTGGATGTCGTTTTTGTCGTCCGCTTTCACTACGTGAATGCTGCCGCTATCGAAGTTGCTGAATACTTTCATTTTATGACTCACCTTTTAAATCTGAGCTTGAAAGACAGAGGCTAACACAAGGCTTCATCGCGCCCCAATGACTTTCACTGCAAACTGTCTCGTTTGTGGCTAAAGTCTTCAGTTTAGTCAAGCTTATCCGCTTTGCCTGCTGGTCCCGCGAGTTTTGCTAGCCACTTATCCCAGATGAATGGCGTCTGCTCGTTATCTTCTGCTTCCTCTTTGCGACGTACCGCGTTGCGTACCATCATTGCTCCCGTCCAACGGAATGGCTCTGGCGGGAAATGCCCCAACGGCCCTTTGGCTAAACCGCTTTTCGTCCATTCATTATCGATTCCCAATGCCAACGAAGATAAGATTTTTCCGCCCATTCGAGTCTGCGCTACACCATTGCCTGAATAACCAAATCCGTAAAAGATATTGCTCTGTTTATCTAGCTCGCCGAAAAAAGGGAAACCAGTAGCAGAACGATCAGAGCCCCCCGTCCATGAATAAGCAAACTCCTCCCCTCTCAAATGAGGAAACAACTTATCGAACGACTTGCGCAGTAGACCTTGGTAGCGTGTTGGCTTGTTAAACATTGCGTCAACTTGGTTATTGAAAGAAAACTGATTGCCGCCTTTCCCCAACATCAAACGGCCATCTGGCGTATCTCGGTAATAGTGGACGAAGATACGTGAATCCAACACGCTAGAACCTGCCTGCCAACCAGATAGAGGTAGTGCGTCACCAAGCGGCTTGGTGATCACCATGTCGGAAGAGACCACCACGATACTGTTTTTGAACTGTTTAAACTGCTCCACCATCCATGCATTTAATGCCAATACCACCTGCTGCGCTTGAACATTTCCTTTAGGTGTACAGACAGTGGCAGGTTTTCCATAATCTAGACGCGTCATCGGCGTATTCTCATAGATTTCAACACCCAACTCCATTGCGACGCGTCTTAATCCTCTCGCCAATAAAGCAGGTTGAACGCTGGCTGCAACTGGAGAGTGAAAGCCTTCTATATTGCGCGGCGATCCCGCATTGGCACGCAGTTCCTCCACCGAGCAACGACGCCAACTGTTCACTTCTAATCGCTTTAACTCGTCCACAACTGGCTGCATTCCCCCAGTTTGAGCCGGATTGGTTGCAGTGTAATAAACCCCATTTAACGATAATTGCGCATCGATGTTGTGCTGCTGACAAAAGTCGTCAATCTCTAGCACTGCTTGTTCCGACTCTTTTACTAACCAAGCAGCATGTTCTTCACCGAATAACCGTTTCAATGTCGGGAACTTGGTAGACCAAGTCAGCATACAACCGCCGTTTGCGCCCGATGCACCACTGCCACATAAGCCCTTTTCGATAACAACCACCTGTTTTGCCGGAGATTGCTGCTTAATCATAATCGCGGTCCAAAGTCCGGTGTATCCGCCACCAACAATCGCAACGTCAGTATTAATGTTCTGCTGTAACGGTTGTGGCGTTTCTGGTTGCTCAGCTTCAATTGCCTGCTTGAACCAATATGAATGATGTGTCATCGGGTATCCTCGTTAGTGCGTTACATCCATTTCCGCAAACACTTTACAAACGATGATGACAATCAACGAGCAAGAAAATCTAACGCTGAGCGATAGAAAATGTTGCACTGAGAGTGTGAAAATTTTCGCTTTCGACAAAAACAAAATGGGGAGCTCGTGGCTCCCCAAAACAAACAGCAAAAAATATTAGTGGTAAATAATTCAAGTCCGTCTTACTGGTTAGTATTTACCGGTATCACGCATGCGGTACTCGTATTGAACATTGAGAATAGGCTGGTAAACAACTTGCCCGTCACTTTGCAAGAACTCATTTACCATGACTTTTGAGTCAGTGATAGAAAACGATTGGCGATCAACATACGTTGTAAGGCTCGTAAACTCATCACGGAGTTGTCCAGATGATTTATTTTGGTAGCTTTGGATCATGTCTCGGCCCGTTTCATAAGCCGCTTGTTTGCTATCCATTACGTCGCCATGGATAGTTTCGGTATCGTTTGTCCACTGATAACCACCAGCAAGAGCCATAGAAGGTGCAGCAATCAGAGCAATCGTACTTGCTAAAGTTGTTAAGCGTTTCATAAACCTCTCCTTACTTACCTTTACATCGGGCCAAAATTGGCTCGATACTTATAAGGTACGTATAAAGACCTAAAACACGTCAAAACAATTTCAAATAATGTTCAATTTTCGTTCAACTTATTTCACAATAACTTAGCAACTCAACGTCATATTCAGCCGACATTCGCATTTTCTTCCTTTTGAACAATGGGTTTCAACCTGACACTTCCTTACCAAACCATACAATACCTAAGGTCAATTTTCTCTTAGAATTCCAGCAAAAGAACAGTGTTCAAAACCTCACACAAATGTCGGACACAGCAAAAACCACCTCTTTTCAGTCGTGCTTTGCATTCCTCCTTTTTCGGGTTCTTCGCTGCTCGTCCGTCGGTTCTTAATTGTCGCTATTGAGCACAAGTTAATCTGGAGTGAAAATGACCGCGAACAAATCCATTTTTTACCATAGCAAAACCATTTACTCAGATGATTATGCTGATGTCTACAAGCCAATTTGGACCTACAGAGCTAAGTTCATCTTTCGTGCGCTTTATTACAAACGTGCGTTTAAGCACCTTTCAGACAATATTGAATCGTCATTGTTAGAGTTGCTTTGTACACGTACGCATCGATTTTTAGAGAAGCCGTTTCGTCCGTATATCATCAAAAACAACTCAGCGTTCGATCGTTCTAACTTGGTGGTTGATCACTACAAAACGATTTCAGAACTGTTTTCTAAACAAACAATCGAAGAAATCTACACAGACTCGAAAGGCCTAACATTAGCCTCTTTTGAAATTGACGAAATACTATACTCGGTGAGATTAGTATACGAAGCACGTTATCAAAAAGAAGGCGATATGAGCCTAGTGCTGCACAGCGCTGAAGATGGCAACTTCTACACGCTCTCTTTTACGCTCGGTCACATCGAATCTGGACGCAGCATTATGATTGGCGGCTTACAAGGACCGCGAAGCAGTGAAGAAAACAACGCGAAAATTAAAAAGCTAACTCGTAAGCTTTACGGACAGAGACCAAAAAGCTTGATGGTGAGCTTGCTCACTTTGCTCGCACAAATTTGGGAAGTAAATACGATTCTAGCGGTGAAAACGCAGTCCCATACTTACGCAGCTAAACGTTACAGCAAAGGGCGAATAAAAACGGATTACGATGCACTCTGGCAAGAATTGGGCGGCACCGAATACAATCGTCATTTTTACTCAATTGATGTAAATGCACCCCGTCGAGATATCGAAGGCATGTCGCGCTCTAAGCGTTCGATGTATCGTCGCCGTTATGAATGGCTAGACAACACCAAGGTCACTTTCGAACAAATATTAAAAGGCGAGCAAGCTAAAAGCTAAGGAGAAGCGTTCATGCGTTATTCATTCATTACTGCTTTAGTGCTGTCGGCTTTTTCTTTGTCAACCAATGCAGAAACCAGTGTGCACATCATAGGTACAAACATTGGCTATGGCGATGTGAACTACGATGCTCCGACAAGCAAAGAATCAGGCGACATGTTCTTAGGTGAAATATATTACCGCTACATGCCAACACATAACTTTGGTATCGAAGCAGGTTATAAAGGCGCGTTTGACGGTATCGGCTCGATACTCGTGAGTCCGATTTCAGAAGTCACCGATACGAGCTTCTCCGGACCTCGCTTGAGTGGCTATGCTAGCTATCCTCTGGGTTCAGGTTTCGAACTGTACGGCAAGGCAGGTGTCACTCTCTACACTCTCGAGTACACTTATAAAGTGAACGGTCAGAGCAAGAACATCGAACACTCAAGTGTCGGAGGTGAAGCGGCTGGCGGTATCGGCTGGAGCTATAAACACTTTGGTTTGAATGCAGAATATGTGTACTCAAAAAACAGCGATTTTGACTCTAGCGGCGTGATGTTTGGTGCGCAACTGCGTTTTTAAACAAGGCTTACAAGTTAATACAAAAGGCAGCGAGAGGCTCATTCGCTGCCTTTTTTCGTGAATATAGGTCAATACGTAAGCGCGAGAATGATCCCCGCCACGATAGAAGTAACGCCAAGCCCTCGGGTGAGATACCATTTCTCAGACAGAAACCAAATCCCCATAAACAATCCAAACACGATGCTGATTTGCCTTAGTGCCACCACCAAACTTACGTTGTCGGTCATGGTCATCGCAAACAACACCAAGCCGTAGGTGGATGCCATCATTACCCCTGCCATGCTGGCTGTTTTGCGGATCTGCCACGCTGTCTTAATCTCATCTGGCTTGTCCGTAACTAAGCACCACACAAGGGCAGGAATACCAATTGCCCAAAACTGCACGCCCAAGTAGAAGATTGCACTGTACTGATCATTCAAGATCTCTGATGCTTGTCCTGTGAGTAAACTCAGCGCTTCTTTATCGACTACCGAGTAACCCGTTGTGCCTATTGCGGCAATCAATGCCCAGAACACACCAACGTTCAAATAAGAGCCCAATGTCATCTGACGAAAATTCGTCAGTGGTACAAGCATACAACCAAGAGCAATTAGTAAGAATCCAAGCCACTGCTGACTAGATAATTCATGTCCCAATGCAACACTGATTGCGCCGACCATCATCACAGGCAGTGCCCGAGCAATCGGATAAACCACCCCCACATCAGCGTGCTTATAAGCGACAATCAAACCAACCAGATAAACCATTTGTGAAATGCCGCTAATGAACAGCAATCCCCAAAACTCACTCGGTAATGATGTCCAGCCAATGGTTGCCAAATACCAAATCAAATAAGGGGTAAGAATGAAACATGCAGAAAAGCTGGCGGCCATGGTAAACGCGAGCCCTGACCCAGAGTTGCTTTTGCCAAGGATATTCCACCCCGCATGGAGAACAGCAGAGAAAACGACGAGACCAATCGCCAACAAATCCATTTCAATGTTCCTGTCTGAATAAAATAAAGGCCCCGAGATGGAGCCTTAGATAATGAGAAAATCCACTTAACGATTGAGTTCCGCCAGAGATTCAATGCTGATGGCATCGTGTCGCCAATACTCGATATCGCAATCAATCAACTCACCGTGCTGGTTGTAGTTGATGCGCTCCACTACCATCGCGGGCGTGCCGGCTGTCGCGCGCAGTGCCTGAGCCATTTCACCCAACAAAGTGCTGGTTGAAATGCGGTAGCGAATCTTTTGATACGTCACGCCATAATGCTCGCGGTAAATGTCCGTCAGTGAGTTTGACAAATCATAGTCCAGCAGATTCGGAAACAGCTCTGGGCGAATATAGTTTGTTACGAATCCTACAGGTCTATCTTCAAGGTATCGCACACGGTCGACTCGATACACGTCCGAGAAAGGTTGCAAGTCCAGCAAGCGTGCCGCTTGTTTGTTTGCCAACGTTCCTTTTGCTGCGACCAACTCCGTTTTTGGCACGCGATTTTGCGCTTTCGCCATGTTCGGGAAGTTCAGAGTTTGGGTTGGGTCGTAACGCAATGGCTCGGGTGAGATAAACCAACCTCGGCGATCTTCGCGATAGATTCGACCTTCTGCTTCCAGCAGTGATAAAGCTTCACGCAGAGTGACGCGTGTAGTATCGAACGACTCCGCCAACTTACGCTCTGCTGGCAGTTTTTGACGCGGCGATAACATGCCCGCTTCAATCTGTTCAACAATCGAATCTTTAATTTTTACGTATTGCACGAAGTGTCCTTATCTTTTGCGCCAAGCTTGTGTGCGATTCTCTAACAATTTACCCAAAGTCATCTGAACAATCTTCGCAATTGCGGCAGCCATCATGATCATCACAGCCATCGCTGCTGCAGCGCCAGTTTGACCTGCATCGTCCATATTCAGAATCGAGACCGAAGCCGGAATCGTATCGGTTGAGTAAAGGAATACTACCGCAGAAGTGGTGGTCAATGCATTAACAAACAAGTAAGTCGCAATATCCAAAATCGCAGGTAAGCACACAGGTAATGTCACTTTAAAGAACAACTTGTATTGAGGAAGCTTCACCGATGCCGCCGTGGCTTCAATCTCCGATGGTAACTGCTTTAGCGCTGTAAGGGCTGTCATGTGACCCACGGTGTAGTAATGCACTACCGTGTTAATCACCAAGAATGCCATGGTGCCATAAAGCACATTCAGAGGATTGTTCGCGTCATTGAAGTAAAAGATGTAACCCAAGCCAAGTACCATACCCGGAACCGCCATTGGCACCACGCTGAGCATTTGCATCACTTGACGAATTGGACCGAACGCACGCCCTTTGTCAATGCAGTAAGCGCCGACAAAGATGATGACTGTACCAATAACTGCCGTCCAACCTGCCAACGTTAGCGAGTTGAAAAATGGACTCCAACCGTAAGTGCTCATTTCAGCAAAGTTGTAGTTGTTTAGCGTCAACGCTTTGTTCCAAGGCCAGAATGTAACTAACGAGCCATACACCGCCATACCAAGTACTGCCAACACTGCGATCGAAATGATGCTGCAGTAAACCAAACAAATACTGTCGCGCGCTTTGTTAGGTTCTGGCTGATAAGGCACCGAGCGTGTGTCAAATAAGCTCTTTTGCTTTTTCTGTACCCAGCGGTCTGCACCAAATGCCATTACCGCAGGGAATAACAGCATAATGCTGGTCACCGCACCCATAGCAAAGTTTTGTTGTCCCACAACTTGCTTGAAGATGTCAGTCGCCAGAACGTTGTAGCTTCCACCAATCACTTTCGGCACACCAAAGTCCGTGATAACCAATGTAAAAACCACAATAAGCGTACTGATCAAACCGTATTTCGCCGCAGGTAACGTCACCATAAAGAAGGTTTTGATGGGTGAAGTTTTAAGTGCGCGGGCTGCTTCATACAAACGGGCATCTGAAGTACGCAGCGAAGTGGTTAAGATCATTAATGCATGAGGGAAGGTCCAGAAAATCAAACCCATCGAGATACCAATCACGCCGTAAACCGAGTTTCCTAACAGCATCTCTTTGGCAATGCCTTGATTACCGAAAAGGAAGATCAAACTGATCGCCGGCAACAACGAAGGCGCAAGGATTGGTGCAGTACCTAGGATTTGGAACAAACCTTTAAACGGCATGCATGAACGAGTCAGCGCATAGGCATAGCCAAACGCAAGCACACCCACTACCGAGGTCACAATCGCGCCCAAAGTGAAGGTGTTTCCCACCGACACCCACAAGCTTGAAGAGGAAAAGTACGTCGCAAAGTTTGCCAAACCAACGAATTCGCCATTGGCATTTTGCACACTCTTGGTCAACATTGCCCAAAGCGGCATTAAGATGAACAGCACCATCATGGTCGACAAGCCTGCGAGCAAACCGAACAACACAAGGTTGTCGCGGCTGACTCGTCCGAGTAGGGATTTTGCTTTGTCTTGTGTGGTCAGGCTATTCATCGTCATTGTCTTCGCATCCATGTTTACACCTACGCCGCTAGCGCTTTATCAACCGAGGGCACGGCGTAACCATGCAGCCCTTCTTCAGCAAACTGGATGTAACGTACATCGCCCGCCTTGATATTGAGTTTTTGAACCGTTTCCACAGGCACATCCACGACGATGGTTTTCGTTGAGCTGTCGTTTTGCAATACGCAATCAATGCGGAAAAACGCCCCCAAAAACTCAGTTGCCGTAACTCGCACTGGTAAAGAGTTGGTGTAGTTTTCAACGAACTTGATGCTTTCAGGACGCACCGCAAGGTCGAAGCGGTCACCACGTTGGATCTTACGATTGGTCAAGCTTGGCGCTGGCATCAATGTTTCTGCAATGCGTACTTGGGAGTCTGTTGCGGCTGAGGTTTCAATAAAGTTCATGCTGCCGACAAACTCAGCGACAAAGCGCGTTGCTGGTTGTTGGTAGATCTCTTGAGGTGTGCCGACTTGCTCAATCACACCATGGTTCATTACCACGATACGATCCGCCATCGACAGCGCTTCGTCCTGATCGTGCGTAACCATGATGGTGGTGATGCCCAGCTTGCGTTGCAGCTTACAAATCTCATCACGTAAGTGAACACGTACTTTTGCATCCAGCGCTGACAGCGGCTCATCAAGTAGCAGTAGACCCGGAGACAACGCCAATGCGCGAGCAAGTGCCACACGCTGCTGCTGACCACCAGAAAGTTGGTTAGGAAATTTCTCGCCAGAGGTTGGAAGACCAATGGTTTCTAACCAGTAATCCACCTTCTCTAGCGCTTCTTTGGTCGACATACCTTGGTTCTTCAAACCCACCGCAATGTTCTCTTGCACAGTTAGGTTCGGAAACAGCGCGTAAGATTGGAATACGATGCCGAAATCGCGCTTCTCTGGTGGTAGGAATGTGGTATCTTGACCGTTTTGAAAAATCGCACCAGACGTTGGCAAGTCTAAACCTGCAATGGCACGTAGCAGAGTGGTTTTACCGCAGCCAGAAGGACCAAGAAAACAAACGAACTCGCCCTTTTCAATCGCTAGCGAGATTTTCTTTAATGCAGTGAACTGTCCGAATTGCTTCACTACATTTTCGATATTTAGGTAATGTTGGTTAGTTGACATAACACACGCTCCAAATGGTATATACCAACTTTAGTTTTGGAGTGTTACGTTCCAATGACAAATTTATAGCCAGAAGATGACAAATAGATGAAGGGAGATGAGAGTGGTAACTAGAGATTCCCGACTTTCTTAAGTCCGTCATTCCAGCGAACCTAGGTGAGACTAGGAATCTACTTGCAGCAAACTCTGAAATAACAGAGAAAACAAAAAATCCACCTCAACCGAGGTGGATTTCAGCATTCAACTCAAAGCAAATTCAATTAAGATTTTGGCTCTGATTTCGCATCGAACTTCTCAGACCATGCTGCTAAAATCTCTGCACGCTTGCTACCCATTTGCGCGAAGTCCATCTTCGCCATGTTCTCTTGAACGTTAGGGAAGTTAGACACAGTCGCTTTCACTTCTTTATGTGCAACCACTGGGTACATCTCTACGTAAAGCTCGTTTGCCGCTTTAGAGATTGACCAGTCGACAACGCGCTTCGCTGCATCCGATTCTTTTACTAGACCAACCGCTTCTGATTCCCAGCCGATGCCTTTAGGTGTGATAACCGCGAGTGGTGCACCTTGTGTTTTCAGCTTCGCGCCGCGGCTCGCCATCGAGATACCGATAGCCACTTCACCCATACCCGCTTGAACACATGGCTTAGAGCCAGAGTGCGTGTAGTGTGCAATGTTCTTGTCTAAGTCACGCATGTAATTCCATGCCTGATCTTCACCCATGTTTTGTAGCCAAGCAGAAACCTGCATGTAGCCAGTACCTGAAGACGCTGGGTTCGGCATCGCAATGTGACCTTTGTAAACCGGCTTTGTTAGGTCTTCCCAAGACGTTGGTTTCGGTAGGTTAAGTTGTTTCGCTACCGCTTCGTTGAAACAAACTGCGTTAAAGAACGCATCGTTACCGAACCAAGCTTGGTTTGATTGAGGGTCGTTTAGGTTCGCGTGCAGCTCTTCCAAACCTTTTGGTGTGTAAGGCTTAAGAAGACCTTCATCTTTAAGCAGTGCCATTGACGAGCCAGCAAGACCCCAAACCACTTCCGCTTGAGGGTTGTTCTTTTCTGCCAGCAACTTCGCCGTCATGATACCGGTGGAATCGCGAACCCACTTAATCTTGATATCTGGGTTATCTTTCTCAAACGCAGACTTGTATTTAGCAAGAATGTCAGTTTCGAAAGCGGTGTAAACCGTGACTTCCTGTGCTGCCATTGCATTCGTAGCTAGCAGAGAGACAAGTGCAGCCAGCGATCCTTTCATCAAACGGTTTTTCATCATTTTCTCCAGTTAATTTGGCTAAGTTTTAATTTGGTCTGTACCAGTTGACGATATACACCCTACTGAGCCTTTGTGACGAATTCATGACCATTAAATGGCAGTTTTACGAAAGTTATCGATGAATAATCGTTCAATTGATCCACCATTTTCTGGATATTAAAGTTTTGTGAAATTGAAGATTCGCCTATTTACTGCGCTTTTCTTCCTCGTTAGAGTGAACTTGAAATTTGGTGTAGACCAATTAGCTTATTCTGATGGAAATCGAGATGAAAAACGAATACCTACTACTGACTCCTGGTCCTCTATCTACTTCTGAAACGGTACGTGAAGCCATGCTAAAAGACTGGTGTACTTGGGATGATGAATACAACAAAGACATTGTAGAAGTGATCCGCACTAAGCTTGTAAAACTGGCGACGGAGCAAGACGGCTACACCAGCGTACTAATGCAAGGTAGCGGCACCGCATCAGTAGAAGCGACGATTGGCAGCGCCATTGGCAAAGATGGGAAGTTGTTGGTTGTCGATAACGGTGCTTACGGTGCGCGTATCGCTCAGATCGCTGATTACCTAAATATTCCATGCCATGTAGTTTCCCCAGGCGAAACATCACAGCCACACTTGAACGAGGTGGAAACTGCATTGGCATCGGATCCTGCGATCACACACGTGGCAATTGTTCACTGTGAGACAACCACTGGCATGCTTAACCCAATTGAGGCATTTGCTTCTGCGGCAAAAGCACACGGTAAAGTCGTGATTCTCGATGCCATGTCGAGCTTTGGTGGCATCCCTATCGATATCGCAGAGCTTGGCATCGATTTTATGATCAGCTCTGCAAACAAATGTATTCAAGGCGTACCGGGTTTTGGCTTTGTGATTGCGAAGCAAACTGAGCTCGAAAAGTGCCAAGGTCAGGCACGTTCTTTGAGCCTTGATCTTTACGACCAGTGGCACTGCATGGAAGTGAACCACGGCAAATGGCGTTTCACGTCTCCAACGCACACGGTTCGCGCTTTCTACCAAGCCTTGTTAGAGCTGGAACAAGAAGGCGGCATTGAAGCTCGTCATAACCGTTACCAAACTAACCAGAAAACACTGGTTGCAGGTATGCGCTCTTTGGGTTTCGAACCGCTACTGAGTGATGACCTTCACTCGCCAATCATCACTTCTTTTTACTCTCCGACACACAGTGATTACCAGTTCAAAGCGTTCTACACACGTTTGAAAGAGCAAGGTTTTGTGATTTATCCGGGTAAAGTATCGAACGCAGATTGCTTCCGCATCGGTAACATCGGTGAAGTTTATCCAGCAGATATCGAGCGCTTAATCGGTGCGATTGAAAAAGCAATGTATTGGCAAGTTGCGTAAAGCAGCCTTCTGATTGAGAGAGCGTTATGACTCAGAATATCAAACCGACCCATTTCCGCAGCGAAGGCGATGTCAACACAACACCAGCGCGCCAAGCTTGGAATGCATCGATGGACGACGAACGCACGCAAGCTTTGTTAAAGCGTGATTCAGAGGTCTTTCTTCATCAAGCCATGTCGACACCTTGCTTAGATACCTTGGAAGCAGCAGAAGGCATCTACATCCAAGATGCCACGGGCAAAAAGTACATGGACTTCCATGGCAATAACGTCCATCAGCCGGGCTACGGTCATCCGCATGTGATTAAACGCGTGCAAGAGCAAATTGCCAAACTGCCGTTTTCACCACGTCGTTTTACCAACGAGACCGCAATTGAATGTGCCGAAAAGCTCACCCAAATCTGTGGCGGCGAATTGAACCGCGTGCTGTTTGCTCCGGGTGGCACATCTGCGGTTGGCATGGCTCTTAAATTAGCTCGCCACATCACGGGCAACTACAAGGTGGTGTCGTTGTGGGACTCCTTCCACGGCGCATCATTGGATGCCATTTCAGTAGGTGGCGAAGCGTGTTTCCGCCAAGGTATGGGACCATTAATGGCAGGTGTTGAGCGCATTCCACCAGCGGTGTCTTACCGTGGCGCTTTCCCAGTAGAGGACGGTAGCGACGTGCATTACGCCGACTACCTTGAATACGTGATTGAGAAAGAAGGCGGCGTGGGCGCGTTTATCGCAGAAGCAGTTCGCAACACAGATGTTCAAGTGCCAAGTAAAGCCTACTGGAAACGCATCCGTGAAATCTGTGACAAACACAATGTCATGTTGATCATCGACGACATCCCTAACGGCATGGGTCGCAGCGGTGAATGGTTTACCTACCAAGCCTACGATATCGAGCCAGATATGCTGTGCATCGGTAAAGGCTTGGGTGGTGGCTTAGTGCCTATCGCAGCCATGGTCACCAAAGACAAATACAACACCGCCGAGCAAATCTCCATGGGTCATTACACTCATGAGAAAAGCCCTATTGGTTGCGCAGCAGCGCTAGCCACAATGGAAGCCATTGAGCAAGAAGGCTTGCTAGAGAAAGCTAAAGCCGACAGCCAGTTCATGCGTGAAAAGCTGCTAGAGATGAAAGCCAAATACCCAGTGATTGGTGATGTTCGTGGCATCGGCATGTTGTGGGGCATTGAACTGGTCACTGACCACGAAAGCAAAGCACGCGCGTATGACGAAGCGGAAGCTGTACTGTACCAATGCCTCAACAACGGCGTGAGCTTCAAGGTATCGCAAGGTAACGTGATTCAGCTCAGCCCACCGCTGATCATTACTCGTGAACAACTGACAGAAGCGTTGGCGATCTTCGAAGAAGCCATCGCCAAAGTGTGTAAAGACTTTTACTACTTTTAGGGTCAATAGACCTCAACAAAAACCAATTTACCCAGAGCGCGGTTCCAACGTGTAGGCAAGCGCTCTGGCAAGCAAGAAAAAAGGATTGAACATGAGCATTTCACCAATTCAAGCAGTGATCTTTGACTGGGCTGGCACTATCGTCGATTTTGGCTCTTTTGCGCCAACCAGTATCTTTGTGGAAGCGTTCAAACAAGGTTTTGATTTTGAAATCGACCTTGAAGAAGCGCGCGAACCAATGGGGCTTGGTAAGTGGGATCACATCCAAGCTGTGGGTTGCATCCCTGCGGTTGATAAGCGTTGGAATGAGAAGTTTGGTCGATCAATGACCAGCGAAGACATCGATGCTATCTACGCAGCATTTATGCCTTTGCAAAAAGCAAAAGTGGCTGACCACGCAGAGCCAATTCTCAATGCGATTGAAGTTGTGAACGATCTGAAAGACAAAGGCATCAAGATCGGTTCTTGCTCTGGTTACCCTCGCGAAGTGATGGACGTACTGATTCCAGTTGCAGCGGATTACGGCTACAAACCAGATTACGTGGTAGCAACGGATGACCTGCCTCAAGGTGGTCGCCCTGCACCATTTATGGCACTGAAAAACGTGATTGAGCTGAATGTAACGGACGTTAACGCGTGTATCAAAGTGGATGACGCAGCCCCAGGCATCGATGAAGGTCACAACGCAGGTATGTGGACCGTTGGTTTGCTGCTTTCTGGTAACGAAGCAGGTCTAACGTTTGAAGAATACCAAGCCGCGGACGAAGCAACGCTTGATGCCGCTCGTGAAAAAGCGCGTGCAAAACTGCTCAAGAGCTCGCCGCACTACCTTATCGATACGATCGCTGACTTCCCAGAAGTGGTTGCGGATATCGAACGTCGCCTAGCGGCAGGTGAACGTCCTTAGTCGACAATCACTATTCTCACGCATAAAAAAACCTCTCAGCATTGAGAGGTTTTTTGTATCGCGTTTTAGTATCTAACCAAATCAAATTAGTTGATCGCAGTGCTCGCTCGGCGTTTTAGCTTAAAGCCCATGTCCGTTGCATGATCTACAGGCTCACCTTTAATGGCTTGCAGTAACTTGTCTGCGGCTTTCGTCCCCATACGTTCGTAATCGAATTCCGCACAGGTCAAACTTGGGTAGGCGTGCTCACCCATAGAAGAGCCTTCTAAACAGATAATCGCAATGTCGGTTGGGACTTTCAGCACTCGGCGATGACACTCAAACAACGCGCCAATCGCAATCTCTTCATGGCTACATACCAGAGCATTCAAACTTGAATCACGCAATAAAAGCTTCGCCAACCCTTCCGCACCCAATTGTGAAGATGGTGCTTCGTGCGTGGTTAAAAAATGGTCCGGCGCAAGGTAGTTCTCAATCATCGCGCTTTGCCAGCCGTGTAGCTTACGTTGCAAAGTGGAGTGATCGCCACGTGCCCCAATGAAGCCCACGTTCTTGAAGCCTTGTTCAATCACATGCTTGGTACAGGCTTTACCCACCTCAAAATGGTCGACACCGATATTGAGGTAACTGGCTTTCGAGCTTAACTCAGCAATTTCCAATACTGGCGTGTTCGAGGCTTCCAAAAGCTGATTAGTACGTTGGCTGTGTTCATTACCAAACAGCACCACTCCGGCTGGGCGGCTCTCAAGAAATGTCGAAAGCAGTTTCTCTTCTTGCTCTACCGAGTAGTCGCTGTAACCAAGCAGCAACTGATAACCTGCTTTGTTCAACGCTTGTTGAAAGCTCGGTAAGAAAAGCGCGCACGCTTTTTCAAACAGGGAAGGAATGATAAGAGCGATGGAGTAACTTTCAGCAGACGCCAAAGCCCCTGCCGCTTTATTCGGGATATAGCCGAGCTCATCAACCACTTGTTGAATCTTTTCTCTCAGCTTGTCAGATACTAGCTCGGGCGTTCGTAATGCTCTCGACACCGTCATGGTGCCTACGCCGGCTTTTTTAGCGACGTCCGCCAAGGTGACATTGCCAGTACTTCTTCGTTTGCGAGGTTCGCTCATTGTTCTTATTTAGTGTTCTCTATTTTCTGCCGCGACATCTTACCACAGCGTTTTAGTGGTTTTGATATTAGCGCATTAGAAGTCGATCACAAGCATATGAAACTCGGATGACTGATAAAAATGGTAGCGCTATCACAATTTATGATAGCGCTATCAGATAGCGCTACCATTTGTGATCATTCTCAGGTTTTTCTGACAAATTGATCGATAAAGTACCCATCAACAAAACAACAAACCGGAAAGATCCAATGCTACGTGAACTGATTACCTCTGATGTGATTCGCATCCATTCTGATGCTACTGACTGGAAAGATGCGGTGAGCAAATCCTGTGAAGCACTGATTGAAAATGGCGCGATTGAGCCAAGCTACGTGGACGCTATTTACCGCTCACACGAAGAGCTCGGTCCTTACTACGTGGTAGGTCCTGGTATGGCAATGCCACACGCTCGCCCTGAAGATGGCGTTAACCGTTTGTCTCTTGCAATCACGGTGATTCAAAACGGCGTGAACTTCGATTCTGAAGGTAACGATCCAGTGAAAATGCTGGTTACGCTAGCCGCGACAGACAGTAACTCGCACGTGGATGCGATTTCTAAACTGGCTGAGTTGTTTATGAATGAAGAGCATGTAGAAGCCATCTGCACCGCTCAAAACACACAAGATGTTCTCGCGATCATCGAAAAATACTAACTCCTGATGCGCCCTTAAAAAATGGGCATACACCCCTATAAAAAGAAAAGGTCTGAATTATGAAAATTATGGTTGTTTGCGGTCATGGTCTTGGTACTAGCCTAATGATGGAAATGAGCATCAAAGGCATCGTGAAAGAATTGAATGTAAACGCAGAAGTGGATCATATCGATTTAGGTTCTGCAAAAGGTACGGATTGTGACATCTTCATCGGTACTAACGACATCGTTGAACAGTTGAACGCACTTGGCGTTGAACCACGCATCGTTGCGCTTGATAACATGGTCGACAAAGTGGCAATGAAAGAGCGTCTATCTGTAGCACTTCAAGAGCTTGGCGCTCTATAAGGTGGCGTTATGGAATTTTTCAGTTTCTTAATGAACGATGTCCTATCAGAGCCGGCGGTTCTGGTAGGTCTTATCGCCCTAATCGGCTTAATTGCCCAGAAAAAACCGGTCACCGAGTGCATTAAAGGCACGGTAAAAACCATTCTTGGTTTCATCGTGCTTGGTGCGGGTGCAGGTCTAGTTGTGACTTCTCTGGGTGACTTTGCGACGATTTTCCAGCACGCATTTGGCATCACAGGCGTGGTTCCAAACAACGAAGCTATCGTCTCTATCGCGCAAGAAGCGTTTGGTAAAGAGATGGCGATGATCATGTTCTTCGGTATGTTAGTGAACATCTTGATTGCTCGCTTCACGCCATGGAAATTCATCTTCCTAACAGGTCACCACACACTATTTATGTCGATGATGGTAGCGGCGATCCTTGCTTCTAGCGGCATGAAAGGTGTTCCACTGATCGCACTTGGCTCTCTGGTTGTGGGCTCTGTGATGGTGTTCTTCCCTGCGATTGCTCACAAGTACATGAAGCAAGTAACAGGTTCTGACGACGTTGCGATTGGTCACTTCTCTACCCTTTCTTACGTACTATCGGGCTTTATTGGCAGCAAGTTCGGTAATAAAGAACACTCTACTGAAGAGATGAACGTACCTAAGAGCTTGTTGTTCCTACGTGATACGCCTGTAGCAATCTCGTTCACTATGGGCATCATCTTTATGGTGACGTGTATCTTCGCTGGCGGTGACTTTGTACGCGAAGTTAGCGGTGGTAAGCACTGGTTCATGTTCGCGCTGATGCAATCCATCACATTCGCCGGTGGTGTGTACGTTATCCTTCAAGGTGTACGTATGGTTATCGCAGAAATCGTTCCAGCGTTTAAAGGTATCTCAGACAAACTAGTACCAAACGCAAAACCTGCGCTTGATTGTCCGGTTGTATTCCCATACGCACCAAACGCAGTATTGGTGGGCTTCCTATCGAGCTTTGCGGCGGGTCTTTTGGGCATGTTCCTACTTTACGTGATGGGTCTCACTGTGATTATCCCTGGTGTCGTTCCACACTTCTTTGTAGGCGCAGCGGCAGGTGTATTTGGTAACGCTACAGGTGGTCGTCGCGGTGCAATCTTGGGTGCTTTTGCACAAGGTCTATTGATTACCTTCCTACCAGTATTCCTAATGCCAGTACTTGGTGACCTAGGCTTTGCTAACACGACCTTTAGTGACGCAGACTTCGGCGCTGTTGGTATCCTACTGGGTCTGATTGTTCGTTAAGTAGTTAGTCTGAATATGACTAGCTGATAACTGACTTGATTGATGCGGGAATAGGCTCATAGGCATCAATCCTAAAGAGTCTCTAGTCATAGCAAGCGACTGACTTTAGAACAACCGGAGCATGAAAGAAAACAAACGCCCCTCACGTGAGGGGCGTTTTTCTTTTTGGCACTATCTTAAGGAGGTTTGGTTTATTGAAACGTACTTCCGTTAGATAGCAGCTTTCTTGTCGGCTCTTGCTCGGTGTATTCGACCGCATCGTGATCCGCGAGCTTATCGACTTCCGCCTGTTCACCCACCACAATCAACACATGTTGTTTCACCAGAGCATCGACCACTTCAATGTTGTGCTGACGAAGAAGCGCTCTCACTTCGCTCTCTTTTCCTTCATGATACTTAACAAAGTAACGTGCAGGTTGCTGCTCGGCTTGATCTTGGCGTTCATCCACGAGAGGAAATCCTTGATTGTTTGCCAAGCTGCTTGAGCTCAGTCCGATTGCCAATAGTGCGGTAGCGCCTACCGCAGACAAAGAAAGTAAGGTCAACTTCTTCATAGCCACTCCTTATTGAAAGGTCAGAGTCCAACTGTTGATGGTGCCTGTGTCTCTTCTGGCACTGTCCACCGCTTTTAGTTCCCATGTACCTTGCGATTCAAAACCAGAAAAATCCGCTTGGAACGTATTTTTTATATCGTTAGCGCTGCCACCGGTATTATTGTGAAGTACAACTTCTCCACCAGTCGGTGACGTTAAAGTCACTCGTAGATCACCGATGTAAGTGTGGCTAATATCAACGTCAATACTTACTGTGCCTGAATCACCAGAGCGATCGACTTCTACTGCACTGATTGCGCCAGAAGATTTATTATCTGGAATCGCGACAGGGCTGGTATTTGAGAAGCTAGAATCCGAAGAGCTACCACCATCAGGTCCATTACAGCCAGCGTCCAAGAACAGCTTCGCCGCTTCAGCATTAACTAGGCCGTGGCCAGTACGGTTGTCTCGACCAGCAACATCAATATCTGTTGCAGTTTTCACTAGGGCATTACGCACTTGCGCTGCTGTACAGGTTGGGTGGTAACTCCACACCAAGCCAGCTACGCCCGTTACGTGCGGTGTCGCCATTGATGTACCATTGTAGTATTCGTAATCTTCACCAGAGGTTGTTGCAACAGTAATTTCCTGACCAACATACCCCAACAGCTCTTGACCAAATGCACGATCAACCGTTACCGAAACCATACGATAAGCGTTGTTTGTGTCTACCAAGAATGGGTTTTGTAAACCAGGTAGTTCAGAGTTGCTGTATACGATTGCAGCTCGCGCACCCGCATTGTAACAAGCCTGAACCGCATCCACTTCAGGGTAGTTTCCTGAAGACTGGTTGCCAATACGCTCAGTCAAACAAATTTTGCCCGACATATCACCACAGTTAAAGTTACCGCCAGATACATCACAGCTATCTAGCGTTGCCGTTACTGAACCCGCGATTGGATCCGGAACATACGAAGAACCGTTATTGATCAAACGATTGTGAGGAACAATCCCACGATCAAACTGACTGACACCATTCAAGGTAATATCAGAAAGTTTACCTTCACCTACCGTAACCGTTGATAAGATCGCCACACCCGGGCCTGAGATCTCAACTTGACTAGTAGATTGTGAGAACGCTGCATGATCATTTTGATTATCAACAGCCGCAACAGACATCACTGAGTCATAAGAAGCTGGATAGCTGTGCGCTGTATTGCCATCATTACCCGCAGCGGCGATCAATAGAACGCCTTGATCGTAAATATTTTGCAGTGCATTTTGCTCAGTTCGGCTTGATTGACTACCACCAAGGCTCATGTTCACAACGTTAGCACCATTATCGGCACAGGTCTGGATTGCTTTAACAAGCCCAGATGAGTAACCCCAACCCGATTCGTTAAATACTTTCACGATGTGCAAATTCACATTCTGGTTTGGCATCACACCCTTTACACCTTCGGTGTTGGCAATCGCAGCAATCGTACCCGCGACGTGAGTACCGTGGGCATTGTTGTTACCCGGATCACTCCATGATCCCGTACCACCATCGTTAGTACCAGCAACGCGGTTACCGCTTAGGTCGTTGTGCGAAATGTCGTACCCTGAATCGATAATACATACAGTGCGATTACCCGCATTGAAGTCAGCTAACAGTTGAGCATTAACCGCTTCATATCCCCATGGGGTCGTTTCGCTGAGCAAATAGCGAGGTGGATCGACTTCCACGTATTCCACATCACTACGATTGCGAAGCGGCTCTAAGTCATCGCCATCCAGTTCAACGCTGTAAATGGCGCGATTGCCCAGTTTTTCCACCTTACGTGCCTTCACCTGTTCTAGAACAGACTCCTGCGCGATTCGTGGCCCCCAGAATGAGTTACCACCCATTGAAGAACGGCTGACTGCATCTTCTTTGAATTTGACGATGTACTTCGTCGGTAACTTAGATTCATCAAATCCCATTGGTGGAGCCGCAAACGCTGACATCGAAGTGGTCAGTGCTATTGCTACGGCAGACAACGAAAATAAGCCTTGTTTTTTACTTGTTGTGTAGTGCATTTGCCCTATTCCTTATTTGAGCTAATTTTTATTCACTATATTCTCATGAAAAGTCATCATCATGATGTTTGCATGAGAGCTTCAGCTATAGTTTACAGAGCAAAAATGCCAAACAATTTGTTTCATGAATATACAAATTTGTACAAAAGATCATTCAATAAACACTTTAAGTTAACATTAAAAATCACCAACAAAACCTTATAAAGCAATTACTTAATTAACAAAAAGTGAATGTTAAATTAATGTTAGTGAGTAATTATTCTAAATATAACCCATTTAATCGATTGCTATGCTGAATGGATTTTTTGACCGTGGTGCCAAAACTGAAATATTGAATATTTAGTTGTTGACTGTCTTGAGCATTTACTCAGAATTAGAAGGTTTAGTGAGAAAAATTCTCATCTAAATACTGTTATAGCCGAGCGTATTCACGCATTCGGAACAATAACCATTACAAGAAGAGTGAATGATGAAAAAAACAATCACACTATTAACTGCATTACTTCCGCTTGCCTCCGCCATTGCAGAGGAGCCAACTTTATCACCAGCAATGGTTTCTGCGGCTGAAGTGGTTAGCGCGCAAGAAAATCAAACTTATACGTACGTTCGATGCTGGTATCGTACGAGCCACTCTAAGGACGATGCGGCTACCGATTGGAAATGGGCAAAAAACCAAGATGGTAGTGACTTCACTATCGATGGTTATTGGTGGAGCTCTGTTTCATTTAAAAACATGTTCTACACCAATACCTCACAAAACGTAATTCGTCAGCGTTGTGAAGAAACACTAGATCTAGCGAACGAGAACGCAGACATTACATTTTTTGCTGCCGACAATCGTTATTCTTATAACCACACGATCTGGAGCAATGATGCTGCAATGCAACCAGATCAAATCAACAAGGTAGTGGCTTTGGGCGATAGCTTGTCTGATACAGGCAACATCTTTAACGCGTCCCAATGGCGCTTCCCTAACCCTAATAGCTGGTTCTTGGGTCACTTCTCAAACGGTTTTGTTTGGACGGAATACGTTGCTAAAGCCAAAAACTTACCGCTATACAACTGGGCAGTTGGTGGCGCAGCAGGTGAAAACCAATACATCGCGCTAACTGGTGTCGGCGAACAAGTTTCTTCTTACTTAACCTACACAAAGCTGGCGAAGAACTACAACCCTGCTAACACATTGTTTACGTTAGAGTTTGGTTTAAATGATTTCATGAACTACAACCGTAGCGTGCCGGAAGTAAAAGCGGATTACGCTGAAGCTCTGATTCGTTTAACAGACGCTGGCGCGAAGAACTTCATGTTGATGACACTGCCAGATGCAACCAAAGCACCACAGTTCAAATACTCAACACAGGAAGAAATTGAAACGATTCGTGCGAAAGTATTGAAAATGAACGAGTTCATCAAAGCACAAGCGATGTACTACAAAGCCCAAGGCTACAACATCGCATTGTTTGATACACACGCACTGTTTGAGAAGTTAACCTCGGCACCAGAAGAACACGGTTTCGTAAATGCAAGCGACCCTTGCTTAGACATCAACCGTTCATCCTCTGTTGACTACATGTACACTCACTCATTACGTTCTGAATGTGCAGCATCTGGCGCAGATAAGTTCGTGTTCTGGGATGTGACTCACCCAACCACAGCAACGCATCGTTATGTGGCTGAAAAAATGTTAGAAAGCAGCAATAACTTAGAAGAGTTTCGCTTTTAATAAGCCGTTGTTGTTCATTGCAAGTTAATCTGCATAAAAATGACCACGATGCTTCGTGGTCATTTTTTATCGATATCGAACCCCGATAACGGGTTTATTTGAGCTCGCTTACTTCAAGCCGTTGATTTAGAGACGTTGACTTTGAGCAGTCTCATTCAGCGTTCTGTTTTGGTACGTTACCGCGGAAGCTGTTCACCATAATAGAGATCAACGTCTTTAAGGTTTCATCATCACTGCGGTATGAGTAGGCTCGTATACCCGTAAACTGAACCTGGAACAACTGAGCAAGAAGCAATGTATCCTGGGCTTCAATTTCGCCATTCTCGATTGCTCGCTCAAACAGCTTTGCAAGAAAAGATTCAAATTGGTTTGCTAAGCTGTTTGTTTGATTGCGCAGCGCATTAAAATCCTCAGCAAATTCACTTGCTGATTTGACTAACATGCACACTTCACTGGGATTGGAGTCTCGCTGATTGATAACCACATCAATCGCGAAAGCTTCTATTGCATCTAGAACCGTTGTGTTCTGAGTTAAATGCAACTCAAACAGGACTTGTAAGTTCGCAACGTACATTTTTAGCGCTTCACAATATAGCCCCTCTTTTGACCCAAACGTCGCATAAATACTTCCAGGACGCAGATTAACGCTATCTTGTAAATCACGTGTAGATGTTGCATGAAAACCTTTCTTCCAGAATAGATCCGAGGCGGCTTTCACCACTTCATCACGTTGGAATTTCTTTGTATTCGCCATGAGCAATTATCAATTTTGAACATATGCTCAATTTTATATTGAGCGACCGCTCAAAATCAACTATCCTGTTCTTGCCTAATCCGCTCATATCCAATTACAGGAGATTTAAACATGGCAGAATTTAAACTGTATACCGCAGAAAACGCACCCGAAGGATCAAAGCACCTGATTGAAAATTCAGTCAAAGCGTTTGGCATGCTACCAAATCTTCATGCTGTTATGGCTGAAGCGCCAACCTTGCTTGAGGGTTATCAAGTTGTGCATGAGCTATTTCAACAAACATCATTTAACGCAGAAGAATTGACCGTCGTATGGCAAACCATCAACGTTGAACATGGTTGTCACTACTGCGTTCCTGCTCATAGTGCGATCGCGGCGTCAATGAAAGTGGATCAGGAGATTGTTGATGCTCTCGTCAACCAAACACCATTGGCAGACGAAAAACTTGAAACACTACGAGAGACAACGCTTCAAATGGTGCGCCAACGTGGTGTAGTGGAAGAGTCTCAGATAGAGAAGTTCTTTGCGGCGGGTTACGGACAGCAGCAACTGCTTGAAATTGTACTTGGTCTAGCGCAAAAAGTGATGAGTAACTACACCAATCACCTAGCTGACACCCCGGTTGATGCACCTTTCAAGAAGTTCGCCAAGTAACTTAAGCTTTTATTACTGGTCCCATTGATGGGACCAGTAATACCTTCAAAAAAGGCTTTGTTGCATGGCGCTTCGCTAGTGTGAGCTGACCCCTAATTACAACGGCGCGACGTCGGTTCCCCCTAAAGACTGGTAAAGCGTAACCTGAGTGAGAAACTGGTTGTAGCGGTTTTCCAACAAAGAAGCTTGCGCGTTTCTGGTATCTTCTTGTGCATTCAAATAGTCCATGATCGATGTCGAGCCATACTGATACCGCGCAGCATAAATGAACTCAGCGGCACTCGCGGCATCATACTGTTCTTGTAAACGCGCCGCCTGATACTTCAATTTCTCGCGTGCCGACAAGGCATTTTCGACATCTTGGAATGCGGCGTACAACACTTGGCGATAACTCACAATAGCCGATTGATAGTCTAAATCGGCAATGGCTTGGCTATTTTTCATCTCATTCCACTGCAAAAACGGTAGCGTCATATCCGCACCTAAGCTGCCAATCGGGTTGGAAAGCAGGTCTTTGAGCGCTTGTGACGATCCACCCAGAGCCCCAGTAAGCGTCAGCTTGGGCAAATAGTCCAAATCTGCTGCGTCTTTATTTGCTAGCGCGGCTTTGACTTCATAAATCGCTGCTTTAATGTCGGGTCTGCGGATCAATAAATCAGACGGAGCACCAACACTCAACGATGGCATATCGCCTTCAGGCAGCATTTGGATGTTTGCACTGATGCTCTTCGGCGGTTGATTGAACAAAATCGCAAAGGCGTTGTTTGCCTCAAGTAAACTCTGTTCAAACTCACTTTGCTGCGCTTGTAAGCTTGCCAACGTACGTTTGGCTTCAAGCACATCTAACTGATCCACAGCGCCAAGTTGGTACTGTTTTTCAATCAATTGTAGCGTTTGAGCTGCGTCTTCCACATTACGCTGACTGAGGTTTAAACGCTGTTTCAGATAGCCGATTTGCCAATATAACGATGCCGTCGTTGCCACCAAACTTTGTGCGGTCGCCTCGCGATCTTGTTGACTTGCCATAGCCGTCCACTTGGCTTGGTCAACGTCCGCCGAGATTTTTCCCCACAAATCCAACTCGTAATTGACGGACAAGTTAGTGCTGTAGTTATCTGCCGATTCCCCGCTATCAAGAGATTTTTGAACTTGTCCTGATGTGGAAGAACTCAACGTAGGGAAAAGGTCATCTTGCGCTAAACCCAGCTGTAAACGCGCTTTCTTTAGCGTTAGCGTTGCCAGCGTCAAATCGTTGTTTTGAGCCAACACCTGAGTAATGTATTGATTAAGCGTTGGGTCGTTAAACGCCAACCACCAAGGATCCATACTGACATCACCCGCAACATGCATCTGTTGCCAATTTGCAGGCACTTGCACCTCAGGAGCTTGATAGTCGCTACGCATAAGCGAACCACAACCTGACAACCACACTGCGCTTAAGGCAGCCGCGACCAATCGAGTTTTGAATTTCATTGTGTTACTCATTTTTAGTCTCTCGCTAGCGCTTCTATCGGATCGAGTTTGGCGGCATTGCGAGCGGGTAAAAAGCCGAAAGCGATGCCAATCAACGTTGAGCAAATAAACGCCCAGATGATCGAGTTCATTGAGTAAATCATTTGGAAGCCGCTACCAGATGTACTGAATGCAAAACCAATCAAAAACGCCAAGCCAATACCAGCAATGCCACCACACAAACACACTAATACCGCTTCAATCAAAAACTGACGCAAAATATCCGCTTGCCGCGCACCCACAGCCATTCGCACACCGATCTCTTTCGTGCGCTCTGTCACCGACACCAACATGATGTTCATTACGCCAATTCCGCCGACAATTAGGGAGATCACCGCAATCGCTGAGATCAGTAACGCCATGGTGGCGGTGGTTTTCTCGATGCTCTGACGAATGGTGTCAGTGTTAATCGTGAAGAAATCTTCTGTACCGTGACGCATTTTTAACAAGTTGATGATGCTCTGTTCTACCGCTGCGCTTGGGGCGTTCTCATCAATCCGTACAGTAATGCCGTTGAGGTAGCGTTGTCCCATCATTCGTCCCGACATGGTGGTGTATGGCACCCAAATTTTCAGCGCGTCGCTGTTGCCAAACGCGTCTTCTTTTTTCTGCGTGACACCCACAATACGCACTGGCAATGAACCAAGAAAAATCACTTCACCAATCGGATTTCTATCCGCAAACATTTCCTTTCTGGTGTTGTCATCAATCACTGCTTCTTGGGCGAGTGAGTTCACGCTCTCTTCATCCCAAAACTGACCTTTGGCAATCTCATAACCGCGCACACGGAAATAATCTTCCCCAACCCCTTCCACAGACGCGGTTGCATCCTGATTGGCGTAACGCACGGTTAAGCTGTTGGATAAAGACGGCGTGACACTGTCGACAAAAGGTAGACTCTCCAACGATTTAGCATCGTCGGCGGTTAGCGTTTTCACTCGTCCGGAGCGGCGGTCACCAAACCCTTTGCCCGGCCTGACATCAATGGTGTTTGTTCCCATGGATGAAATATTCGACAAAATTTGCTGTTGTGAACCATTACCTAGTGCCACCACGGAAACCACCGAGGCTATACCAATAATGATGCCGAGCATGGTCAAAAACGTGCGCATTCTGTGGCTAGACATCGCCAGCAGCGCCATTTTTAGCGCGTCAATAAAACTGTCCCACTTCCACCACTTACTGGCGGCTTGCGCTGGGCGATGAAAAGATGCGCTCGGTGTCTTTGCTGCTTGCTCATTGATTACAACTTGTGCATTTGGCGTATCTGCAATGATTTCACCATCTTTGATTTCAATGATGCGATCCGCAAAGTTCGCCACGTTCATATCATGAGTCACTAAGATGATAGTATGCCCAAGTTGATGCAACTCTTTAAGCAGTGCCATCATCTCTTGCCCACTGTGACTGTCTAATGCGCCAGTGGGCTCATCAGCGAGAATCACCTCACCACCGTTCATCAGTGCACGAGCAACACTCACGCGCTGTTGCTGGCCACCACTCAGTTGGCTGGGCTTGTGAGTCAAACGATCTTCCAGCCCCAAGCGAGCCAATAGTGACTGCGCTCGCTCCGTTCTTTGACGATGAGGAACTCCCGCGTAAACCGCTGGTACTTCCACATTTGCCACCGCGGTTAAATCCCCCAGCAGATGGTAACGCTGAAATATAAAGCCAAAATACTCGCGGCGCAGTTCCGCCAGTTGGTCGGATTCCAACGTCGAGACATCTTGCCCATTAATGAAGTATCGACCGCTGGACGGTTTATCCAAGCAGCCAAGCACATTCATCAGCGTCGATTTACCTGAACCTGATGCACCCACGATCGCGACCATTTCACCGCGTTTTATCTCTAAATTAATGTGGTTCAACACGGTAAGCGACTCGTCGCCAGAGACAAATCGTCGAGTTAAATCCTCAACTTTTAAAAGCACGTCACTCATCTTAGAACCTCATTGGAGGGCGACGACGATCACCTCGGCTTGATGATTCCCCATCCATAGCATTGCCAAGAACAACTTGGTCGCCCTCCTTCAAACCTGAGAGAATTTGTGCGTTCACTTTGTTGTTGATACCCACTGTCACAGGCTTTTTCACCACTTGGCCCTGTTCAAGCACTGGCACGGTATAGTTGCCTTTGCCGCCAGATTTTTGCAGCACTTGTGAAGGGACAATCAAGGTATTTTCCGATTGCTCAAGGACAATCGAAACTTGCGCAGTCATGCCGATACGCAAAATACCTTGCGGGTTCTTCACATCAAATACAGCGTTGTAGTAAATGGCGTCGCTATCTGAAATGCTCAAATCGCTGTCATCGCCATCCATGATGGTTGGCCCCGGCTCAATGGCGCGCAATGTACCTTTAAACTGCTGATTCGGTTTGCCTAAAATGGTGAACAGCGCCGTTTGGCCTGGGTGAACAAAAATCACATCGGCTTCCGAAATTTCGGCTTTCACCGTCATCGTATCTAACTTGGCTAACTCGATAATCGTTGGCGTGGTTTGATTGGCGTTTACGGTTTGGCCTTCTTCCACCGCGGTGTAGACCACCGTGCCATCCATCGGTGCGTTGATGGTGGTGTAACCGAGATCTAACTGCGCATTGTCGACGTTGATTTTGGCTTTCTCGATTTCGGCATCCAGTTGCGCTAACTCGGCTTTGTAGATGGCGAGCGTCGCTTCGGCATTCTCGTAATCAGCTCGTGAGCTCGCTTTCGCTGCCAACATGCCTTTTTGGCGCACGTATTCATAGTTTGCTTGTTTAATCTGCGCTTGCTTAGCCTGGTACTGAGCGTTGAGACTATTAAGAGACGCTTGAGCTTCTTTGAGGCTGTTTTGCTGAGTCAGGCTGTCAATCTGTGCAATCAAATCTCCCTGTTTGATCTCATCCCCTAAGTTCACAGCGAGGCGTTGAATTTGCCCAGATACTTGCGCACCTACATTCACCAATTTGGACGCTTGCAGCATGCCGTTGGCTAATACCGCCTTTTCGATATTGCCTTTGCGAACGACTTCTGTCGCGTAAGGAGAAATGGGTTCTGGACGTTGCAGATAATGATAACCACCAGCACCAATAGCAAGTAGGCCACACAAAACGAGCCATTTTTTATTGAGTTTCATAGCAGGAGTGAAGTAAATAATCGTTTTGATTTTATACTGTTATTTGTCTTAGCCGTACAGGGTACGAGACGTAAAGATAGGTAAATTAACGTCAAGATACTGAAGGAATAACTTCACTAACGTGAAAAATCCGAGATATTATAGTCACTTCAAAACTATATTATTCAATACGTATAGCAAAGATCATTTTTAATATAGAAATTCAAGTTATAAGTATTATAAACAAAATTTTTAAATACCAACAAACCAGTAAAATCTAAACTTATTCAATATGTCATCCATTTAGATTTCATTATGGCCATTTTTTAATTGTTGAATTTCAAGAGGAGTTAAGTGACAAGTTAAATAAAAAATACCCACATAACACAGGTAAGACCGAGAGGAGTGTGTCATGTGGGTTTAAACGATAGTTCTCTTGCTGATTCGAACTACCAACGTTGGGATGCAATGGAAATACAAATGACTCAGAGTTTCCATCACGGACACTTTATCGCTGGATTTCCCTCTATTTGTTAGGGAACAGTCAGTACAATAAAAATAGAGAAGTAATACCGCAAAAATAAAAATAGAAGTTCAGGATTTAATTTACACGTAAAATAACCACTATATTCACGCCATGAAGCATTAATAAATTCAACAATAAATATTTATTAAGTTAAATTTACTTATTGTCAGCACACTGTTAGTTTTACTCTTAAATGCACTGGTCAGATTTGTTTATTTTACTGATTTTCGTTGCAATACAACTTCTAATTAATTCATGAGAAAAACATGCAGCGACAATTAACTCTTTCACCGATTTATTTATTAATCGGGTTAGCCTCCTCGACGGCGTATGCCGGTGGTTTTCAAATTAACGAACATTCTGCGACGGGTCTTGGTCGTGCTTTTGCTGGTGATGCCGTCATTGGTGATAATGCATCTGTAGTCAGCCGCAACGCCGCAGCGATGACGCTGTTTAAACAAAATGCCTTATCGTTCGGTGTCACTTACGTCAAACCTGACGTTACCGTTAAAAATGCGCAATATCATCGAGCTAACATTAATGCAGATGTCAATGTTGGTATGGGCGGTTTTCCTCCGTCCCCTCAAGTTGACATTACCCCGTCCTTCTCTCAAACCGTGACCGACATTGATGACGTCGATGGCGTTGGTCAACCAGCCGTTGTACCCAATTTTTACTTTATTCATCCTATCAACGACGACTGGTATCTAGGCTTATCGGCATATTCCAACTTCGGAACCGACATGGAGTTTAAACCAAACTATGGCGCACCTGTTTTTGGCGGTGTCACCAGCGTAGCGAGTGTCAACCTTGGCGCAAGCTTGGCATACAAGGTGAACGATCGTTTTAGTATCGGTGGTGGTATTGATGTGATTTACGGCTCTGGTGAGCTGTACCGCGATATGGACGTGGGTGTTTGCGTTGGTGGGAACATACTTGGAAACGAACTAGAACAACGCTGTGGATCCGTAAAAGGCAACGCACTTGATGTGGAAGCTGGCGGCATTGGGCTTGGCGCGAACATTGGCATGATGTACGAGTTTAACGAACGTCATCGCTTAGGTTTAAGCTACAAGCACAGCCCTAACATAGATGCCAAGGGCGACATCCACTTTGCTGGCGAATCGTACGACTCGCTTGCTATGCCGCTACCGGATATTGCGGAGTTTTCCGGTTATCACCGCGTCTTACCTAAATTTGCCCTGCACTATTCTGTGCAGTGGATTGGTTGGTCAGCATTTGACAGCTTGAAAGCTGATGATCAGTTGCTAAAAGATTTTCAGTGGCAAGACTCCGCGCACTACTCCATCGGTGCGACTTGGTACGCCAATGAACGTTGGACACTTCGCACGGGTTACATGTTCGACAAAACACCTGTCGATGAGCTGACTTCGCTTTCTATTCCAGATTCGAACCGTCACTGGTTATCTGCGGGGGCCTCTTACCAATGGTCATCAGATACCACGGTTGACATCGGCATGACGTACTTGATTGGTGAAGATGTCAACGTAGAAGAGTACGCGTATGAAGGTGTTCCTGCACCGATGGTGACGGGCGTGACCCATTCAAATGCGTTCCTAATTGGTGCCCAGCTCAGCCACCGTTTCTAATTTGTCAGGCAGTGATCAAACCTCTAGGTCATTGCCTTGTAACAACGCTTATCAAGGCGACCGAACAGAGACATTATTATGAACAAAACACTACTTGCTTTTTCACTCTCACTTCTCACTCTAGGCGCGGCTCAGGCTTCGGAATGGGGCTATGGCAATGACAAACACGCGCCAGAACACTGGGGAGAAATCGCCAAAGACTGCGCAACCACGAAAAACCAAAGCCCAATCAACATCGACAACCCAGCCGACGCAAAACTGGAAGCACTGAACCTTTCGTACACTGGTCAGGTCATTGGTTTAACCAACAATGGTCATACGCTGCAAGCGCAAGTGAACGGACGTAACAGCTTCACCATCGATGGCGAGACGTTCGAGCTGCAACAGTTCCATTTCCACACACCTTCAGAAAACCAAATCAAAGGCCGCCAATATCCACTTGAAGCGCACTTTGTGCACGCCAACGCAGACGGCGAGTTGGCGGTAATTTCGGTGATGTTTGATGCTGGCGATCAAAACGCAGCACTGTCTAAACTGATCAACGCAATCCCACAAGAGAATCAAACCACGTTCTTCAAAGATACGTTTGAGATTAACGACTTACTGCCAAAAACTGCAAACCACTATCGATTTAACGGCTCTTTAACCACACCGCCATGTTCAGAAGGTGTGCGCTGGTTTGTGCTTAAAGACACTCAAACCTTATCCAAAGATCAAGCCGCGAAACTGATGGAAGTCATGGGACAAAACAATCGTCCGCTGCAACCGCTAAATGCGCGCGTTGTACTTTCTAACTAATCGCCACATCCGATAAGGGGCATCGTATTTGCCCCTTATTTTGATTCGCTCTAACCTCACTTCGTTACAGGCCCCCCCAATGAAAACTCCATCTGTTCTGTCACTCTTACTCGCACTCGCCCCGACATTCGCCTTCTCTCATAACCTTTCTGTCGGTCAAACCACCCCTTCCGTCAGCATTGATACCTATGGCGAAATGACGCTGCAAGGAGACGATGTGGCTTATCAACCTTGGGAAACTCAGCAGATGTTAGGCAAAGTCCATGTGATACAAGCCATTGCAGGTCGTAGTAAAGCCAAAGAGATGAACGCGCCGCTGATGTCAGCAATCACTGCCGCTCACTTTCCTGAAGATCAGTATCAGACCACAACCGTGATCAACCAAGAAGACGCCATTTGGGGAACCGGTACATTTGTTAAATCGTCGGCAGAGGACAGCAAAAAGACATTCTCTTGGTCTTCCATGGTGTTAGACAAAAATGGCGTATTAGCAACAACTTAGGATCTGCAGCAAGAAAGTTCTGCGATTATCGTACAAAATAAACAAGGTGAAATTTTATTCGTGAAAGAAGGGGCTTTAACTCAAGACGAAGTCACACACGTCATCGAACTGATTAAACAGAATATCTAAACCTAAGGTAAGGAAAAGTTATGAAACTGTTCAACACCATCGCGCTCTGTCTTTTAGCGGCTGTAGCCTCTTTCCAATCGATTGCTGGAGACAACGATTGGGACAAGATTGCAGATAAAACCGTCAGTTTTAAATCGGAAACCGACACAGTCAATCCACTGTCACCATTTGCTAACGCTCGTTTTAGCCACATCAAAATCAAATGTACGCAAGGTACGGTCGATCTGAAAAGCGTTAAAGTAATCATGAAAGATGCTCAGGAAAAGACGTTCGACAGTTTAGGTGTTCTGACTAAAGGCATGTCATCAAGAAGCTTAAGCCTACCAACAAAAGATAACGCGAAGTTAGACAAAATCGAGTTGAACTATGAATCGGTTGGCAGCACTGCGCTGCAAGTCGCGGGGGTGACCAAAAAAGCGCAAGTGGAAATCTTAGGTAAGAAAATCGACGAGTAAGCGATGGCTCAACGAACTCACCCAAACTAAAAACAGCGGCACTAGGCCGCTGTTTTCATTAAAAAATCGTCATGGATAACTAAATGAATTTCTTCAGCTTCGCCAAACCATAAGCGGCGATGGTGACACAATCTTTGATCGTGCCGTCGATCATCATCTGTTCGAACTCCTCAACAGAAAAAGCGCGAGTGATCAAATCCTCTTCTTCACTGTCGAGTTGATTGCCCACGTCCGTTAAATCACTGGCGAAGTAGACGTGACATGTCTGATTCAAAAAGCCGTATGCGATAAACTGCGCGCCGACATACGCCATAGCGCTCGCCTGCATACCCGTTTCTTCACGCAGTTCGCCTTTGGCAAGCTCAAGATGATCCGCATCTGGGTTTGATTCCCACGCCCCTTGTGGGATCTCCCAACAACGTTGACCTACGGTGTAACGGTACTGCTGAACCAAGTGAATCATCCCGTTATCGATAGCCAGAATCGCAGCACAATCAGGTTTGTCGACCACACCATAAATGCCCTCTGCGCCGCTCGGACGTAAAATTTTGTCCTCACGCACCGTCATCCACTTATTCTGGTAAACGACTTTGCTGTCTAGCTGTTTGATATCTGACATGATTATTCCTTGATTTTTCTGAGGGTTACTACGGAATAATACCCGATTCGGTTACGCCACCAAAATGTTCTTTAGTTCACTCAAAGACTCAACGGTGTAATTTGGTGCGATACGCTCATCGACGCTTGCGCCTGTGGTATTTAACCAGCAAGTTTCAATACCAAAATTATTACCACCCAGAATATCGGAATGCAGGTTGTCACCCACCATCAGTACGCGCGTTTTGCATGGGTTGCCCATTTGCTGCATCGCGTATTCAAAAATACCTAAGTCCGGTTTTGCTACGCCCACTTGTTCAGAGATCACCACTTTATCGAAGTACTCAGTCATCCCTGTGCGCTCAAGGCGAATTGCTTGCAACTCTGTAAAACCGTTGGTGATGATGCCCATTTTGGCTTTGCCTTGCAGCGCTTCCATCAGCTCTTTTGCACCTGGCAACAAGCTGCAAATATCGGCCATTGCTTCTAAAAATGCGCTATTGAGATCTGCTGTTGTGGTATTCAGCTTCTCAGCCCACTCGGTAAAACGCTTTTGTTTTAGCTCATCTGCCGTTACTTTGCCGTCTTGGTAATCCACCCAAAGCGGTTTGTTTACGGTTTGGTAATGAGCAAAATCTTGTTCAGTAAAATCTACGCCTTTGCGAGAAAACATAAGCTGCAAACCTTTGAAAGCATCAAAGTGGAATAAGGTTTCGTCAGCGTCAAACAGGATCCAATCGTACTTCATTTTCTTCTTCCCAAAATCAAGGTCGTAATACTGGTGCATAGTCTAGATTGTTTTCTTCTTGAAGATAATCTCTATAATTGGAAATTAATTGTATCCTTGCGCTCAACAATAAATGCTTCACGATAATAGGAGATTGATGTGAACGCGATTGCCTCCCTGCCCGTTTTTGTTACTGTTGTCGAATGCGGCAGCTTTTCCCTTGCGGCCAAACAGCTGAATCTGACGAAATCGGCGATCAGCAAACGCATCAACCAACTAGAAGACGATTTGGGTATTCGTCTCCTTAACCGAACCACGCGTAAGCTGAGCCTGACCGAAGCGGGAGAACGCTATTTTGAGTACGCTTCTCAAGCGCTCAATCTGGCCCAGCAAGGCGTGGACGCGGTATCGGAACTGCAAGGCTCGCCACAAGGTCGGCTCAAAATTACCGTGCCGATGTCTTTCGGTGTGCTGCATATCGCGCCTTTGATCAGCGAGTTTCTCGCTCGTTATCCGAAAATTGAAGTGGATTTAAACCTCGAAGACAAAATGGTCGATTTGGTTAAAGACGGTTTTGATTTGGGGATCCGTATTGGTGAACTCACCTCTTCCAATCTAATCGCAAAACGTCTCGCCCCTTGTAAAAGTGTGCTTTGTGCCTCGCCAGATTACTTAGCGGAGTTTGGAACACCACAAAAACCAAGTGACTTAGTCGGTCACAACTGCCTGCGCTACTCCTATTTCCGTGGCGGCGTCGAATGGATGTTCATCAACAACGGCAGCGAATACAAGGTACTTCCAAAAGGAAACTTTATCGTCAATAACAGCGAAGCCATTCGCCAGTTGCTGTTAAGAGGCTCAGGCATTGCGCAACTGCCAACATTTATTGCAGGAAGAGACTTTGCAGCAGGAAATCTAAAACCAGTGATGGAAGAGTATTCTCTACCAGAACACGCCATTTATGCGGTTTTTCCTGAGCGCAAGCACATGCCATTGAAAGTAAGAGCCTTTATCGATTTTATCAGCGAAAAACTCGGCACAGATTTACCTTACTGGGATCGTTACAACAGCCCAGAAAAATAACCATATTGATGATAAGTGAGTGAGATTTCACTACTGACATGTTCTGACATTCCATCCGCGTAACCTTATTTGGAACTCAACAGGCAATCCGCCAAAACCAATAAGGAATCACAATATGGAAACCGTTATCGAAACTGTGCAATTTCGTCTAACCGCAAGCACAACAGAGCAAGACGTGATCGCCGCTGCCAAACAGTCACAAACGTTTGTGAAGAATCTGCCGGGCTTTTTGTATCGCTCACTCAGTCACGAAGCGACGGACGATCTGTGGACAGACATCATTTACTGGCGTTCAATGGACGATGCAAAACAGGCGGGAAAGCAGATTAAGCAAGCCGTTGAATTTCAGCCTCTGTTATCGATGATTGACTGCGAAAGCTTCGAGCTTAAACATCACAACTTAAAAATGTGCAGTGAGCTAGAGAAGTAATCAGCCACACTACCACTAACAACCAGTAGGTCTAGATAAGGAACATCATGAGCAAATCAGAACGACTGTTTGAGCTACTGACGCTTCTGCGCGCAAAGCGTTACGCCGTGACAGCGAAAGAGCTCGCAGAAAGAATGGAAGTTAGCGAACGTACGATTTATCGCGATATTCAGTCGTTGCTCAGTTCTGGTGTTCCTATTCAAGGTGAAGCAGGTGTCGGCTACCTGTTGCAAGCTGGCTCTCATCTGCCGCCTTTGATGTTCTCAGAAAAAGAGATGATGGCGCTTGAACTGGGTATGCGGATGGTTCGAGCCTGGTCGGATGTTGAACTCGCCGAAGCGTCTCACTCTGCGTCCACCAAAATACTTTCGGTATTGCCCGATAAGCTCAAACAACAAGTGGAAGATTGTCCGCTGATTGTGCCCGATTATCACACCCAATCCGAGACTGCCAAACGAGGGCAGCTTCTGCGCCACGCGATTGATCATCAGTTTAAGGTCAGTTTGGATTACCAAGATGAAAGCGGACAGGTGACCGAGAGAAAAATCCAACCGTTAGGCCAGTTCTTTTGGGGCAAAGTCTGGACGCTGGTCGCCTGGTGCGAATTGCGCGATGACTACCGCCAGTTCCGCCTCGACCGTATCCAAGCACTGCGTATGCACGATGAAGAGTTTGAGAGTGCGGAAACCAAATCTCTCAAACATTATATTGCGCAGTATGAATCGAAAGATTGAGTGTTCTTCATCCTTCCATCAAAAGGATTCTAAATTGCTCTGCTCAATGCTCGATATTTGGAAAGGCACATTTGGTTAAACTAATGTTTCATTTTTAACAGATGCGCAACCAACCTAAGATCGTTAACTTAAGTAGCACGTCAACCACACCGGAGCGTGAAGCTATGAAAGTACTGATTCAATACACCCAAGCAGGGAAATATCGAGATCAAGCGTGGGAGTCTTTAACTCTTCGATCTAAAGGTGATATGCAGGCCGTTACCCCTTCTTATGCTGCCCAACTTATCGAACAAAGCAAAGCGACACTTGTGATGACAGAAGACAGACAGATCATCTTTCACTCCTAAATTCCATCAATCCTATGACGAAAAAGGCCTGCATTGCTGCAGGCCTTTGTATGAGTGAATTAAGAGTTATTTACTGGAAACTCACTGCAGTTGGTAGGCGATCAAGCATCTTGTAGTAATCACCAGCCACAGCGCCGATATCACCACGCAAATACGCTTGAATCATATTGAGATCTTTCAGCCAAAGTTCTTTGTCAGCATCTGAAGACGCCATGTACCCTGCGTACACATTGTCGACCGCGAACATCATGTCTTCGGCGTGATCGTTGTAAATCAAAAGCATCGCATCTGTGTAAGCTTCGAACGCTTTCAGCTCATCGTGCGCTTTACCACCTTTATAGCTCAATGTGCCTGAAGTTGCATCGATGACCAAATCACCCGAAGTCACATTCGCTGTCGTAAAGTTGATGAAAGACTGGCTAAACGACAGCACACCTGCCGCAATATCCGCATCAATGGTTCGCTTCATTGCGTTGACCATTGGCGCATCCAGCAGCAATACAGGATCGTGGAACGCTGGGACAATCGCTGTTCGGAATGGCCCCCAAGCACTATCGATGCTCTCTGCGACCTTGTTTAGTGTTGCAGGCTCATAGCTATCTAGGTAAGTTTTTAGATCGTAACCTTTGGACGTCACCAGTTGATTTGCGTAGTCGTAAGCCAGCTTGTTTGCTTTTGTTGCCACAAACTTCTCGCCGTCGATAACAAACTCAACCTTGTCACCCGCGATA
The DNA here is from genome assembly GCF_033339115.1 of Vibrio sp. 947. Taxonomy (NCBI): domain Bacteria; kingdom Pseudomonadati; phylum Pseudomonadota; class Gammaproteobacteria; order Vibrionales; family Vibrionaceae; genus Vibrio; species Vibrio sp. 947. The sequence continues at coordinate 82,167 of NZ_JAWOTX010000006.1, read as the reverse complement.
ATACCGTAGCGGTCTTGTTGCTTCGTAAACGTATCAAACTGAGATTGACCACGAGTCTTCACTGTGTAGTCGTAAGACTTCATTTGGCGCACACCCATTCTCAAGATGACATCGCCAACACGTCCGCGGCCTTCTGCACCAATATCAAGGAATCTTGCAATACCACGAGGCATTGGTGGTAGGGACTCCATTTGCTCAGTGATGTGTAGGTTCACGGTAACACCTTTTAGATTGGTGTATTCCTTACCGTCTTTACCCACCAATTTAACTGGCGTATTTAACGCATCATTTGCCACGACGTTGCCCATGATGTCTTCGTATTCAGCTTGCACCCCAGGGATATCAAGCAGCGATGCAAAGCTCACCTCATCGGTAAAACGGTTCGAGAATCGACGTGCTAAGAAGTGGCTCGCAAGCGCTTTGTCTGGCCAGTTACCCAACACAGACACCGCATTTGACCAAGGGTAATCCGGGTCAAAGCTACCAATTGAGTTTAGGAAGCGTCCATTCGCAGTTTCCGCAACAGCTATATAGCCCTCATCTGAATCTTCGATAAAGCGTGCTGCCAAATCATCAAAACAGCTGGCTGTTGAAAGATCGTAATCAGCCGGAATTTGGTGTGAGTTGTTGTCTAACAGTTGACCAAAAGAAATCACTTTTTGGTTGCCTGCCGCATTTTCTATCACACATTGATGCTCTGGTGTGCGCAAGATATCAAGGAAGAACGCCGCGGATTTTTTCGCCCCATTCGCGTAATCACAGAACCATGAGTTATCGGCTTTGCCTTCGCTACAGTATTGAGGGTTTGAAGCAATGCGCAATAAGAAATCACCCGGCTTATCCGTTGACGAAGTGTAACCCAGATTGGTGTACAGGTTATCGATGCGCTCAAGATCTTCCATCTTGTCACGGATAGCGCTCATTTCCATATAACGACGCACTAAGTAACCAGGATAATCGGACGAGAATAATCCCGTCGTCCCATATAACTCCAAGTTGCGTCGATCATAGCTATCGAGATAGTTCTGCCACTCGTAAGAAACAATTTCTTCTAGGTTTGTACCTTCGTCAAAACGGTTACAGTCGCTGTTTAGAGAAACGTTCCCATCGGTACAGAAATCGTAAGACTTACGCTCAATTTCATTCACTTTATCTAGGTAGTAAAGTGCGCCATAACGAGTTTTCGCATTCAGTTCTGGATCATCAGACAACGCGGCGGTATCGAATCGGCTGAAGTCACAGTTGTAGAGTGATTTGCCTTTCTCGTTCCCCGTTAGTGCCTTCACTTCAGAACACACCATCAGCGATGTGTTGTCTGGATTGTTGCCAAACTTGTATGCAAAGCTTTGTTGGTAGGCTTGCTGATCAGCGAGGTAACGAGCGTATGCCGCTTTGTCTTCATCGCTCGCACTGTCTGCCGGTTTCGCAATAGGCGCAGGAGCTGAACCTGAAGAACCTTGAATCGTCTCGACTTTACGACCGTAACCAAACTTAAACGCCGCAATATCGTACAGACCCCAAGTTGGCGTTTCATCCAACATGCTTGGTGCGTAGTCCATTGTCGAACTGTAAGCAGGAATGTTGTTCAAACCAAGTTGATGCGCTTGCTCGAGCGTGTAGTAGTTCGCTTTGTCATTTGAGCCTTTAAAGTTATGGCGCAGACCCATGTTATGACCAAGCTCGTGAACAAGCGTATTGCTGTAAGTCGCAACCGTAATCGCATCTGCTGCTTTCACTTGCAACTCTTTTGGCAGGTATTTCCAACGCTTAAGCTGACGCGATACTTCGTGACCGGCGTCATCGAGTTTGATCTCAAAGTAACGCTCGTCATCCAACTTCAAGTTGTCCAACATGGCCTTGTTGGTTGAAGAAACCCACGACGCTTCGATTGGATAGACGTTGTTCTCTGCCCAGAAAGACAAACGGTTCTCTTCAGCTTCAACCACCTTTTCAAACTCCATGTCATCATTGAAGTTTTTCATTAGCTGAGTTGGGCTCTTCGTCGCTGCTTTTCCAGAAACGATGTCTTCTTTTGAAACGAGCGGCGCATGAATGTTTTCATCCGATTTCAGGCTCGCCATCGCCGCCATTGTAGAAAGCGCTTCAATTCTATCCGCGACTTCTGTTTTCACAGATTCGCTGCTGGTTGGCAATGGTTCTAAGCCATCTAAGTCCAGTTGATTACGATTATAGAAACGTGCCAAGTTATCCCAATAGAAAGGCACACCCGTTCTTGCAACACCTGCGTATTGGTTCACGTGGCCTTTGATGATTTCCCCCGTCATCGGGTTAGAAACCGACGGGCCATAGCCAAGCAGACCATTCGCTAAAGGCTCGTCAATCAGGTTAATCACGTTGTAACGCAGATCACCTGGGTGAATACCAGCCGCTTTGGTTTTGTTCACAATCTCGATTTCAGGCTTGCCTGCATCCGCCCCAAATACATTCAGAGCTTGGTTCATCTTTTCGATCGATTGCAGCGTTGCATCCAAGAACAACTTGTTCTTCTCTTCAAAAAAGTTATCGCTCAAGTAGTATTTGATAGAGCCTTGATCTGGGTTGAAACGATTGAGGTAAACCACATCACGGTCGTATTTATTCGTGACTGGGTTAAGCTTTTTCGTCGACGTGGTGAAGAAACCAATGTCGTTCTCATCACCCACTGGGTACAAGATCGGTTGGTAACCTTCGGTTGCCACTTCACTTTCGTGCACTAACGAATAGTAGAACCGAGATTTAAACGCGCCATCCACAAGCGCTTCATCCAAGCTCGCTTTCGTTGCAAAGTTGATGTAGTCGGAAATATTATCTAAATCGATACGGAACGTGCGCTCTAGTTCGAAATTGAGAAGACCGTTTTTAGGGTCAAAGTCCCACGAGATCAATCGTGGTGCGCCAATTTCATCAATGCCCTCAGTAATGCCATACAGATCTTCCATATTGAATTCTGCAATTTCGAGATCTTCAGGACGAGGAGTGAAGTGGGTTTTCTTCTTGTAGTTTAGGCTTGCGTCTTCGTTGGTTTCTTCTTTGTTGGTGCAATCACCATGCGCGTCTTCTTGACAGCGATACGCCGCAAAGTCACCCGGAATCGTCAGCACTTGCGCGAAGTTAACGCCGTCGTCGTCTGCGACAAATTTCTCTTCACCGCAGTAGTTATTAGCATCTTTGCTTAGATGCGCGTCTGGGTAGTTTTTATCGTAACTGCGAACTTCCAGACCTTCTTTGGTAAAACAAAGCTCAACGTAACGAGGTGAACCTTGCAAGAATGGGAATTGGTTCAGAGCAAAGCGTGGCGCGGCACCAGTCGTCGGAACGTAAAACCAACGACCGTCTTTAAGCTCTTTTACTGCGACTTCTTTTGCATCTCTTTCGACATAGTCATACGCCTGATCATCTGCGCCACAGCCTGCAAGTGCGGCCGTTATTGCTGACACCAGAGTCAATTTTTTAAACATTATTTGGATATCCTTAATTGTTGTTATTTTCCTAGAAGGAGTAAGTCACTGTCGCGATGTAAGACGCTTTCTCTTGGTCCAACAAATCGATGTTGCCCAAGGTGCCTCGCTCTGCATCTTGATAGAAACCCGTTGATGACGCCGCGAGTACCAATGACCAGCTTTCATCAAACTCGTATGTGCCGTACAACGCCCCTTCATACTGCCAACTGCTTCTGCGCGTACCTTGATAACTGATGCTGTTACCACCTAACGCCGTGATCCCCACTGCGAACGATTCCCACGACTTTTCCGCAACAGCAAACAATGAGTAAGTCCACTCAGTCAGCGAGCGTCCCCCATGGTTTTATATTCGTGGAAATTTTTTCTCAGTCTTGGCGAAACCGAAAAATCGACGCTCCAAGCTGAAAAAGAGATCGGCACATCTAAACGAACCGCGGTGTGCAGTTCATCTTTACGAGATGTTTCTGAAGTTGGAATGGTGAGCTGACCCGCAACGCCGATTTTCCCTGTATCTCCAAAGCGATATAGGTTCGTGTATTGCAAGCCCAACACCGAATCTGTCGCGTAGGTGCCGACTTCATCTTCTAGGGCACGATAGCCCCCCGTAGAAAAATAGGCTTTTGTGCCGCTCGAAAAGGAATAAACGAGATCGCCTCCCCACGAGAAATTGCGGACAGAACGGTAGTCGTCTTTATCGTAAATGTTTGTATCGTAAGATAGGTAAACGGCCCCACTAAACTTACAAACAATACAGGACGTGTCTCCTTCATTTTGTGTAGATTCAGGCGTGCTGGTGCTATCAATTACACTCGTTTCCAACGCGAATGATGGCGCTGAAAACAGCGTACCCAACAACATTGCAAGCGGCGTCATCATCCACTTTGTTGTGTGCTGCATGTTTTGAAACTTCCATGAGAATTAAGTTTATTAGAATAAACTTAAAGACAAACAGATTATTGGGATGAAATTCCATAAAAATTCAGATAATCAACCCCAATAAACCTATCAACCATAAAATTACTCTTATGGTTAAATCCTTATTTAATTTTTTAATACTATTTATCTGAGTATTGTCGCGTTCTACTTTGCTTAAAAACGCACTTTAAAATGACTTTTTATAAACAAAGCCACTCACCACAACATTAAAGAAGCAGCAAAGCAACGCCATTAAAAAAAGTTAAAAGACAATTATTATCAACAATTTAAAATCAACAAAAACAGTTAAAATGAATGAGTCAAAATGTATAAGTTAAAATACAATAAAAATATAAGAACATCATTCCGTTTAATTTTAGTCGTTATTGTATTGAGAAAGTTTAATTTTCAATTTCTAAAATTGGTGGGATACACATAAGAGAAATCATCAAAACCATCCGTTGTTAATAATGAATTTCGCATTTAAAACAAAAGATAGAAACAAGATCAAATTCATGTTTTCTAATATATCGATTCAACCTTTCACAAGTTTGAATAGAAAACCAAACTTTCAGTCAATCTAAAAACAACAAAACATTCACCAAGTGAATATTCAAAAGATAAGTCAAAACTAAATAGCACATACGGTCAGCATATTTGTGAATTACTATTCATTAATTATTTTTTCATAAATTAAACATTAATGTGACCAGTTTCACACAATTGAACTGCGTACAACATAAAGTAAACGAAATTTAAGTGTTTACTGACTCAAAACGTGTCGATAGAACAGAGGTTAAACATCGAGCTGAAACACGTATTTCCCACCAAAATTTATTATACATAGCAGTGAGTTACCTGCATCCAAGCGGTTAAAATGCGTACTGATGTGACTCACTTTTGAGAGAGGAACATAAGAAGAGCAAAAGCACTAAAAGAGGATAATGCGATTTGAATAACCAGTGCTTCAAACCGCACTTATGAACTTATGCAGAGAAAGAAAGACTATCAGTTACTGTTGAATGGTTTTATGACCACAGTTTTCGCAGATCAAGTGACGTTCAAATTCATCCATAGAAGCAAGGAAGGCGCCGAACACTACACTTTTGAGAAAGCCAGCGATGAACTCTTTCTTGTTGCGATTTTTATCGCCTTCATAGCCACTTTTCTTTCTAACTAACACCACGACATGATGCGTTTCTACCCCACATGTAGGGCACATGAGGACTTCTGTCTTGTTCGACATCTTGGACTCCTTGACGAATTATCCCTTTCTGATGGCATGATTCTCTTACGCCCGTAAAGCGAGTCATCATGCCATCACTATCGATTCTTACTCTTCTTCGTTGAGACGACGAATCAACTTAGCTGGCGTGCCTCCGTATAGACAATCTGGCGGCACATCATGGTTGACTACCGAGTTCGCTGCAATCACCGAGCGAGCGCCAACTGTTACACCTTGGTTAATAACGGAGTTACCGCCAATCCACACATCATCTTCAATCGTGATGGGTTTACAAAACGTTTCCCAACGTCGGCGACTGCGGTAATCAACAGAATGAGAAGCGGTATAAAATTGCACGCTCGGTCCAATGAGCACGTGGTTCCCGATGGTAATTTTGGCACCATCGAGCATGACCACGTTCATGTTGATAAAGGTTTCTTCACCTATTTCGATGGTCTTACCAAATTCACAATGAAAAGGGGCCTGGACAATACAACGGCCTACCTTGCCAAATAGCTGCTTTTGCAATTCGTCGCGCTGACTTTCGTCGGTGTTATTATTGAGCGCTCTAAGTGCTTGAAGAGCATGGCTTCTAATGGCGTCAATTTCTTTGTCCATGCCATCAAAGACCTGGCCAGACATCATTTTTTCTAGTTCTGTCACTGGAAGACTCCTACAACCTGCAATTACTGCTTTCAGATTCTTCACAAGGTACGTGAACTGCGAAATAAAAAAAGAGAAAAGCCCGGACTTTTCTCTTTCCTGTTTTTATATTTTGTGGAGTCTGTCGGCTTACACAATTTCCCAGCTGTGGGTCATCTCAACACCTTCACCTAGCATTAAGCAAACCGAGCAGTATTTTTCTAGCGAGTCAGCCGCCACTTTTGCTACGACTTCTGGGTCAAGCTCGTCACCTGACACTTCAAAGTGGATATTCACTTGCGTAAAGATACGCGGCGCGGTTTCACGACGCTCTGTGGTTAGCTTGGCATTAACTGACGAAACCTTTTGGCCTGCTGTTTTCAAACCATCAACAACATCGACAGAGCTACAGCCACCAGCAGCCATTAGTACCATTTCCATTGGGCTTGGTGCGGTTGCACCACCATTGCCATCCATCACTACGGAGTGGCCCGACTGAGATTGCCCAAGGAATTTAAAATCTTCTATCCATTTAACTTCAGCTTGCATGATTTACCTCATTTAGCATCGCTTATTCAAGGCATCGTTGCCCTTACTAGCGGTGTGTTTCTTGTCGATACTTTAGCTCTATCGCATAAAAGGGCAACGGAATTTTCAACATTACTGTAATTTTTTCGCTCGGTTACCTTTCTCTATACGTAACACTTTTTATTTAAGTAACACTTTCTACAAAATAACGATGAGGTAGCTATGAAGAATATGTCTAAGTTATTGGCCGGTTTCTCCTTCGCACTTCCAGTCTTGTTTCTACTATTGAGTAAAACAGGTACCGCCGATACGATGGATAAGCTGAAGGCTTCAGAGAATACAAGAATCGCAACGCTAGCTGGCGGTTGTTTCTGGTGTACAGAATCGGATTTAGAGCAACTGCCCGGCGTAATCGATGTTGTATCAGGTTATTCAGGTGGTCATATTGAAAACCCGACTTACCGCCAAGTCTCTTCTGGTAAATCTGGTCATATTGAAGTGATTGAGGTGAAGTACGATCCTGCTGTCGTGAACTACGAGCAAGTGCTGGACTACTTCTTCCGTCATATCGACCCTACCGACGATAAAGGTTCATTTGTTGACCGTGGTCCTCAATACCGTCCAGCGATCTTCTACCATAATGCGGAGCAAAAGCAGATTGCTAAGCAGTTTATGATGGAAATCGACAAGGCGATGATCTATCCAAAACCGTTGAAAACAGAGCTGATCGAGTTTGAAAAGTTTTACCCTGCGGAGTCGTACCATCAGGATTACTACAAGAAGAGTAGCTTGAAGTACAAATACTACCGCTACGCATCAGGTCGCGATAAATATCTCGACGAAGTATTTGGTGAAGATCGAAAAGAAAGTCCTAAAACACTTCGACAGTTGATTGAAGAAAAAAAGCTGCTTTCGAAAGTGAAAGCGTACAGTAAACCTGCTCAGTCTGAAATCAAATCAAACTTAACAGAGCTACAGTATTACGTGACGCAAGAAGAAGGCACGGAGCGTCCGTTTGATAATGAATACTGGGACAACAAAGAAGCGGGAATTTATGTGGATATTGTGACCGGTGAACCGCTATTTTCTTCTACTGATAAATACAAATCTGGCACAGGTTGGCCAAGCTTTACTCGACCAATTAACCCGGGTTACATCGTGGAGAAAACCGATTATAAACTGCTCTACCCTAGAACGGAGATCCGCAGTAAGTTTGGTGATTCACACCTAGGTCATGTGTTTAAAGATGGTCCGAAGCCGACGGGATTACGCTATTGTATGAACTCTGCTGCGATGAAATTTGTACCTGTGAACAAGATGGCGAGTTTAGGCTACGGCGATTACCTGTACCTATTTGATAAGTAGTTTTAACCAAATTAGGAGTGAACATTCAGCGCGATGAAAGGTTTTAAATCCAACCTTCCCATGAAAGTCTGTCCGGTCTGTCAGCGCCCATTTTCTTGGAGAAAGAAGTGGGCGCGAAATTGGGAGGAAATCGTTTATTGTTCTGAGCGTTGCCGAAGAAATAAATCAACGAAAACGTAGGTCACTCCGACCCTCTCTGGAGTATGTTATTTCATTTGTATTAACGTTTGTACGCGTTCTCTTACCAAGGTAATAACGTCCCATCATAAGCCCAAAACGCCCCGCTATCTTGCGGGGTTGCTTTTTCTATCAAGCCTAATAAATCCTTAGCAACTCGCTCTGGCGTGAACAACTTTCCCTCTGGGACATTGGTTTGAAAAGGTGCCGACAAAGCGGTATCTGTGGTGCCAGGGTGAAGTGAAAGCACCGTGCCATGTTTGACCACTCTTTGCCATTCGATCGACATGGTTTTTAGGAACATGTTTAATGCGGCTTTCGATGCTCGATAGCTGTACCAACCACCTAACTGATTATCGCTAATGCTGCCAACTTTGGCCGAAATGGTCGCAAACTTGGGTGCAGTACTGCGCTTTAGCTTGGGCGTGAAGTATTTCGCCAACAGCAAACTTGGCAAAGTATTAACCGTGATGGTTTGCTGAAAGAAGTCTGCGTCGAGCGAGCTAAGATTCTTCTCAGGACCTTTCTCTTGGGTGTGCAACATACCAACACAGTTCACCAACCAATCGACGTGTTCAATCTGCTCACTGAACGCTTTTACCTGCTCGTCTTGCGATACATCCACTTGATGCCAAACGACATTTGGGTGTTGCCAATCTGGTTGCTGCTTACGATAAGTGGCATGCACGCGAGCTTGAGGAAACCGAGCTGCGGCTTCTCTCACCATCGCCAAACCAATTCCACCATTGCCACCGACGATGAGTATTTCCATCACAAGTTCTCCACGTTTTCTATGTAGTGCTCTGCGGTATCAAGAATCGCTTGGCGTTGTTGTTCTTCCATGTTGTCCCAAGAGCGGAAAATCATCCCGATTCGTGGATTGGCTGCGAGGCGCTTGTCGTGTTTGTTCATAAAGCGCCAATAAAGGCTGTTAAACGGACACGATCCTTCCCCACTCCTCGCCTTATTGTCGTAATAGCAACCCTTACAGTAGTCGCTCATTTTGTTGATGTAAGAACCACTCGCCGCGTAAGGTTTGGTGCCAACAATGCCGCCATCCGCAAACAATGCCATGCCACGTGTGTTCGGCATTTCGACCCATTCAATCGCATCAACATAGATACCGAGATACCACTCATCCACTTGATCTGGGTCGATCTCGGTTAGCAAGCAAAAGTTACCAGTGACCATCAATCGTTGGATGTGGTGTGCGTAGGCGTAATCGAGGGACTGCCCAATCGCATTGCGCATACAAGCCATTTTAGTTTCACCATTCCAGAAGAAATCTGGCAGCTTTCTTTCTGCGACCAATTCGTTGTTTTTCGGGTAATGAGGCATGTTCGCCCAATAGACCCCTCGAATGTACTCTCGCCATCCTAAGATTTGGCGAATAAACCCTTCAACTTGAGAAATGTCGATGTCCGCGTTGGAATGAAATGCCTTGAGTGAAGCATCAATGACTTCTCTCGGGTGCAGTAATTTGCTGTTAAGCGAGAATGAAATTCGGCTGTGATACAAGCTCCACTTAGCGTCGTGCTGGCCTGTCATGGCATCTTGAAAACGTCCGAATAACGGCAGACAGACTTGGCAGAAATGCGCGAGTAAAGAGAGGCTTTGCGCGCGATTAATCGGCCACAACAAGTCCCCTTCGAGATTTCCGATGGTTTTGATGTCATGTCGTGCCAGCCGCTCAATAATGCCGTGGATGTCAGTACTGAACATCAAAGGTTGTGGCAGTTGTTCAATGTCTTTGGCTTTGAGCTTGTTACGATTATTGGCATCGTAATTCCATTTTCCGCCGACGGGCTTTCCGTCTTGCATCAAGATGTCGAAGCGCTTGCGCATACGGCGGTAAAAGTGCTCCATCATGATGTGTTTACCTTGAGGAAACTGCGATTCTATTTCCTCAAACGGCAACAAAAAATGTTCCGAGTCGACACAACGCGTCACGACCCCATCAAGCTTTAGTTTGGCTAACTGCTCCAGAAGACGGTATTCATCCGGGCGTTGATATTCAAACTTACTTGCACCAACTTCACTCGCGTAGTGTTGCAAGACTTGCTCAAGATCGTCGAAGGATTGTGTGTCATCCAACGTGAGGTGCAGAACTTGGTGACCTTCACTCTGACGCTCTTTCGCAAACTGTTCCATTGCGGAAAAGAACGCACACACTTTCTGAATATGATGCGTGACGTAAGTATTCTCTTGCTTGAGCTCCGCAATCAGGTAAAGCACTTGCTCATCCGGTTGCTGAAACCAAGAGTGCTCACTGTTAAGTTGATCGCCCAAGATCAATCGTACGGTTTCAAATTGCATTACGGTTTCTCCGATGACGAAGCTTTGTCACTGCTGCCCATCACAATCGGCCAATCGACCATGTCTACACTATCCAAATGCGCGCCAGGACAACGACCTTGCCACCTATCGATGAACTCCATGTGCGGGTCGTACATTTCGGTTTGCTTTCCGAGGTTGAATTGTCGTGAACCACGCGGATCAGCACCAACGCCTGCTAAGTATTGCCAATTTCCCCAGTTTGATGCCACATCGTAATCGACCAGTTGTGACTCAAAGTACGCCGCGCCATAACGCCAATCGAGGCCAAGCTCATGCACCAAACAACTGGCAACTAACTGTCTGCCACGATTCGACATATAACCCGTTTCATTAAGTTGGTGCATACACGCATTGACGATAGGAAATGGCGTTTCACCTTTCTTCCATTGTTGAAAACGGTGCGCGTAAAAGCTGGTGAGTGGTGCTCGATTTTGGATGCCACCGAATCGGAAGAGCTGTCGCTTGTGTCGACGGGCATACCAATAAAAGTATTCACGCCAAAGCAGTTCGAAGTAAATCCAGTAGGTTGAATCATTTGCACCATTCTCCGCTTCATAACGTTTCAACATGGCATAAATAGTTTTCGGAGAAACGCACCCATGAGCTAACCAAGGAGAGAACTTGGTTGAGTAATCCATGCCATCTAAACCGTTGCGTGTTTGTTTGTATTCACTGGCTAGTGTGGAAGCAAAATACTGGCGACAATGTTCAAGCCCGCGGCTTTCTCCACCATGAAACGCAGCTTTTGCGTCAAAGTAATATGCAGTAACGGAAGGAAGATTCACACCTAAAGGAATTGGAGGTAACGAACGGATACTCTCGTGGGGCCGAGAGATGTCTAAACCTTCAACTTGCTTTCTAAACTGCGTGAAAGTGGTAGGCAGATTGCTCAAGTCAAATGGCAGTTGTTCTTCCCTTAACAGGGTCCGGATTGCTTGCTGTTTTATTTTTACATGAGAAGCGCCTTCAGCTACGCGATCTAACGCTTGTTGCTCATCCGAACCGGGAAAGGCGTCAGCATATATATGTGTGACGCCGAAGCGATTAACAGCATACTTGATTGCTTGATCGGGCGTTAGTTCAACCGCCCATAATCGCTGACCAAGGTGATTCAAAGATTGATTGAGTTCACTAAGCGATGAGTCGAGAAACTGCAATTTCGCGCGCCCGAAAGAGGCTTCCTGCGCAAAGTGATGCAAGTAAGGCGTCATTGAAGGGTAGCAATACAAGCAAATTAACTCGTCCATTTCTACACTGGCGCTTTTCAACAGTGGGTTGTCGTGCAATCGCAAGTCGTTCGTGAACCAATAAAGTCCTATTTTCTTTTTCAATTCGCACCCTCAGATGTTAATTCTTCGTCTACGAGTTCTTTTCACGGAGACCCTGACGTTAAGCCTTTTGATTTACTTGCTTTTATACGAAAACGAGAGTTTGACGATCATTAGGTTACTAACGTTTACACAGAATCCATTTGCTGGATATCTCAAAACACGCAATACCACCAAATGCCTGTACATGTTTCATACTGATATTTTATAAAATTCGAATCCAACGGTATTGATCACGATCTTAATCACTCATTTTCTATATAAACCATGCAAAAGTGATAAAAATTAAAGCGACATTAGTTAATATCCGTTAATCTAAGCCCAATCCCATTTTGCTAGTACCATCGCAGAAATGACCGACGAGTTTAAGAAATCAACCGCTAATTTAAAAAAAGCGGTCCCACTGATGATCAAAAACCATGTTGCTGCCACGCCAGCCAACTACGCGCTTTGGTATACCTACGTTGACAAGACCATTCCAGAACTCAACTTTGAGTTAGACATGGTGTTAGAAAACTACGGTATTTGCCCGCCAGCAACCAATAAACAGCTTTACAACAACTATGTGGCCAGCAAAGCAGAAACCAGCCTTGAAGATCTTAGAACCAATGTAGAAGTTCTGCTACACGAAGTATCCAGTTCAATGAGCGATACGATTTCAGATACTTCCTCCTTTTCTGAGATGGTAGACAAAAGCTTTAATAAACTGGAAAAAGTTGAGGACAATAGCCTAAGCATTGAAGAAGTGATGGTAGTGATTCGTCAACTTGTCGCAGAGTCACACGAAATTCGTCACTCAACAAAGTTTTTGAATAGCCAATTGACTAACGCGAGTGAAGAAATTTCTCGCCTCAAAAACCAACTGGCTGAAGTACAGCAAGATGCGTTGTTCGATGGTTTGTCAAACCTATACAACCGCCGAGCATTTGACAAAGATCTCTCTTCACTTATTGCATCAAATCAGGCAATGACCTTGATCATGCTTGATATCGATCATTTCAAATCATTTAACGACAATTACGGGCACCTTTTTGGCGATACAGTATTAAAAGCCATTGCCCGCCGGCTACAACAAAGTTGTCGAGATGGGATATGTGCGTACCGTTTTGGTGGTGAAGAATTCGCGTTAATTGTACCTAACAAATCTCTGCGAATTGCTCGCCAATATGCAGACACACTACGCCGGATGATAGAAAAACTGCGTATAAGAGATAAGCGCTCAGGCACACAAGTTCACAGCATTACCGCTTCTTTTGGGGTAGCAGAATTTGAGCCGGGTGATACGCCTGAAGCCTTAATCAATAAAGCCGATAAACAGCTTTATGAAGCAAAACAACTCGGTCGTAACCGCGTGATGCCAATTTAAATAAACTGACTAAGCGAAAACGACTTTTACGATGAAAAAGAAAACCCCGCGACGTAAAGTGCGGGGTTTTTATATCCAATCATGAGTATCTTAATCGACGCTGTAGCAGTAACTTAGAATGTAGTCGTCACCATTTTTTGCGGTATATTCTTTATCTTCACTGCATGCCATCGGCTTACCTTTTTTGTCGCCTTTGATTAGACTTATCCAATGGCGCATCGCGGTTGGTGAATTGCCAGTTAGTTCAGGATGAAACGTCGTGCGAGTTTCCAATTGAATATCGTCAATGTCCACTAATTCCACGCAACCAGTGCCTTTATGACAGCCAAACAGCACTTCTACATGATTGCCCGAATCATCTTTGAACAAAATAGACTTTGGATCTTCCTTTTCACCAGTGTACGCCACGAAGTGTTTTGGGCTTTTCAGGCCGCTGTGTGTACCGTCTTTGAAATAAGCCAAAACATGGCGGTAATCAATCACGTAACTTGATACATCTTGGTGCGACCCGTTCTCCAATGGGAACATGCGGTCAAGGAGTTGCTTCGCTTTTACTTGTTTCTCACTCTGCTGCTCAGCACTTACCGCTTCGACGGCAAATACGGCTTCAGCGATAAATGGGCGTTGTTGTTGTTGCATCTCTTTTTTATCGAAGTTCAGCATATTCATCGTCATATCCTCGCACTTAAAAACTCGTCCTAGAGTAAAAACTTAAATCCTTTATTTAAGTTTCAGGCAATTCTGTGAAGTGGATGGTTAATTTCCTTGCCTGCTCATTATGTAGACTAGCGAAATATTGACTACAATTTCACAACAAAAATTTTACAATGTGAATTTTACAAAATGTCTGTGTCAAAAAGCCTTATTCGTCAGTCTCATTTTCTTGGTACGAAAATTCGTAACCTAAGAAAAAACAACCATTTAACGATGGAAGATTTGTCTGCCCGTTGTGTAAGAATTAATCCAGAGTACGCTCCTTCGGTTTCTTACCTTTCGATGATTGAGCGCGGAAAACGCGTACCGAGTATCGATATGCTCGAAGTGATCGCGGAAGTTTTTCAAAAAGATCCGGCGTGGTTTTTAGATGATGAACCCGAATTAGAAGCCATCACACCCAACAAAGGAAATCGTGGCGGGATTAGTGGCATGGCGTTGGAGCCGAGCTTCCTGTTTTCCAATGATATTCTTCAAATCGCGATACCAGAAATGCTCTCCCAAACAGGTATCACGGGGCGTCAATTCGCCCACTTACTGATCCGCGCACACCAAGAAAACCATCAAAACCATTTTCCTGATTTAGAGCGCGCCGCCGAAGAGGTCGGCTTGAAGCGGCTGAATCTATCTGTAGAAGATCTCGTAGACATTGCAAAGAGTATGGGATTGGATATCCGCTGGGTAGATCGAGCGCCACAAGATGTGATTGATGAACTGGGCGTCAGCGCCAAACAGTTGATTACGTCTTTCATGGAGCCTCCTGGGACTATTTATCTCAATAAACGAATGCGTGACTATCCAACCCGATTGAAGTATGACTTGGCGGTATATATCGGCCATCGAGTGCTCCATAGCAGCGATGCAATGAATAACGTTTTATCTATCGGGCATCAAAACAATTGGGAGCAAATGGACAGCCCTGTGTCGAACTCTGAACTCAATTCGCAAGATATCCTGCAAGCTTGGCGTGATTTTGAGTCCAGCTTCTTTGCCGGTGCCCTACTCTGCCCCAAAGTACCCTTTCGTCAGTTGCTTGACCGTTCTGGTTACGAGATTGATGTTCACAAAAAGGCGGGGGTTTCTCCTTCTGTTGCAATGCGTCGCATGACGGTGGTCTCGCCTTACCCTCATTGGCACTATTTTGATGCCTATGGCCCTGGCAAGTTAAAAGCCGTGTATCGCGGAAATGGTATTCCATTGCCTTGGGGTAACATGCGCAAAGTGAACGACCCTTGCCAGCACTGGGCCGTATTCCGACGCCTTTCCCAGCCTTTGGATACAAGTTCAGCGCAAATTTCGATTTTAAATGTTGGTGACGAGCCACGTATCTACTGCTGCGAATCGGTCAACGTATTTGATCCTGCGGGGAATAATCGGGTGCTATGTGCCGGTATTGATCTTAACCCTGCCATTTCTGCACAAGGTGGCGATGCCGTTTCCATAGCGGAAGAACTTAAGTCCCTTTGTGTCGCTTCCGGCGGAAGTAGTGTTATTCCTCCCCACATCAAAAAAGACTTAACGACTATCGCTAAGATATTAAACATCAACTGGATAGAGCGCGGGATTCAAACCCAAGCAAGGTTGATCTGCTCCAGAGGGGCGGTTTGTCCAAGACAACCTAGTTGTTACAGCAAGTGCGGAGAAGCTGATGAGACGGGCAACGATGTGAATATCATCAGGCTTTAGAAAGAAAAAACGCCAATCACAATAAACGTGATTGGCGGTATATACTTGTGAACAATTTGTATTCACTAACAACGTCAGTTGGCTAGGTGACCCTCGGCTTAATAAGGGTCACTCTAAGTAAAGCACGATGCGTGCCAACTTTAAAAAAGCCGTTTTTTAGTAGATCCAGATGCATATCGTTGCTTTATTAACCATTAATTTCGCAAACTGCATTTGCAAAATGCAACATTATGCAAATATGCCACTGAATGCACTGCTAATAACGACTCTCTCAGCAAAGTGTCTGTGAACATATGAAGTCACATATTCTTGCACCTCAATGATGATGAGATTTCGGGCTCCCAACTTTACCATTCCTCTAACCCCTTATTGAAACTGGGTTCAGGCTCATCCGCCATGCTTTTGTTGATACATTCTCTCATCGGCTATTTTCATCATTTGCTCAGGAGATGACATTTTCGGGTCAAATATCGCGTACCCAATACTGGCTTTCAAATAGATAAGCGTTTCATCGTAAATGACGGGCGTCGAGCATAGCGCTAATCGAAGTTTTTGTAGAAGGGACTGAACATTTTCTTCCGTTCCAGGGTGATGGACTACAACTAAAAACTCATCACCGCCCATTCTGGCCACGATGTCTGATTTACGCAGAGAGCTTTTTACCCTTTCAGCCGTAGCGATTAAAACTTTGTCACCTGCGTCGTGACCATAGGTATCGTTAATGTGTTTAAACCTATCTAGGTCAATATTAATTAAGGCGAAGCTATAACGCTTTTTATAACGTTTCGCTATTTCGAACTGCTGCTTGTAAAACTTCATAAAATAGCGACGGTTTGGTAAATTCGTGAGTTCATCGTGTAAAGCTCTGTCATCTGCAATGGTATACAGTCGATAAATGGCGAACAGCGCGAGGCTAAGTGCGAATATAATGGGATAGCCGATTACTCTAGCTAAATGCAACTGATGCCAAGAGATTTGGCGATCAGCTTTGCCTCCAGAGAAAACCACCATACTCCACCCACCATAAGGAAAATGAACCATCTCTTTTGCATATACCATGCTATTTACACTTTGCGCGCCAAAGAAAGCATCACCAAATGAGCCACCGCTATCGTAACCACGGATCATTAAAGGGTAACGATACGAGAAATCAATTACGCCGGTTTCTCTCATCAGAGCATCGAAATCAATCACCGCACTGATCACTCCCCAGTAGTCCTGATTCATTGGAGGATCAAGAAAAACAGGCACACGCACGATCAAACCTCGGCCACCTTGGATCAATGTAACGGGCCCTGCGATGAAAATTTCTTGTACATCCTTGGCTTTTTGCACCTGTACCCACTGCTGTGGCACTGCGCGGTAATCAAGGCCGATTAGGCGCTCATTACCTTGACGTGGAAATACATGACTAATTACATCATTTTTCGCGATACCGATGATTGTAATATGTTTACTTTTATTTAGGATTCGGTGAGCGGCGATACTCAATTCTTCTTCTTGATTTTTAGGAAGTAACGTAATGAGTGTCGCTAAAGTACTGGCTTTGTAGATATCCGCCATAAGTACCGCTTCCAAATTGGAACGGAGAATGGAAAGTTGTTCTTTGGCCTCAACTTGAACTCGCTCTTTGTGAAGCTCTTGCTGGTTTCGATTTAACAGCTCAATAACCCCAATACACAAAGCGAAAAAGGTGAGGAAGAACAATGCAAAATAGCATCGCTTTCTGGGTAAATAACGCATTTTCTCCCCACAACTCGTATACAACTACGAGATTTTTTATTTATTGTTAAAATTCTTATTATCACAAGAATAACCAATCATAATCAGAAAGGTAACAGTGATTGACAACTTTTATGTTTTAGGTGTGAGATGATGCATCAACAAGGCGATTTATTTGGCGGCGATCTATGGCAAGAAGTAGAAAGAGGAAAACTTTATTATGATCCTCATTTTCTTAGCCATCTTGAGGCGGATAATTACTTTGACCAACTTCGAAAGACACTGCCATGGCACCAAGAACACATTACTATGTTCGGCAAGTCAGTACTTCAACCTCGCTTACAAGCGTGGCACGGTGATGCAGCATATACTTACTCAGGCTTAACCATGCAGCCTCACCCTTGGACTCCTGAGTTAACTCAGCTCAAAGTGCGTTGTGAATCAGTTGCTGATGTCACTTTTAATTCTGTTCTCGCTAACTTATATCGACACGGGCAAGACTCAATGGGCTGGCACCAAGATAATGAACCAGAGTTAGGTAGAAACCCTGTTATCGCATCTTTGAACTTAGGTGAAACACGTCGATTTTTGCTTAGAAATTTACATTGTAAAACTGAGATTGAATATGAGCTTTCTCACGGCTCCTTACTGATTATGGCTGGCGAGCTCCAGCATCACTGGAAGCACTGCGTACCAAAAACCGCGAAAACCAAAGATGAACGTATCAACCTGACTTTTAGGCAAATTTTCAACTATTGACTCAGCTTTTACATTCTCAATTAATATTGATGGTAGGTTTAGGTTCAGGACTTCATAGGGAATGGATTTATGCGTATTAAACCTCTTAGCTTAGCGGTCTTACTCTCTTGCTCACTTACCTTTGCTGCTCAGGCATCACAGGAAGACGTACCGCTTCTCGATAATACTCAATCAGCGCAGTTGATTCGTAGTACCTACGAACAAGAACTGTTCACTTTCCCGGCGTTTAAAGAGGGCCATTTTGGCTTACGCATGTACCGCCAAACATTAGATGAGAAATATCACGCTGCCATTTGGACCGACATGGCACAAGTAGCCAGCCGGTTAAACCAATTTGCTAATGAAGTCGTTGAACCAGAAGACATCATTCTCTATTCATCTCAAAGGTTGACCACGTATCAAGAGAAAGAAACCGAACGAGGGCAGCGACGCTATACCGTGACTAAACACCATCCTGAGTACCTTTATCTTGGTGTGGATTTGCTTGGCGCAATGGCAAGAGCAAACGAATATGGCCTACAACATAAACAAGACAAAACGCTGAGAAAAATTATTAGGCGCTACGATTTCTCGCGTTACGTTACGGACAAAGAGATGATAGAGGCATGGGCAGCTCAGCTTGCAAACCAAGTCTACTGGCTTCGTCAGCTAGGAGAGCAAGATGTGGTCGAGGAATTCACTCAAACCTTCCGGAACACCTACCCCGACGATAACGATAAGATGCTTTCAGCTCAGCAGTATTGGAACAAACTCTATGGTATGACGCACATCATCTTTGCCGATTCACAGTATTATCAGGAGCGAGTAAGCGAGAAGAAACACCAATGGATTTATGATTACTTTCGCAACAACATCGACACTATCCTACTGCGCGCCAAAGAAGACGTGATTGCGGAAGTCGGCATTTCGTTTTTGTTAGCAGGCTTGGACCATGATCCGGTCGTAAAGAAGACCCGCCAAGCCATTCGTCATGCAATCAACGCAGAAAAAGGGATGATTCCGTCGGTCGACGGTAACTTTGATCTCAAGTACGGCGAACACCGTAACGTGCTAGCCATCATGCTGCTCGATTGGAAAGGGGTACATAAAGCGCCAACTTATCAAGAGCACCCAGAGGCTTTTAAATCGATACCTTACGGCTTAATGCCCAAGCCTTAGAAATAACAAAACCCGCCATTTAGGCGGGTTTTGAGTGTGGATCTTCAATCTAAATTAGAGAGAGATAAAAATGCCCGCTAAGCAAGCACTCATCAGGTTAGCGAGTGTACCAGCAGCAACCGCTTTTAGGCCTAGACTTGCAACATCTTTGCGGCGCTCAGGTGCCATCACGCCGATAGAACCCAACTGAATCGCAATTGAGCCAATGTTCGCAAAACCACACAACGCAAAAGTGATAATAATTTGAGTATGCTCAGACAGTGTCGCTTTGTGCTGCACAAAATCGATAAACGCAACAAACTCATTCATCACCACTTTCTGACCAATGTATGAACCCGCAGCTAGAATTTCGTGGCTTGGCACACCAATCAACCACGCTAGAGGTGCAAACAAATAACCAAAAATCGCTTGTAGCGTTACGCCAGAGAAACCAAGTATCTCGCCCAAGTTTTCTAGCCCCGTGTTCACCATCGCGATAACACTCACGAAAGCGATAAGCATGGTACCAACAGCAACGGCAACTTTCATACCGCCCATGGCACCGCTTGCTAGCGCATCAATAACGTTACTTTCTTCTGATTTATCTAGCTCAATATTGTTGTAATCGCTTGGCGTTTGACGCTCAGGAACGATGATTTTTGCCATCATCAAACTACCTGGTGCTGCCATAAAGCTTGCCGCGATCAAGTATTTGAGGTCGACACCCAAACCAGCATAACCACCAAGCACACTGCCCGCCACTGAAGCCATACCACCAGCCATCACAGCAAACAGTTCAGAGCGAGTCATGTTAGAAAGAAATGGACGAATAAGAAGTGGTGACTCGCCTTGAGATAAGAAAATGTTCCCTGTTGCAACCAAAGACTCTGCTTTACTCGTACCCAAGAACTTCTGGATAGCGCCGCCAATAAATTGAATCACTTTTTGCATAATGCCCAAATAGTAAAGGGCGGAGATAAGAGCACTGAAGAAGATGATGATAGGAAGGACACGGATAGCGAAGATAAAGCCAGAAGAAGCGAGGTCACCAAAGAGGAATTTAATCCCCTCATCAGCAAAGCTGAGTAGCCCCGCGACACCATTACTTAAACTCGCCAGCGCCGCTTGACCCAACGGGAAATAGAGCACCAAAGCAGCAAACCCCATTTGTAGCATCAAGGCGCGAGATACAGTTTTCCAATTGATGGAAGAACGACCCTCAGAAAGTAGGAAAGCACAACCTAGCAGTGCAACAATACCAAATAGACTAAATAGAACACTCATGAGCTGGACCTACTAAACGTTGAAAAAGAAAAAAGAGCCAAAGGAATTGGCAGAAGAAAGGGACAACGCAGTGAGTGATAACTCACTTTTAGATCCAGAATGTAGACAGAACGAATAGTTCGACATCTTATTTTTACCTTATACAAGCAATTGAACGTAGCTGGTCCGGTCCGTGGGGTCATTCACTGCTGGCGAGCATGTTGCTTGGCCTGCTCCATGTGACGGCTTGTATGGGTAAGGGTCCTGAACAACTAAACCCTAATTCCCGCTTAAACGGGACGCAAGTATAGCCAACAAAAAGAGATATTCATCACATTTATTTACGCAAACGTTCAAGCGTTCAAAATTTAGGCAAAAGCACTCTTTTATCGTCATACCATTAATAAAAGTAAGGAAATAAGGATAGGCGTTGATGGTAAAAAACATAAAAGTGACCAATAAATATGCAATCAAACTCGAAAGAGCCAAAATTCGTCATTTTGCTCTCGCCAACAGGTGGATTTTGGTTATAATTCGCGTTGCTTCTTTCGAGGCCTCTGAGTATTCAGAGCATCATGATGCCGAGATGGTGAAATTGGTAGACACGCTAGCATGAGGTGCTAGTGCCTTTGGTGTGAGGGTTCGAGTCCCTCTCTCGGCACCATTATCCTTCTTCCCTAATTTTGTTCGAGTGTAATGCAAAGTTCTAAGCAGGCAAGACAGTCTACAGATGCTAATCAACTTCTGAGTGAGCTTGCGGTTCACGCTTTATTACACCTGCACTTTAAAATTCACGCATCCTCGCATGGCCTCTCCCTTAAAGAACGTAATGACTTACTTCAGAAATGGCTGAAACCAAAACTGAAGAGTAATCGCTATAAGCTGATTAAAAAGCCGTTAAAATCTTTGACTCAGCAGGCAAAAGGTGAGAACGGAAATCTGGAAGCATTACTCGAGCGCTGCGTCGGTGCAGACAAATCCAGCAACCCTCAACCCGATCTAGATAGCTACTTGCTGCTGATCAACGAGATTGAGAAGAAACTGGGGACTACCGTGTTATTATCTCGACCGGAAGACGTCGACTTATCTCACGACCAACACGGCTGTTTGCTGTGTGTGCTTTCTGAGAACTTAAATCAGCACTTCGATGATAATAACGCCCTAATCGCTCCTATTTCGATGCTGTTCCGCGGAGCAATGAGTCAACGTTCACTTTTCCTTGGCAGCATTTACGCCAGTGGTACCTTCAATTATGAAGTGCAGTATCAAGACGACCAGTTCGTTCGCATCACATTAGAGTTAGCGTAACTGTAACGCTAAGAAATAAACGAATCGAAAAAGGCTGCGAAACTCGCGGCCTTTTGCTTATCTAGATTTAAACTTGAGTTAATCGATCTCTTTAAATCGAGCAGTAAAGTGGCGCAGCACTGGTGGCTCGTACACGAAAGTGAGCCCTTTTAACTCATATGCACGATTTTTCAGTTCGATAATCGCATCCGCAATGTAATCCATATGATCGTTTGTGTAGACACGACGTGGAATAGTCAAACGCATCAACTCAAGCTCTGACGCTTTTTGTTTACCCGTTTCCGGATCTCGACCAAGCAGCAACGATCCTATCTCTACTGCTCGAATACCCGCTTCCAAGTACAAAGCATTACACAATACCTGCGCAGGAAACTGATCCGCTGGAATATGTGGCAAAATCTTAGCGGCATCCACAAACACCGCATGACCACCCGTTGGGTATTGAATCGGAATACCGCCTTCACGTAAGCGCTCACCTAAGTATTGAACTTGGCTAATTCTATAGTGAAGAAAATCCTCATCCGCGGCTTCATACAAACCGCGAGCGAGCGCTTCCATATCACGCCCAGCCATGCCGCCGTATGTCACAAATCCTTCCATGGGTACGCAGCGCGTCTGCACCGCCTGGAACAACTCCTTATGATCACGAATACAACACATGCCACCAATGTTTACCATCGGGTCTTTCTTAGCTGACATGGTGAGCATATCACCGTACTGGTACATCTCACGGATGATTTCCAGAATCGATTTATTCTCGTAACCCGCTTCACGCTGCTTGATAAAGTAAGCGTTCTCACAGTAACGAGCCGAGTCAATCACCACTGGAATATCGTACTTGGTTGCAATCTCGTACACACTGCGCATGTTTTCCATCGACACAGGCTGACCACCGGAGCTATTACAAGTAATCGTGGTGATAATTGCACAGATGTTATGCGAACCGTGCGCTTCAATTGTTGCCACCAGCTTATCGATATCAAAATTGCCCTTCCAATCATAAGGCGTAGTGGTGTCGAATGCTTCTTCCGTTACCACGTTAATCGCTTTACCGCCATTGAGTTCAATGTGACCCGCTGTGGTATCAAAATGGTAGTTCGAGATAAATACTGGCGTTTCGCCACCACGCACCTGACGCATACGCTCAATCAAAGCGGGGAACAAAATTTGCTCGGCACCACGCCCTTGGTGTGCAGGCACGGTGAGCTTATAACCGAAGAAGTACTCCACTGCATCACACAGGTTGTAGTAATTTCGACTCCCCGCATAGGATTCATCCCCCATCATGATGCCAGCCCACTGATTATCACTCATGGCACCAGTGCCTGAGTCAGTCAGCAAATCGATATAAACATCATCACTACGAAGAAGAAATGGATTATAGCCCGCTTCTTTTAACGCGACTTCACGGTCTGCCAAAGTCGTCATTTTGATTGGCTCAACCATTTTGATACGGAAAGGTTCTGGAATACGTTTCATTGTTAATTTCCTTATACGCATTGCCCTACGCAGTTTCACGTAAGACTAAAAAACAAATAGATAGAATGCTTTTCAATGCGATTGCATTGAGGAAATCAACGAGAAGAGATTTTACTAAGAAGAGACAAGCAGTAGTCTAGGTTATACCAGAACGACAGCACCAAACGGCTATCGAGAATATCCTTTATTCTCATCGTCTTCGTCCTCCTGATAAAAATAAAAAGTCAGAAACCCCATGTCTCTGACCTTTTCAATATAGTGCAGTTTTCAATCAATTTTCAGTGAGGTCACCCTCATTTTAAGAAGGTCTCGCCCTTTTCATTCTGCGTTTGATATTACTTTCTTTGACTAGGTAATCGAAAAGTGGCGCGAATAAGTTAGCAAATAGAATCGCTAACATGATGCCTTCTGGATAAGCCGGGTTCAGCACTCGGATAAAAATCGTCATCACGCCGATTAATAGTCCGTATGCCCATTTCCCGTTATTGGTAAAAGCTGCCGAGACAGGGTCTGTCGCCATAAAGAAGGTACCAAACGCAACCCCACCAATCACGAAGTGCCAGTAGAACGGCATGGAGAACATGGGGTTAGAGTCTGAACCGATCGCATTCAATAGTAATGAAGCTCCGATTAAACCGACCAACACGCCCGCAACAATTCTCCACGATGCAATCTTCATAAAGATGAGAACCAAGCCTGTTAGTGCGATCAACAACGTGGAGACTTCACCCATCGAGCCTGGTAAATTACCAACAAAAGCATCTCCCCATGAAATTGTTTGTCCTGTCATATTATTTATCAAAGCACTTTGCCCGCCTTCATACCATTGACTAAGTGGAGTAGCGCCAGAGTAACCATCAGCCGCGACCCACACAGCACCACCGGACATGTTGGCAGGATAGGCAAAGTATAAGAACGCTCGCCCTGCTAAAGCTGGATTTAGGAAGTTTCGTCCAGTACCACCGAAAATCTCCTTCGCCACAACAATACCGAAAGTGATACCTAAAGCCGCTTGCCATAGTGGAATTGTCGGGGGAAGGATCAGCGCAAAGAGTATAGAGCTGACAAAAAAACCTTCATTTACCTCATGCTTTCGCACAATAGCAAACAGAACTTCCCAGAAACCACCAACGATAAACACCGTCGCATAAACCGGGAGAAAGTAAGTAGCACCAAGCCACATTTTACTTCCCCACCCCGCTTGTGAAACCGCATCTAACGAGCCCCATACCCAACTCAGTTGCCATGAAGAAACAAGCGCTTGCTGAGCTGAGGCTTGATCCATTCCATACAACAAGGCATCACTCGCTTGCTGGCCTATGTTGTACATACCCCAGAACATGGCAGGGAAGACCGCCAGCCACACCATGATCATAATACGTTTTAAATCGATGCTATCTCGAACGTGAGTCATGCCCTGGTTTACCTTACCAGGCGTGTAAAAAATGGTTTCGACAGCTTCGAAAAGTGGGTAGAACTTGTGATACTTCCCACCTGGACCAAACTTAGGTGTCGCTTTCTCAAAGTAATGTTTAAGGCTCATAACGCTCCTCCTTTATCTAAAAGATGGTACGCACATGTGTAAAAAGCGATCGTTTTTTAATCTCTTCGTCTTCCTTCTTCGTATTTCACCTTGTTCGCCACTCTTCTGTCTCCTCTTTAAATCCGGCGAACAGTTTATCCAACGAAAAAGGGACCGCTCATGGACACACTCGCCATTGACCTAGCTAGATTCCAATTTGCCTTTACTGTCTCTTTCCACATTATTTTTCCAGCTTTTACGATTGGTTTGGCAAGTTATCTCGCTGTATTAGAGGGCTTGTACTTAAAAACGGGCAACAAACAGTACATGCAAATCTATAAGTACTGGATCAAAATCTTTGCCATCAGTTTTGGTATGGGTGTGGTGAGTGGCATCGTGTTGAGCTATCAATTCGGTACTAACTGGAGCGTGTTTGCCGACAAAACAGGCCCAATCCTGGGCCCGCTAATGGGTTATGAAGTTTTTACTGCATTTTTCCTCGAAGCGGGGTTTTTAGGCGTGATGCTTTTCGGTATGGATAAGGTGGGTAAGAAGCTTCACTTCGCCGCGACTTGTATTGTTGCATTCGGGACGTTTTTGTCTGCGTTTTGGATACTTTCGGTTAATAGTTGGATGCAAACACCAGCGGGCTACAGTATCAACGAAGCCGGACAGTTTATCCCAGAAGACTGGTGGGCGATTGTCTTCAACCCTTCCTTCCCTTACCGGCTCGTTCATATGTTGCTCGCCGCTTACCTTACTACTGCCTTTGTTGTAGCCGGCGTTGCCGCTTATCACTTACTAAAAGCAAACCATAACCCTCTAGCCAGAATTATGTTCTCGATGGCAATGTGGATGGCTGCCATCGTGACACCAATTCAAATCGTTGCTGGAGACATGCATGGTTTAAACACCCTTGAACATCAACCCGCCAAAGTCGCCGCGATGGAAGGGCACTATGAGTCTCACCAAGGCGCGCCATTGATCCTCTTCGGTATCCCTAACGATGAAGAAAAACGCATGGAATACGCACTGGAAATCCCCAAACTCGGTAGTTTGATTTTAACTCATGACCTCAACGGTGAAGTGAAGGGATTAGATGCTTTTCCAGAGGAGGAACACCCTCCTGTATCTATCGTTTTCTGGTCTTTCCGAGTCATGGTCGCACTTGGTTTTGGCATGCTTGTTATTGGTTTGTGGAGCCTTTGGCTAAGAAAACGTCGCAAACTTTTTGATTCGAGGGCACTTCAACGTATTTGTGTGCTGTTTGCCCCAGCGGGGTTCATTGCAGTTTTAGCAGGCTGGATAACTACCGAAGTCGGTCGACAGCCTTACACCGTATACGGTCTTTTAACCACAGCCAATTCGGCATCGCCTATTGATGCCGCCGCGGTGAGCGTCTCCCTGACGGCGTTCATCGTGGTTTACTTTGTGGTTTTTGGAGCTGGCTTCTTCTATCTCCTACGTTTGATGCGTAAGTCTCCAACTCGATATGAAGAAGGTCTAGATAGCCGACTTCCTGATGGCACGAAAACTGATGCCATCACACATTCTAACCATCTAACCTAGGAGCTAACTCATGGATTACGCATTAATTTGGTACGCTTTGATTGGGCTCGCCGTTCTGATTTATGTCGTGTTAGATGGCTTTGATCTCGGTATTGGTATCCTATTTCTCAGCGCTAATGACGATGAAGAGCGCGACATGATGATGAACAGCATCGCTCCTGTTTGGGATGGGAATGAAACTTGGCTAGTTCTTGGTGGTGGTGGGCTTTTTGCCGTGTTCCCCCTCGCCTACGCGGTCATTATGCCAGCACTCTATGCTCCTCTGATTTTAATGCTGCTCGGGTTAATTCTGCGTGGGGTTTCTTTTGAATATCGCTTCCGAACACAACGCGGAAAGTTTTTATGGGATAGCGCTTTTTTCATTGGTTCACTCACCGCGGCATTGATGCAAGGCATTATGCTCGGAACCCTGCTCCAAGGTATAGAGGTTAGTGAACGAGCATACGCAGGTGGATGGTTTGATTGGCTTTCGCCATTTAGCGTATTTTGTGGCTTGGCGCTTGTTTGTGCTTATATCCTGCTCGGTTCATGCTGGTTATTAATCAAGCTTCCAGAAGAGCTGATGGGGCGCTATTACGTGGTCGCGCGACGATGGGGACTAGCGATGGTAGCCTGTATATTTATCGCCAGTTTGTGGCTGCCATTGAGCCAAAATATCGTCTTTGAACGTTGGTTCTCATTACCAAACTCACTACTGTTTTTCATATTACCAATTATTGCAGCGGCACTCATTTGGCAGCTATTCAAAGCCTTACTCGACCACAAAGCCGTCCGAGCCTACGTTCTTGCGATCGGCCTGTTTCTTGTGTCCGCGATGGGTTTCGGTGTCAGTACATTCCCTTACTTGGTCCCATTCGCACTCACTTATCAAGACGTCGCCGCGCCAGACAAAAGTTTGGCATTTTTACTTGCCGGCGCGGTGGTATTACTTCCTCTGATCATAGCCTACACGGCTTATTCGTACTGGGTTTTCCGCGGCAAGATGAAACGTGGAGAAGGATATCACTGATGAAACTAAAACCCATTTTGTGGTTCATTGGCATTTGGCTGGTAAGCGTGGTCGCCTTGTTTATCATCAGTTCGTTGATACGAACTGCGATATTGTAGGCCCAGAGTCTACTGCACCACATCTGAAGCCATTGAGGTCTATACTCAAGCAAGAGTAAAACAACGGAGTGTTTTTATGACCTTAAAGCGGTTTCTGGTAACTTTGATTCCTTTGACGGTTCCACTGTTTTCACCAAATGCATTGGCCGTAGACAAGCAGATGTCATCCGCCATTAAAAGTAAAATGCGGTCTATTTGCTCCGCAACAGACGAGCAGGGCCGTTGGCGACTTGCCGAAGCAACTCCTGACGCCAGACGTTCACTTAACATGGTGCTTTATCAAATGAATGCCGATGATAAATTGAAAGCAATTCATGAGGTGAGAACGAAAATGGTCGGCGGCACCCATTATGCGTTTGAGTTCGAGTTGCAAGATGGTCAAGTCTGGAATGCAATTGTATTGCACAGTGCCCGAGGCGATTACATGATAGAAAGACACGCCAAGAAAGGTGAACTCTGCCCTAAAGATGGCAACTCCTAATTCCCAGATTCAAATACAATAAAGGCGACAGTTACGTCGCCTTTGTTTTATACCGTTTTCGCCTCTATCTTTTCATTCACTTTATCGCAAATGTACTCTCCA
Organism: Vibrio sp. 947; assembly: GCF_033339115.1. Classification (NCBI taxonomy): domain Bacteria; kingdom Pseudomonadati; phylum Pseudomonadota; class Gammaproteobacteria; order Vibrionales; family Vibrionaceae; genus Vibrio; species Vibrio sp. 947. The sequence goes on along the minus strand of NZ_JAWOTX010000006.1, from coordinate 53,974 downwards.
ATAGGCATTGCAGATGTCGCTGCAGGAGAGGGGGCGTTGCAAACGTGTAAGCTTCTTGCGCTCTCGGCAAACAAGAAGTCATGAACCAAGGTTCCGTCGGATAACACTGCTTGCGCACGAATACCCGCAGGATATGGTTTGAGATCTTCTACCTTGATGCTTGGGCAATATTTGTTGACCAACTTGAGGTAGCCCGGCTTCCACCACGAGTTCTTAAACTCACCCAGTCCGGTTTTTAGATGCTTTTGTGTCACCTTCCAAAAGCCGGAGAAACTGAGCATTTGCATGGTATCTTGCAAGCTGAAGTTAACCTTGTCGTACCCTTCTCGCTTTCAGCCTTGCACCGCATTTGGACCAACGGTCACACTGCCATCAATCATGCGAGTCAGGTGGACACCTAAGAATGGCAAATCAGGGTCGGGAATTGGATAAATAAGATGATTCACCACTTGGTCGTGTTTGCTATCTAAGCGGTAGTATTCACCACGATAAGGGATGATCTGAAAGTCAGTTGGAATACCCATCATCTTAGTCATGCGATCCGCCATCAAGCCGCTGCAAGTAACCAAGAACTTGGTATTAAGCTGCATCGTTTGACCGTCTGAAATGCAGGTCAGTTGGACTTCTTCGTCCTTCTCTTCGGCAGCCACCACTTTGGTTCTCAGGCTGATTTGACCACCGAGCGTTTTGAACTCTTCCGCCATCTGCTCAGTGACCAAACGATAATCGACAATACTGGTGGTTTTGACATAAATCGCGCCCAAGCCTGTGATGTTTGGCTCAGCCAGCTTGAGTTGAACTTCATCGAGTAGCTTTACGTCGATGCCGTTGACATGGCAGCGCTCATAGAGGGCATTCATGCGTTCGACTTCTTGCTCATTGGTCGCAACCAGTAACTTGCCACAGTTCTCCACCGGAATATCGTGCTGAGCACAGAACGAAATGGTTCGCTCTACCCCACGCTTACAAAAATCGGCTTTTAGGCTGCCCGGTGCGTAGTACACTCCAGCATGAATCACGCCGCTATTGTGTCCGGTTTGGTGCTTCGCAAAACCGGACTCTTTCTCAACCAATAAAATGGATTTGTCTGGGTGGCGTTGCTGCAGTTGCCATGCTGTCGACACACCAACGATACCGCCACCAACAATGATGTAGTCATAGACTGATTTCATACGACCTCTTATAAAACCGATAGTTGAGATTGTTGCAATTTGAACTTGCGACCACTGTAAATGAACACCGCGACAAATACCGCGCAGCTTGCCACACGAACCAACATTGGGATGTCGTGCCAAACCAGCAATGTACCCACCACTACCAACAAGAGACGAGTCAGAATGTTTAGAGGACCTTCCAAGTAGCCTTCAATCGCACCAATCAATGCATAGGTTCCGATGATGGCGAAGAAGCCCACGGCAATTACCGACGTTACATCCCAACTTACTAAGCCTGTGTAAGCAATCAGCAGCGGTACAAGATACAAACCTTTAGCGATTTTCCATGCCATCAAACCGGTACGCATTGGCGGTGTTTTAGCGATGGTTGCCGCAGCAAAGGCGGTCAAACACACTGGAGGCGTTACGTTGCTGTCTTGCGATAACCAGAAGATGATGAGGTGAGCAGCCAGCAATGCCAAGCCTACCGCTTCCATACCCAAACTTTGCTCTAGTAGGGTTTCCATAAAGTCTGCGGGTACTAACGCCACCATTTCTTTCGCGGTTTCCAACGCCATTGGTGTATTAAGCAGTTCCAACTTTTCTGGCGCTGCCAACATAAAGATGGCTTTTGCTTGTTCAGGCAATTGACCCGATACCATCAATTCAAGCAATTGGTTTTCCGCAATCAACTTGTAAAGCGCAGGGGCAGACAGTGTACCCAATACAATATACGCCGCTGTCACAGGTAAACCCATACCCAAAACAAGAGAAGCGAGCGCAATCAGAACGATCATGATGAACAAGTCACCATTCGCCCAACCGTCGATCATCAATGAGAAGGTGTTGCCGATGCCCGTTGTGCTGATCACGTTGATCACCAAACCAATACCCACCAGCAATACGGCGGTTGTCGCCATGTTTTTCGCACCTTGTGAAAGTGCTTCGATGATCGCTTTTGGTCCCATCTTGTGATCTTTTGAGAACCAAGAAGCCACCACCACAGAAATGATCGACAAGCCAGCAGCGTAAGTTGGCGTAAAGCCTTGAACCAACAAAGTAACCAATACCGCCAGCGGGATAAGGTTGTGCCAACCGCTGATCAGCACTTTCAGTAGAGATTCATCGCTGGTCGTGATTTTTTGAACGCCGCTGCGTTTGGCTTCGATACGCACAAAGAACGCCACAGACAAGAAATAGATAAGAGCAGGAATGAAAGAAACGGCAATAATATCAACATAAGGAATTTGCGTGTAAGACGCCATTATGAAAGCACCCGCTCCCATCACAGGTGGCATCAACTGACCACCTGTCGACGCCGCAGCTTCAACGCCCGCCGCGAAGCGCGAAGGGAAACCTGCTTTTTGCATTAAAGGAATACTGATAACACCAGTTGAAACCGTATTTGCCACACTAGATCCAGATACTGAGCCCATCAATCCCGAGCCAATCACTGCGATAAAACCGGGACCACCAATGATTTTGCCAGCCGCAGCACGTGCCACATTGATGATGTAATCACCGACACCAGAGCGAACAAGAAACGCACCGAACAGAATGAACATGAATACGAAAGTCCAACTGATGCGTGAGATAGAGCCAAACATGCCCTCAGAAGAATAGAAGCTGCGGTAGAGCAAGGTTTCCATGCTCAAACCCGGGAAGTGGAAAATACCTGTCGCCCACTTACCCCAAAGCACAACGTAGCTTAAACACACCACAATCAACACTGGAATAAACCAGCCCATGGTGCGTCGAATCAGTTCGATAACAATCAAAATTGCCATGATGGCGAAGACCCAATCGCTGGTCACGAACTTCACACCGCGTTCATATAGCGCATCTTCGGCATAGGGAATGTAGAGCAAACACGCGACCGCGCCCATGGCAATCAACACATCGATGCCGAGTGCAATCTTACTCTGCTTGAGAGAGATATGAGCCGGATACCAAAGCGCACAAATCACCGCAAAGCCAGCAAAGTGGGTCGCGGAAATCCATAACTCTGGTAACGTCGATAAGGTATTAAACCAAATGTGCAAAGCAGACAACACCACGCCAAACACTGTGATTGTGGTGGTTACCCACGGAAAATCAGTGCGCGTGGGCAGCTCAAACTTCTGCAATTCCTTTTCTATTGAGTCGCTCATCTCATACTCCAAGCTCTGGCGGCTTTTTCCATCTTAGAAATCGGTAGGGATAAAATGCCCCGAGCCGAAACTCGGGGCGAAGTTGGCGTTATTTCGCCATCAGGTCTGATGGGATTTCGATGCCCATTTCTTTGTAGTAACGCACCGCACCTGGGTGAAGAGGCACTGGCAAGCCAGCGATCGCTTTCTCAATCGCCATTGCTTTTGTTGCTTTGTGGATGCCTTGTAGGAAAGGCAGGTTCTCGTAGATCGCTTTGGTTAGCTGGTAAACGTCTTCTTCCGAGATATCTTCACGAACTGCCAAGAAGTTAGGCTGTGCAATGGTGGTGATCGGCTTATCTAGACCCGGGTACGTGTTCGCTGGGATCTCGTACTTCGTCCATAGGTTGTAATTGCCGTTCGCCTCTTTGATTTGTTCGTCAGTAAACGAAAGAATCGAAATGTCTTTACCCAACGCAGCAAAAGCTTGAGTGACCGCACCAACAGGTACACCCGCAGGCGTGTTCATGCCGTCAATGGTGCCGTTTTGAAGTGCGCTCGCACTGCCGCCGTAACCCATGTAAGCAAGATTGAATTTATCAGGGTCGACCTTCAGACCTTTCATGATTTGGCGACCAGAGTTCTCAGTTCCTGAGTTCTTCTTACCGATAGAGAACTTCTTGCCATCTAGGTTGTTCAGATCAGTCACTGTGCCCGTTTTTGCTAGGTCAGAGCGAACAATAAAGTGCTCAACGTTTTGCCAAAGCATAGAGACTGAGCGCAGTTGTTCTTGGCGACCGCTCTTCTCATAAGGACCTTCACCAGACCAAGCCCACGCACCGTAAAGACCTTGTAGAATCGCGAACTGTGCTTCGTTTTCATTCAGCAGTTTAACGTTTTCACCAGAGCCCGCAGAGCTGATTGCAGAAAGGGAGAAGTGGTGCTTTGGTGCCAACTTCACTTTGCTTAACGTCGCCAACGCTACGCCCACAGGGTAGTAAGTACCACCTGTCGATGCCGTTGCAAGAATATAGCTACGATCTTCTGCCGCAGCGTTAGCAGCAATACCAAAAGAAGTCACAGCGACAGCCAAAGCTTTTACCAGCTTATTCATTTTCATTATTACTCTCCGTGTAGTCGTTTCACGATTGGGGATTTACATCATGTTAAACCTTTATTAACAACACATTCCCTAGAGCAATTGAAATGCCAACTTTTAACCCTTTGTATTTATTGAACTAAGAGCTGAAAGACATCAAAAATGAGCAAAATCATGCTGATTTGATAGCAAAGTAATGAGCAAGATCTTGCTCATTGAAGAGGAGAAGGTTGCACGCCTAGATCGCAAAAGGTTAATAAAATGTGATCAAGACAAAATAAATGCACGATTCACTAATAAGCAATATTTTGCCGATGCAATTTTGGATTGAATTGCAACTAATGAGCGTCTTAACAATAAGAAGAAAAAGCGCATCATTCTAAACTGCTCAATTTATCAGCTGAGGTTTATAGCCTAAACGACTACAAATAGCACAAAAATACAGCAAAGAAAGCCATGTTACAAAAATGAAAAGTCATTTATTCTAATTTTTAATTTAAAAAGCAGCTCGATCCACCAGTTCAGAAATAAACATTGACCGTATCAACTTATTTTCTACTTCGGGGTTGTGCCAATGGCCCTATGTTCGTTAGTGTAACAACACGCCAAGGCAAACGTATTCCTTGGTATTTTTTCGTCTTTAAGGATCACCCATGTCAGCAACTGCGCAATTACAATTCGCTTTAAAACGCCCATCTGGCGTTGCTGCTGCGATCCTCCTGCTCTCTCTGAAACTGATTCAGAGCTGACAGGCTATATCTAAACTTTCTGTCAGCTTGAGAAGAAGCTGACGGGAACACCACATACTCCTCCCATTCCTTTCAGTTTCTTCCAAGCGAAACATAAGAGGAATAACAATGTTAAGCGCACGCAATATCGCCGCTTTGGGCTTCATGACTTTCGCCATGTACTTAGGCGCGGGTAACCTGATCTTCCCTCCATTTTTGGGTTACCAAGCAGGTGAAAACTTTCTGAGCGGGATGTCTGGCTTCCTCTTGACGGGTGTAGGTCTGCCTGCGATGGCACTGGTGATGGTGGCTATCGTAAACGGTTCAGACAAATTAACCGCTGCCCTACCTAAACCTTTGGCGACCAGTTTTTGGGTGATGGTGTTTATCGTGATTGGCCCTGCGTTCGTGATCCCACGTGCAATTACCGTGGCTTACCAATTTAGCTTTGCGCCAATGTTTGGTGATGCAGCTTTGGTGCCTTTCACTATTGCCTTCTGTGCTATCACCATTCTATTTGCCCTATATCCGGGTAAATTGGTCGACAACCTAGGCAAGATCTTAACGCCTGCCTTGATGGCAATCTTGATCATCATGTCTGTGACGGCTTTGGTTTCTCCTGCAGGTGAGCTAACTGCCGCAACGGGACCATACCTATCTGGTGCATTTGCTGAAGGCTTAACCCAAGGTTACATGACCATGGATGCATTAGGTTCTATCGGTTTTGGTTGGATTATCTTCCGCGCGATTCGCAGCATGGGTGTGGATTGCCCGAAAGCCACCGCAAAATACACGCTAATCGCAGCTTTGATGTACGCGGTTGCCATGGCGTTTGTTTACATCTCATTGGCTTACATTGGCTCGACAAGCTCATACTTGGGTTCTGAGTTCAGCAATGGTGGCGACATTTTAACGGCATTCACCTTCAGCCACTTCGGCGCGTTTGGTTCACTACTACTAGGTGCCGTGATGGTATTGGCGTGTTTGACTACTGCTATCGGCGTAACCACCGCAGGCAGTGAGTTCTACGACAACACTTTCAGCAAAGTGAACTACAAAGGCTGCGTTATCACGACCATGGTATTGGCTGGTTTGATCGCCAACGTAGGTCTAGAGCAACTATTGGCTATCACATTGCCAGCGGTTGTGGCGCTTCACCCAGTCGCGATTGCGTTGATGATCATGGCACCAGTGCGCAACAAGATGTCGCAAATCATGGTGGTAGCAACCGCATTCACTGCTCTAACGTTTGGTTGTGTTGATGCGCTGCACATCCTAGGTTACATGCCAAGTTCCACTGATGAGTGGATGGGTAATTACATGCCTCTGTACAATGACTTTGCTAGCTGGATTGTGCCTAGCGTATTTATGATGATTGTTGGTCTGCTGTTTACGACGAAAACCAACCAAACCGAACAATTCGAGCTGGTGAATGAATAGCCGTTTAACATAAGACATCGCTCAATAAGTGCGTTACTATGTAGCTCGCTTATTGATATCAGGCAAAGGAGTTGCCTGAATGAAAGATTGATATGGGTCGCCTATGGATAATCAGTATCTAGACATCAGAACACTGAACTTTATCGTTATTCTGTTCTCTTGCATTTACTCTATTAGTCTGCTTTGTTATCAATACACTCAGGGTAGAGTCAAAGGCTTAAAAACCTTCTCGATATCACTACTGTTTATTGGTTTAGGCCCTTTTTTACTTGGCTTTAGAGGCTCTGCGCCAGACTGGCTGACCATCGTCATAGCCAACACTCTCATATTAGTCGGCTTCTTGCTTACGCTATATAGCGTAAGCATTTTTCGTCAATACCCTTTAAAATTGGCTCACTGTCTTACCTTGTTAACACCTGTTTTCAGTGGTTCATTTTACTATTTCACCTTCCATGACCCTTCTATCAAAAGCCGCATTATTTATCTGAGCATGTATATTTGTATCGTCACCTTCTTTAGTGGTGTCGCCATGCTTAAAGGTACCCAAAAGGACTTAAAGCTCCCTGTTAAAGCAATGGCTTACTCTTTCTTTGGATTTAGTTTTTTTATGGGATTTAGGGCGCTTTGGAGTACTTTTTCAGGTGAGTTACCAAGCTTTATGGTCGCAGGCCTTATCCATCAGCTGACGTTCTTATTTAGCATCTGCCTGATCGTTGCTTTGAGCTTTAGTATGCTGTGGTTAATTAACGGACGCTTGGTGCAATCCATTAATGATCTCTCTCATTTAGATGCACTCACAGGGCTATATAATCGTCGAGCCATGGAAGAAATCGTTCCAAACTTGGTTAGTAAAGCACATAAAAAAAGCCAAGCAATCAGCATTATTATGACTGATGTCGACAAGTTCAAAGCGATTAATGATCACTATGGTCACACGGTTGGCGACTCCGTCATGGCAACGATCTCCACTATTTTTAAAAAGCATCTTCCTGAGTCCGCCTGCATTGTGCGATTTGGTGGTGACGAGTTCATGATTGTTTTGCTCGAAAAAGCACAGCAAGCCAAAATTGTCGGAGAGCAAATTCGCCTTGCGGTCGAAACTGAAACCGCTTTGCAATCATTTAAAACTGAAGTGACCATGAGCTTTGGTATCAGTCAGTTATCTGAGGGGCAATCACTTCAAGAGGCGCTTGCTGAAGCAGACGAAGCGCTATATAGCTCTAAACATACTGGAAGGAACCTCGTTACCTTGTTTGGAGAAGGTAAAGACCTAAATTATAAGTTTGTCCCAGCTCCAGCCAAAAGCGCATAACGTGTTTGTTATGCCAGTAATTTCGAATTAGCTAGAAATCGCACTAAGTATAGTCGGAGCGATTCAAACCAAACTTCTGCATCTTTTGGTTAAGGGTTCGACGTGGTAAATCCAACTCCTGCATCACCTCATTGATGCGTCCATGATGCCTGACTAAAGAATCATGTAGCACCTTACGTTCAAAGTTATGTAGCTGAATCGCCAACGGCACGCCCGCATGCGTCTCTTCGGTTGTTGAGGATGGTCGACTAGAGAGAATTTCCATCACGGAGACGGTTTCATCCAATGCAAAACGCATCGCTACATTCCTAAGCTCACGTACGTTACCGGGCCAAGAGTAAGCAAGAATGGCCTTTCTATCGGCTTCACTCAGCAGACGACTCTCAGGATTACTTTTCAGAGCAAAGTGTTCGAACAAGATCAACGCATCTTCTTCTCGCTCACGTAGCGGTGGCAAATAGATCTGCGCCACATTAAGACGATAGTACAAATCCTGACGAAACTCGTCATGATCATTGAGATCTTCTTTCGCGGCGGCGATCACTCTCAAATCAACTGAGATCTGTTGGTTGCCCCCAGCGCGCTCTACCGTATGTTCCTGTAATGAACGCAACACTTTCACCTGCATGGACAGCGGCATACTCTCGATTTCATCAAAGAATAAAGTGCCTTTATCCGCGTATTCCAACTTACCAATGCGCTTTTTACCCGCTCCGGTAAATGCCCCTGCTTCATGCCCAAACAGCTCACTTTCAAACAGGTTCTCAGGAATAGCGCCACAGTTGATTGGCACAAAATGATAGGATCTGCGTTGGCTTTCATTATGCAAACTGGTCGCCACCAGCTCTTTACCACAACCTGTTTCGCCGTAAATGATCACGTTAGTATCAATGCGTGCTAACTTGGCTACTTGTTCTCTAAGCTGTTGCATCACTCGGCTTCGCCCAATCAACACCTCTTCTAAGCCGCTAACGCTAGATAGGTACTCTTGGCGATCTTGAGTAGACGTTTGTGCGCGATAGCTCTCGACCGCTTCGGTTACTCGTTGGGATAAACGCTCAGGTTGGAAAGGTTTCTCAATAAAATCGAACGCACCGTTTTGTAACGCCCCTACTGCCATATCGACGTCACCATGTCCGGTGATCAAGATAACTGGCGTTGGGACGTGATTGGCAATCAGGCTTTCTAGTATCGACAAACCATCGGTGTCTGGCAGGCGAACGTCACTGACAATCGCATCAAATTCTTGGCTCAGAATGGCCGCTTTGCCCTCTTCGCCTAAACTGAATGAGGTCACATCGAACCCCGCCAGTTGCAGCCATTGGCTGGTAGCCTGACGAACAATGTCATCGTCTTCGATAAGTGCAATTTTAGGGATGTCGTCAAAAGCCATGAGTTACTGCCTGCTTTGTGGGGTGGGAAAGAAATCGATCTTTATTAACGGTAGCAAAAACCACTGAGGAGAAAAGGAGCTAGATCTCACTTCTTGCTTACAAGTCTTTAACATCCAACCAGTTAGGCGCACTCTTTAATGACTGTTGGTGAGAACGCACTAGCTGAATGGAGTCGGTATGCAGCGCAAAAGGAATGGCAAAACATGGCTTGTGGTCGCAATTGCGGCAGTGCTGATGTTGTCTTGCTATAGCGCCAGCAGAGAGGTTGCCCGTCAGTGGTTGAGTGTACAAACTCAAACCGAAGCTCAACAAAAACTACTCGACTATATTGGTGAAGTTCGCCGTGCACTCAAACGCTTCTACCACTTACCTTACCTCGTAACCAATAACCCAGAAACCATCGCGTTTGTGAAAGGGAATCTGACTTATTACGAGCCATTGCAAACCCAACTGACTCAGCTAGATAAAGCCGCCAATACGGAAGGTTGGCTAATCCTGTCTAACTCTGGCGAAGTATTGGTCTCGAGTTTAATCGAAGAGCGCTTTAGCCTGTCTGACCGCAAAGCCATTGTGGAACAAATTCACAACCAAGGCGGCGGTGTTTCCTTGGTGAACAAAACCAAAGGTTCGAGCCCATTGTATTATCTTGCAGCCCCTATCTACGATGGTCTGGATATCGCTGGCATTGTGGTGGTGCAAATCAACCTTAGCTTGTTGACCGAACAGACCATTACTAGCCAAGACATCATCACGTTGCAGAATCGTCAACAACGCTTTTTCCTATCGAGTAGCGCGCTTTATAACGCTGACTGGTTTAACGAACCGAGCAACACCGTTCAGTTAGAAACGCAACGCTTATACGACAACACCAATATCAGTGTGTGGACGCTCAACCAGCAACGCTATTTTGCGCACACCGTTAAATTGGATGATTTGAATTGGTACGTAAGCTACCTCACCCCTTCTAAGCCGATTCAACAAACCATCAACGTGATTGGTTGGAGCGTCGCTGTGTTGCTCTTATTGGTTGTATTACTCGTCATCATTGGTCTACAACGTCGCCAAAAGCACATCAACCAACAACGAATTCAAGCCCTGTTGGAAGAGTCCCAACGCCGCTTGAAACAGATGATCAATAAGACCCACGTTGGTTTGCTATTGATTGATGAACAAGGTCAACTGTTCGATCTCAACCCAATGGCGAAGCGTTTGTTCTGTTTACCAGAAAGCGTCAATCGACACGCTTTTGCTTGGGAGTTATTCGATGCAGGCAATCCCAATTCCACCACACTTAAGCTACTGAAAGACTTACCTAAACATAAAGAGCTCGCAGAGATCAGCACGGTCGAAACCATTGCCAGACGCAGTGACGGAAGCGTCTTCCCTGTCCTGTTCTCGCTAACCAGTTTCCCTTGGCATGGCGAGCAGTATTTCCTTGCAACGATCATCGACATCAGCAAGCGGAAAAAAGCCGAACAGTCACTGCAACAGGTCAACCAAGAACTGGCACAGCGAGTAGAAGAGCGAACTCAAGCGCTAAAAGAAGCACAAAGCCAGTTGATTGAATCGAGCAAAATGGCCGCTTTGGGTCGCATGTCGAGCGCGATCACTCATGAGCTCAATCAGCCACTAACAGGTTTGCGAACCCTGCTCACTACAAACGAGCTGCTAGCGGAACGTGGCGAAACCGAGATGATGAAAGCCAACAATGTTTTGGTACAGAAGCTGATTGATCGTATGGCAAGCATGACCAGTCAGTTAAAGACGTTCGCCTACAACAAACCAGAAAGCTTACAGGCAATTTCTCTCACCTCTGCACTCGAAGAGACCTTACGCGTTTATCAAACCCAATTAGACAAAGTGGATGTACGTGTTCGAGTTCCTCATGACTTACCTAACGTCATGGGTGAAGAACAACGACTGCTTCAGGTACTCGGTAATCTTGTCTCGAATGCGCTAGACGCAATGAACAACACCACCAACCCGCAGCTCAACTTGATCGTCAATCCAACTGTTAATCAGGTCGAACTGATCGTCAGTGACAATGGCTGTGGCGTGTCGAATGAGATGCTTGAATCCATGTTCGAACCCTTCCAAACCTCAAAGAAAATTGGTGAAGGATTGGGGCTGGGTTTAGCGATTACGGCCAACAATATGCGTGATATGAACGGACAAATTACCGTGCATAAGAATGAACAAAATGGGCTGACTTTCACTCTATTGTTCAAATCAGCCTAGGTTGATATTGATTACAAAATCATCATTAGAACTAAGCATCCCCGCTGTTTGAGAAAAATACGATCTCGATACAAGTATCGAGGTGTCTCCTACACTATTCTCAAGCAATAAATCCACAAACATTTCCTAAATATAAAGAGTGAGAAACATGATTAAGTTTCCTGAACATTTTCTTTGGGGTGGTGCCATTGCTGCAAACCAAGTAGAAGGGGCGTACAACCTTGGGGGTAAAGGGTTATCGACATCAGACATGCTGCCAAACGGTATTTTGAGTCCGCATCAAACCCGTGAAGAACGTACACCGGGTATCAAAGATGTGGCGATCGACTTCTACAATCGCTACCCAGAAGACATCGCGCTATTCAAGGAGATGGGCTTTAACTGTCTGCGCCTATCTTTAGCATGGAGCCGCATCTTCCCGAACGGTGACGAGCTAGAACCTAATGAAGAAGGTTTGGCGTTCTACGATAAAATTTTTGACGAACTTGCCGAGCATAACATCCAACCTTTCGTGACATTATCTCACTACGAAATGCCTTACGCACTGGTCGAGAACTACGGTGGTTGGGGCGATCGTCGCGTCATCGATTTCTTCGAACGTTATGCTCGCACTGTGCTGGAACGCTACAAAGACAAAGTGAAGCTGTGGTTAACGTTCAACGAAATCAACATGTCACTGCACGCACCATTTACTGGTGTTGGTTTGCAAGAAGACGCCAGTGAACAAGAGATTTACCAAGCGATTCACCACCAACTAGTCGCCAACGCAAAAGCGGTAAAACTGTGTCAGCAAATCGTACCAAACGGCAAGATTGGTAACATGCTGCTTGGCGCAATCAACTACCCATATACCTGTAACCCTGATGACGTGCTTGCTGCAATGCATGAAAACAACAAGTGGTTGTTCTTCGGTGATGTGCAAACACGTGGTCAGTACCCTGGCTACATGAAGCGTTACTTCCGCGAAAACGGCATTGAAATTCAGATGGAAGCAGGCGACTTAGAAGAAATTGCGTCTGCGAGTGTCGACTTCATCTCATTCAGCTACTACGCAAGTGGCTGTGCTAGCGCGGATCCGAAACAGAAAGAAGTGGGTAACATCGTCGATAGCGTACCAAACCCATATCTTGAAAAGAGCCAATGGGGCTGGCTGATCGATCCAAAAGGTCTTCGCGTTCTGCTGAACTTCCTTCACGATCGCTACCAAAAGCCACTGTTCGTCGTAGAAAATGGCTTAGGCGCGCGTGATGAAATCGATGAAAACGGTGAGATTCAGGATGATTACCGCATCGCTTACTTGAACGACCACCTTGTGCAAGCACACGAAGCGATTCTTGATGGCGTTGAGCTGATGGGCTTCACCAGTTGGGGACCAATCGATTTGGTCGCGAACTCAACCGCTGAGATGAGCAAACGTTACGGCTTTATCTATGTCGATCGTCATGATGATGGGCAAGGAACGCTAGAACGTAAACGCAAGAAAAGCTTTTTCTGGTATCAAGACGTGATTCGTACTTCAGGCGGTTCATTGAAAAGATAAGCCTGTTGTCTAGGTATAAAGTGCAACTAGGCATTCGCCTAAACCATCAAGCCCTGCAATTGCAGGGCTTGAATTTTAAGGTGTTTATTCATTTAGAGATTAAACTGCAATCTCTCCACCGTCTTCACGGCGAATAACCACTGTCGCCGCTCGTGGGCGCACAGAAACACCAGCAGGCGTTTCTTCGGCTGCATCTTCACTGTATGGCCAGTTACCTGGGTGCTGAATATTCACAAACAATGATTTGTAATCAGGGCTGATGGTAAAGCCTGTTACTTCACAACCATTTGGTCCGACAAAGAAGCGTTTCAATTCAGCTTGATTATCCGCACCAATCACAGCTTGATCACCATTCTCATCTGTTAGCTTAGATGGCACAACAGCCAACATTTGATCATTGGTGTAAGACGTGACTTCATCTGCGCCGTTGTCCGTTTGAATCCACAAAATACCACGGCCATCAAACGCTAATCCGTCTGGGCTCGCAAACTGGTTTAACTCATTCAAGCCAGAACGGTTGGTATCTGCATCACCATTTGCTGGCGAACCAAACACAAAGATATCCCAAGTAAAGTCAGTTGCTGAAGCACCTTCATCCCAACGAATAACATGACCAAACTTATTATTTAAACGTGGATTCGCAGGATTGGTTTCATCTGTACGGCGCGTATTGTTCGTCAATGTTAAATATACTGAACCCGTGAATGGATCAACCGTACACCACTCTGGTCGATCCATTGGTGTTGCCCCAACTAAATCCGCCGCACCCGCAGTATTGATGATAATTTCAGCCAGTGAATCAAAGTGATCCGCTAATGTACCACCAGCGGTTGTTACGCTATCAAGCGTTAATGGTAACCAAGTACCTGTGCTGTCTTCATTGAAGCGCGCCACATACAGTGTGCCTTCGTCCATGTACTTGTCACCCATCGCCAAGCGGTTATCAGGGTTAGCATCTGCTGGATCCCACGCTGCCGCAGATTCAAATTTGTATAGGTATTCAAAGCGAGAATCGTGACCAGAATAAAATACCACTGGTTTGCCTTCTTCAAGCTTACCGAAAGTACAGCCCTCGTGACGGAAACGACCTAGCGCAGTACGTTTCTTCGCACGTGAGTTTTGCGTGTAAGGGTCAATCTCGACAATGTAACCGTGACCATTGGCTTCATTACGGTAATCATCCATCGCACTTGCTCCTGTTGGAGCCACATTAAAGCGAGAGAACTCATCAAGACGCTCTTCTGCATTTCCTGCTAATGTCTCCCATAGGTAACGAGTGCTTTGGTCATCGACACCAATGCGATCTTGCTCTTCTGTACGAGTCCCGGCGTTAACAAAGTAACCTGGCCAGTTCTCTTCACACGTTAAGTAAGTGCCCCACGGCGTGTAGCCGTTGCCACAGTTGTTTAACGTACCACGCGCTTGGCTGCCATCTGGTGAGAAACGAGTGACAGTTAAAGATGTGTGGGCTACCGGGCCAGACAAATCCATGACTGTCGCACCAGTATAACGACGGTTTAGTGGGTCGGTATCAACCAACTTCCACATGTTGTCTTCCAGTTGAATGCGAACCACTGATACACCGTGCGCGTTAATCTCTTTGCGCACTTCATCTACAATGGTACGTACGCCATTTTCAACCGTCGGACCGTTTGGATGCAGTGCTGATGTGTCGATGTACTCGTGGTTAATACATAGCAAGCCATCTGTAGTGCTATCGTTCAATGGGAAAAAATGCATGCCGTCATGGTGCATGCCTAGCGCATTTAACTGATCGGTACTGGTGTTGGTACCATCATTTTGCCATGCGCTGCCTTGCGCATTAAGTGGTGTTCCCCAAGGTACTAGTACTTGTGCGGTGTAGCCTTGTGGAATTGAAACTGCGTCAGTGAGTGAGCCAGGGATAGATTCAAAGTTAAGAACGGCTTTAGATGCGCCCGAACCACTGCTTACTGTACTCCCTGAGTCAGACGAGTTACAACCAGCCAATCCGAAAGCACCAAACGCTGTCATCGCACTGATACCTAAACCACCTTTCAGAATGCTGCGTCGAGATAGGCTCGCTTCTAATACTTCTTCAAATGGTTTGTTTTCACTTTGGTTATAACGCGTCGCGTCAAAGGTTTCCTTGCTCATTTTTACTTTCCCGATCTTATAGTTTAATTAATAAATAAGTGATTAGTTGAACGGCAAGAAGTTTGGATAAGAAAAATGACAAAAGTGCTTAAAACATATGAAACTTGTGTTTCAACAATACTGCAAACCAACCAACACAGCTAACGAAGCAATTAAATTCTGGTCACATAATCACCAACTGTATCGCTTCATTCTGATTTTACTTGGGCTAAAGTATGATAGAAGGTATAAGGTGTACGAAATCAAATCATCTACGAGAGATAATCATGAAATTAGACAAGATCGATAACAAGAGCCGTCGTATCCGTAAAAAGCTGTTCTTAGGTGAGTTCGCAATCCTAGGTTTCGAGATCAGCTGTGAAACAGACATTAACGACTTCGACCGTTACGATGCATTCGTTGATGACTTTATCGACTACATTGACGAGCTTGGTCTTTGCTTCGGTGGCGGTGGTCTAGAACTGTTTGAAGGCTTCCTATGTTCTACTGACCGTTACGGCAGTGCGACTGAAGAACAGAAAGCGCAAGTTATCAAATGGTTAGAAGCACGCCCAGAAGTGAAAAGCGCGCAAGCGGGCGAACTAGTTGACGCCAACTACCTGTAACTAAAGGGCAACCTGTAATACGCAGAGCTCAATAAATGGTAGAGAAAGCTGGTCTTAAGACTGGCTTTTTTATTTTTTGAAGAATGCGATAGTAAAAATAGGTGGGTTGGGAAGTTGCGCGGAGTGAATGTGATTGTGGTGTTTTTGAGCTGGCAATCAACGGGAAACTGCGTTCCACAGCCAGCTCGTGCCTTTAGGTATAATTAACTATGATTTTTTAGCTGGTGCGTCTTTCGTGTCTTTCCAGTATTGAATACGCACACGATGTAGCTGAGCTCTTCTAGTCTTTTTCATAGTAAAGTCCCTCATCTTATATAAGTAACGCTCCTCATGGAGCTTATTGTCTAAGGTCGTATCCCCTTCAATCTATAAGGGAACCAATCATTTAACCGTGACCAATTTCACAACATAATGATAATTACCGATTTCTTGCAGCCTGTTTTTACTGGCAAACGGCATATTATCTATCTGACACAGTTAACTTACTCACCAGATATGACAGAAAAATGGCAATCAAGTTCCCTACTTATACTGTCATTGAATCTTAATAAGGATTAACAAGGTGGGCATTTCAGATTTACCATACTGTTTATAAAAACCGCAAGAATTTTTATTTCTTTTCAAACAAATCTCTACTCAAGATCAATTCACTTTCATCTTTATCGTCTCCCTTTTAACGCATTGTGATCCAGTTCAATCCACAGAACTCGGAACAAAAAGCGCACATTAATACATTCACCACCAAACTTGTGCGAGATCTCTTACAAGAGTTGTAAGCAAATAGATTAATCACCTCTAAGAGCAATGCCAGAAAAAACATTAAATATATGATTTAAAAGTAATATTTAAATTCACTTAAAATAATAAGTAAAAATAATTTAGAAAAGTTAATTGAGTCAAATCAGCAAAACATCAATACTCAATTTGTCGACAGGATGTTGGCGGGAACAGGAAAAAAGCCTAAAGGATTGGGTATCTTCAGGATGAAGATTTGATAGCTTAGGATGAGTTGTCAGCAAGGATGTAGTTAAGCTCTAGGATAGAGTTCGCCCGTCAGGATGATAGGCAAGAATGGACACCGCTAGGAAGGCGATGAACAAGGAACTAGGTTAAAGGACTTAGCCACAATCAAGGATAGATGCAGGGAGCACCTATTAGTAGCTGGATTGCTGCGAAAAAGAATAAGCCCCGTCTGGGAAACCAGGCGGGGTTTTATTTTGTCTGTAATGTATTGATAACGATTCATCTTTATCGTTTAAGTCTTCTCTGTTTTCATAAAACACCGTGCTATCATTTTCTTTACGTCTCCCAACAAAGCTCTCAGAAAATCACACACTATGCTTAATCCTGTTTGGTTACATACATTTAAGACATTGATTGAAGTCGGTCATTTTACGCAAACGGCAGAAAAACTTTTTATGACTCAGCCTGGCGTCAGCCAACACATCAAAAAATTAGAGCAAAGTTGTCAGCATGCCTTGATCAAGCGCGAAAACAAAAGCTTCGAATTAACCGAGCGAGGCAGGATTGTCTACGCATATGCGCTCGAGTTAGAAGATAGAGAGAAGAAGCTGCTCGAAGAGCTCAGTTTTGATGATGCGTTTTCAGGCCACTGTAAACTGGCTTGTTCTGGTGCAATGGCGTTAATGTTGTATGGGCCCATTTTGGAGAAGCAAAAACAGCACCCGAGCTTATCGTTACATTTAGAAGCCGCGCCAAATCAATCTATTCTCAACGCCATAACGCAAGGGCACATCGATATTGGTATCGTGACTGATGTTCCCAACAAAGGTCTGTTTCACAGTGAGCGAATTGGTAAAGAGAGGTTGTGCTTGGTTCTGCCAAAGCATTATCAAAATAAGCAGATAACGCCACAACTCTTGCATGACTGTGGTGTCATTAGCCACCCTGATGCCGAGCATTACATGACGCTGTTTTTTGACCAGTGTGAAGAACCACAGCTCCAAGAAATTAAGATGAGCGATTTACCATTATCCGGCTACGTAAATCAATTGAGCCAAATTTTGCTACCTGTCAGCAAAGGACTTGGCTTCACCGTGCTGCCTCAAAGTGCGGTCGACAATTTTCCGCTAAAAGACACGTTACACATTGCTCAATTGAAAAACACTGTATGTGAAGAGCTATTTCTAGTTCGTAAGCGCAGTCGTGCTCTACCTCTGCGCTATCAGACCATCAAAGAAGTGTTATTGGATGTGATCGGTGGTGCGCATCAATGATGTTAGCCACTCTTCGCTGGTAATGCGTTCCTCTTGGCAATCCACCCAATATGGTTTGCCAGATAACCAACTTTTCGACGCAACTTCTTTTATAAACACATCCACGGAATCAACGTCATCTTTGGCGTAATCCCATTTATTGCGCATGTGTTCTGCTGCTTCTTGATTAGTGTACGACTTGCCGTTGCGGATAAAGGTGCAAGAGGATTGCTCAACTCGTGTTATCAACGTCGAGATATCTTGCTCTACTCCTGCTAGTGCAAAGGTAGGCAGAATGCTTAATGTAAGTAACAACGTCCACTTTGCTTTCATCGCACCTTTATCCTTATCCCTGACCACATAACTACTAATAGTAACTACTGATAAGTGACTTAACTATTCTGGTGTTTGGCTGTTTAGCTCAGCAATTATTGCCACCATGCCTGAGCAGGCTGAGGCTCCGCAATCGCCAAGCGTTGACCAATCTCAGGGCTCACTAACGTTACACCGCGCTCTTCACTAATATCTAACGCGCGTTGCATTGGCTCATTCCAATCGTGCATTGATAAATCAAACGTGCTGTTATGGATCGGCATCATCACTTTGCCCTGCACATCGATGTGTGCTTGAACGCTTTGCTCTGGGAACATGTGAATGTCTGACCAGAGTTCATTGTACGCACCTGTTTCAATCATGGTGAAGTCAAACGGACCGTACTTTTCGCCAATCTCTTTAAAGCCATTGAAGTAACCAGAGTCACCACTGAAGAACACTTTGTGTTGTTGTGCATTGATAACCCAACTGCCCCACAGCGTCGTATCGCGGTCTGTCAAACCTCGACCGGAGAAATGCTGAGTCGGAGTCAATGTATATTCAATGCCGTCGACAGAGTGTGACTCCCACCAATCTAGCTCGATCACTTTCTCCTTCGGCACACCCCAATTCACCAGTAATTGGCCAACTTTTAACGGCACCAAGAAAGTGCCCACCTTGTCGCCTAGCACTTTAATAGAAGCTTTATCTAGGTGATCGTAATGGTCATGACTGATCACCACCACATTGATAGTTGGCAAATCTTCTATCGTGATGGGGGTTTGGTGAAAGCGTTTTGGCCCTGCCCATTGTACAGGAGACGCGCGATCACTGAATACAGGGTCGGTCATTACCAGTTTTCCATCGAGCTTCATTAATACGCTTGAATGACCCAGACGATAGATGACGTCATCTTGCTCTTCTAACAGTTGCCGCGCTGTGATCGCATGCACTGGAATTTCAATCGTTGGTGTTGGGTTAAGGCGCTCAGTCGTAAAATACGCTTTCATGATTTCGAACATGTCGCCCAAACCGCTTTTGTATTCCAACTCTATGTTTGAAAATTTGTCCGGGTATGTTGGCGCTTTTTCAGTATCAACATTAGAACAAGAAATCATTGATGTACCCATCGCGAACGCTCCTACTGTGGCTAGCAAAGTTTTTTTCATAAAAAGTTAACCCGAACAAAAGTAAACTACACGGTGCAGTTTACATTCTAATTATCAAAAGTAAACTACTTAGTGTAAAATAGTTCAAGAAATGATCTTCTTAACTTAGCAAGCTTATGAATGTAAAAAGAAAAAGTCGTAGCGAAACCAAAAGAGAAGCCATCCTGTGCGCAGCAAAGCAAGCGTTCCAAGAGTTTGGGGTGCAAAACACCAGCATGGATAAGCTCTCTGCTATCGCGCAAGTCTCTAAGCGCACGGTCTACAACCATTTCCCTTCTAAAGAAGCGATCGTGACAGAGTTACTAACCGAACTATGGCGTTCTTCAATGATGGATAGCGACATTGAACGTTTACCAACACTCCCGCTAAAAGATCAATTGATTGAATTACTCTACAGCGAGATCATTGTGGTGACGGAACCAAACTATATTGAGCTGGCAAAAGTGGCATTTGGGCACTTCTTATTTAAGCCGGAAGATCTCAAAGAACAAGCAGAACAAATGTCGAAACAGGAAACCGCCCTGTACCGCTGGCTTACTGAGAAATCGAACAGTGGCGCTTTGCAAATTGATGATGTACATATAGCGAGCACTCAATTGCACAACTTACTTAAAGGCAGTGCATTCTGGCCGCAGTTAATGGGAATTCGCCCCTCTTTGTCGAATGAAGAATCTAGGCTGTTAGCTACCCAAACGGCGGAACTTTTTTTAAGTCACTATCAAAACAGCTAAAAACAGCGGTCAAATTGGCCGCTTTTTTAAGCGATAATTCGTGACAAAGCGATGAAATTTTTGCTCAATTTTATTTATCTCACCCTTGACAGTCTCATACCGCAAGGCGTGAGCGTTCGATAAAATATTTTTGTCGTGTCGACGATGCTTTTTCGTTTTCATCTCCCAAAAAAACGCCCTAAGGTGCGCACCTCTGACGACGTGGTTGTTCAACCACAATTCTAAATCGTTGAAGTAAGTAGGTTATGTCATAACATGATCACCTGCCTACTGCATTCTATGCTCTATACTTATATTTTAATTTGGTACTGACTTACTAAGGAATTGCCATGCGTATTGCTATTCTCTCTCGTAATGAGAATTTATATTCAACCATGCGCCTAAAACAGGCGGGTGAAGAACGTGGGCATCAAATCGATGTGATCGACACGCTTCACTGTTATATGGACATTACGAGCAACAACCCTAAGATCCGCTACAAGGGTGAAGAATTACCGCAATACGATGCTGTTATTCCGCGTATTGGGGCATCTATTACGTTTTACGGCACTGCTGTTGTACGTCAGTTTGAAATGATGGGTACATTTTGTGTCAACGAATCTGTCGCGATCAGCCGCTCTCGTGACAAGTTGCGCTCATTACAACTGCTATCACGTAAAGGCATCGGTTTGCCACGCACTGGCTTTGCTCACCATCCTGACAATATTCAGGACGTGATCAAAAACGTTGGTGGCGCACCTCTAGTGATTAAATTGCTAGAAGGCACTCAAGGCATTGGTGTTGTACTTGCTGAAACAAATAAAGCGGCAGAAAGCGTGATTGAAGCTTTCATGGGTTTGAAAGCTAACATCATGGTGCAAGAATTTATCGAAGAAGCAAAAGGCGCGGACATCCGTTGTTTTGTTGTCGGAAATAAGGTGATTGCCGCAATGAAGCGCCAAGCAAAAGAAGGCGAGTTCCGTTCTAACCTTCACCGTGGTGGCTCTGCACAACTCGTGCGTTTGAGCAAAGAAGAGCGTGCGACCGCTGTAAATGCAGCGAAAGTGATGGGCTTGAACCTTTGTGGTGTGGATATCCTTCAATCTAAAAATGGCCCAGTGGTAATGGAAGTGAACTCTTCCCCTGGTCTAGAAGGCATCGAACTAGCAACGGGTAAAAACATTGCAGGTATGATCTTCGATTTTATCGAGAAAAACGCTAAGCCAAATTCAAACCGTACTCGCGGTAAAGGTTGATTTTTGTTTAACGCACAAGAGAGCCAAAAAACGGCTCTCTTGTTACTCGTCGCTAGGATGACACTATGAATCAGAAAATGATCATTGGGAATGCCGAAGCTATTTGCTTGCCAGAGTTAGGGATTACTCACCTTGAAGCGCGTATTGATACAGGCGCTCAAACCTCTTCATTACATGTAGACAATATTGATTGCTTTGAAAAAGATGGTCAGTCTTATGTTGCATTCGATCTGCACCCAGATGTATACCATTTAGAACAAGTGGTTCGCTGCACAGCGAAACTAAAAGCAAACCGTAAGGTTAAATCTTCTAACGGTACTTTTGAGCACCGCTGCGTGATCACGACGATGCTGCGTATGGGCGACCAACAATGGCCAATCGACATTACGTTGACTAACCGTGAAAAAATGACTTACATGATGTTGTTAGGTCGTCAAGGCATGGCAGACAAAGTGCTCGTTGATCCTAGCCAATCTCACTTATTGGCATCTTAACCCCGTAGTTTCAGATGAGTGATCGAACGTTTTTGTTGAGCATCACTCGTCTGGCTTTATCTTCGCCTACTTCCTACGAAATAACGCAAACAACAATCCCTTCGCTTTAACTTTTGTCACTCGCCAGTGCGTCATTGGCTTAGTCGGCGCTGTATTCAAAATGTGCTGATACGCTTTTTCATCCAAAGTCACCTCTCCCCCATGTGCCAGAAGCAAACATTGCGGATTCATCTCAAACACACGCTTTAATGATTGCCGATATTGATTCGGATGAAATATGGGAAACGGCGCAATCAGATGCTTTTTCACCTGCACCATTAAATCCGCCACATACAGCACATCTTGTTCAGAATGATAAACCGACAGATCTCGGTCGGTATGCCCAAGCGTTTCTAGCACCTGCCAATCATCAAATCCAGGAATAAACTCTCCATCAATAAGTTCAATATCTGGCTTTAACTTACGGGAATACCACAGGTTTTGCTTTGGTTTACGCATCCGATTCGCCATCCAGCGTGCTAACATCAAATCGGTCAAATGCATTAGCCAACCGTCTACACCGCTATACCACTGGCTCTCTCGCTTTGCGGCCAATAGCTTACATCCTGTTAAATCACGTAGTTTGTGCGCACCACCAGCATGGTCTGGATGCATGTGGGTCACAACAACCAACTTTAGGTCAGAAAAAGGACGATGGAGTTGATGTTCAATAAAGTCTTTAAGATGAGGGATGTCTGCTCGACTGGCACCATCAAGCAACAATAATTTATCGGGATATTCGGCGAGATACATGGTCTGAATGTACCCCTGAATTCTGTGCAGCTGCAAAATATGTCCTTATTTTAGTGAGATGCTTCATGACCGAATCCTTACTGGTCAGACCAACTATAACAGCAGAATGGACGCTTCGGTAAACAAATATTCACACGTAGCGACGACAACAAATCATAATCGAGATGATAGATTTTAATCATTAGACTCAAGGGCCCTTTTATCCGTTAATGCGCGCACACGGAGTTCGTGTCAGGGTATGAGGTAAATACCTCATGATTTGCTTTTTTGTACTTTTCCTTCTAATTAATTAAGGAGTTAAGTACATTTTTGTGAGAATCGAGTTGGAAAAAGCAACTAAATTAGACCGCATCCGCGCGGACTACAACGTTCACTACTGGAGCCAAGGTTTCTACGGCATTGATGACCAAGGCGAAGTATATGTATCACCACGTAGTGATCGTGCACATCAAATCCCTTTCAGCGCTATTGTAAATGAGCTAGAAGCGAAGCAGTTAAATCTGCCTGTATTAGTACGCTTCCCGCAAATCGTGCACCAACGTGTGCATGGTATTTGCCACGCATTCAACCAAGCAATTGAAGAATACCAATATCCAAACAAATACTTGTTGGTGTACCCAATTAAAGTAAACCAACAACGTGAAGTGGTGGATGAAATTCTAGCGAGCCAAGCTCAACTAGAAACCAAGCAGCTTGGTCTTGAAGCGGGTAGCAAGCCAGAATTGTTGGCGGTACTTGCATTGGCTCAACAAGGTAGCTCCGTGATCGTGTGTAATGGCTACAAAGACCGTGAGTATGTGCGTCTTGCACTGATCGGTGAAAAGCTGGGTCACAAGGTATTCATCGTACTA
The DNA here is from genome assembly GCF_033339115.1 of Vibrio sp. 947. NCBI lineage: Bacteria > Pseudomonadati > Pseudomonadota > Gammaproteobacteria > Vibrionales > Vibrionaceae > Vibrio > Vibrio sp. 947. The sequence continues at coordinate 30,399 of NZ_JAWOTX010000006.1, read as the reverse complement.
GAGAAGCTTTCTGAGCTGGATCTGGTACTAGAAGAAGCGAAAAGTTTGGGTGTAAAACCGCGCCTTGGTTTACGCATTCGCCTCGCCTCTCAAGGCGCAGGGAAATGGCAAGCAAGTGGCGGTGAAAAATCGAAGTTTGGTTTATCAGCATCGCAAGTGCTTAGCGTTATTGAACGTCTTAAACGCGAAGGCAACCTAGACGCGATGCAACTGGTTCACTTCCACCTTGGTTCACAGATGGCAAACATCCGTGATGTACGCAATGGTGTGAACGAGTCTGCACGTTTCTACTGCGAACTACGCGCACTCGGTGCAAACATCGAGTACTTCGATGTGGGCGGCGGCTTGGCAGTGGATTATGACGGCACACGCAGCCAATCATCGAATTCGATGAACTACGGCCTTGCAGAATACGCACGTAATATCGTGAACACAGTGGGCGATGTGTGTCTGCAATACGAACAACCAATGCCAGTGATCATTTCGGAATCGGGTCGCTCGCTAACAGCGCACCACGCTGTATTGATTTCTAACGTAATTGGTACCGAGTCGTACCTACCGGAAGAAGTACATGAGCTTGATGATGACGCTCCGCTTTTGCTACAAAACATGTGGCGAAACTGGGAAAACTTACAAGATGGTACAGACGCTCGTGCGTTAATTGAGATTTACAATGATACCCAAAGTGATTTGGCAGAAGTGCACTCTCAATTTGCTACAGGCGTGCTTAACTTGGAACAACGTGCGTGGGCAGAACAATTGTCACTACGCATTTACTTCGAATTAAGCCGAAAGATGAGCACTAAGAATCGCTTCCACCGTCCGATTCTGGACGAGTTGAGCGAACGTCTTGCAGATAAGTTCTTCGTGAACTTCTCTCTCTTCCAATCTCTACCAGATGCTTGGGGTATTGATCAGGTGTTCCCTGTTCTGCCACTTTCTGGTCTTGGCGAGGCGGAAGAGCGTCGTGCAGTGATGTTGGACATCACATGTGACTCTGATGGCGCGATCGATCACTACGTTGATGGTCAAGGCATCGAGAGCACGCTACCTGTACCAGCTTGGAGCAAAGACAAACCGTACCTAATGGGCTTTTTCCTAGTAGGCGCATACCAAGAAATCCTTGGTGACATGCACAACCTATTTGGTGATACCCACAGTGCTGTAGTCAATGTTGATGAACGTGGTCAATTTGAGATCAGTTACATCAACGAAGGTGATAGTGTAGAAGACATGATGCGCTACGTTCATATCGACGTGGATGCGATTCGTGACAATTATAAACAATTGGTTTCACAGCGAGTTGAAGCCAATGAACAAGCACAAATCCTAGCAGAACTAGAACAAGGTCTAGCAGGATACACCTATTTAGAGGACTTCTGATATGAATGATTTGTTTACTAAAACTGATTATTCGCTTTACTCCAACTCTATGTCGTTTTTACGTCTGCCGTACATTCGTAACCCGGTATCGGCAGACGCAGACGTTGTGGTGTTGGGAGTCCCTCTGGACATGGCAACATCTGGTCGTCCAGGTGCGCGTATGGGTCCAGATGCAATTCGCCGTGCCTCAGTCAACTTGGCATGGGAAGGTAAGAAGTTCCCTTGGAGCTTCAACGTATTGGATAAACTGAAAGTGATCGACGCAGGTGATCTCGTGTTCGATTGCGGTGATGCGGAAGATTTTACTTACCGCCTTGAAGCGGCAACCTGTGAAATTCTAAAAAGTGGTAAAACCATGTTGGGATTGGGCGGTGACCACTTCATCACGCTACCTATCCTGCGTGCCTATGCGAAGCATCATGGCCAAATGGCTTTGATTCACTTTGATGCTCATACGGACACCTATGCAAATGGCAGTTCATACGACCACGGTACGATGTTCTACCATGCGCCGAAAGAAGGTTTGATCTCAGCAAAGAACTCAATACAAATCGGCATTCGTACGGAGTACAAACAGCAAGATCACGGCTTCAATGTGATTAATGCGATGCAAGCGAATGACATGTCGGTGAACGAGATCCTAGAAGAAATTCGTCGCACCGTCGCAGACAAGCCAGTATATGTCACTTTTGACATCGACTGCTTAGACCCGGCCTTCGCACCGGGAACTGGTACACCAGTTTGTGGTGGCTTGAACTCAGACAAAGCGCTGAAAATTATTCGTGGTTTAGCCGGCATGAATATCGTGGGTATGGATGTTGTCGAAGTATCGCCTCCATACGACCACAGTGATGTTACCGCACTAGCGGGAGCAACCATCGCACTAGAAATGCTTTACGCATACGCATCTGAGCGCGAATAGACATAATCATTTCTAAGGGAGCTTCGGCTCCCTTTTCTTTCTGATGCCTTCCTCTACCTTTTATTCACTCGTTTCATCTTGAACTCAGATCAACCGAGCAGACGCTTTATTTTTGCACTTTAACCATTAAAACCAGTTACCTATAAGGCTCATTCTATTCACGAAAAGTAAAAGATTTAACGTAATTAGACAAAGAAATGCACCGCTTTTTGAAAACAAAATCGGATTAGTTTTTCTAATTGAAATCATAGATTTTTATCTTGCTCAACTTCACACTTTTCGATTGCTAATTATACAAGCAAGCACTATTATCTCGCGCAAATACCCCCGCAACACAAGAATTCAGTTGGCACTCTGTAAAAGAGCGCTAAGGGTTTTTACGTCTTAAATTTTTTGGAGAGATACGCAAATGTCTGCTTCGTTTCCATTAGCGAAACTTACCTTTTTAATCGCTATATTGACTGCCGTGGGTCAAATGACCCAGACAATGTACGTGCCTTCAATCGGTCATATGGCGGGCGAGTTTTTGGTATCTGCGTCATCACTTCAAGCTGTGATGGCTTGTTACCTAATCCCATATGGCTTGTCGCAATTTGCGTATGGCACACTATCGGACCGCTTGGGACGCAAACCGATCATCATCGTCGGGCTGCTTATCTACATCGCGGGTACACTGGTAGCATTATTTGCACATCAATTTGAATGGTTCTTGATTGGTAGCTTTATCCAAGGCTTAGGTATTGGCTGCGGCGGTGCGATGTCACGCACTCTGACTCGCGATTGCTTTGAAGGCTCTGATCTACACAGAGCAAACAGCTTAATTAGCATGTGTGTGATTTTCTCACCATTAATGGCACCAGTATTAGGCGGTTACCTAACAGAAGCTTTCGGATGGCGGTCGAGCTACTTGTTCTTAGCGCTATTTGCTATCGCGGTTGTGATCACCATGATGACAAGCATGATGGAGACGCTACCAAAAGAGAAACGCAAATTCGAACCAGTAGCCAAAAGCTACAAACACGTTTTGTCTGACCGTCGCTTTCAAGGCTTTTTGATTTGCCTGGTTGCAACATTCGCTGGTGTGGGTGTATTCGAAGCGGCAGCTGGGGTGTTGTTAGGTGGGGTATTAGAATTACCAGCAACAACGGTAAGTTTGCTGTTTATATTGCCGATCCCAGGTTACTTGGTGGGTGCAGGCTTATCTAGCTACATCGCAAGACGTCGCTCTGAGCGTCGTGCTTTAAATGTAGGCTTGGTCTCTATTTTTGTGGGCTCTGCTATTGTGCTCATCCCAGGCTTGTTTGGTTTAACCACTGCATTAACGCTGGTTGGAGGCGCAACCGTGTACTTTTTGGGTGCAGGTATTCTCTTCCCAGCAGCAACAACTGGAGCGATTGCGCCATTCCCATACCATGCAGGAACAGCAGGCGCGACATTGGGTGGCATGCAAAACTTGGGGGCAGGTGTCGCAACTTTGCTCGCGTCACTATTTCCAGCGCATAACCAGATGCCTTTGGGCATTTTGATGATGGCAATGTCGGTAATTGCAATGCTTGGGTTAATGTGGGTGAATCGAGCACACAATCACTCAAACGAAGTACCGCAAGTTATCTGATCATTATCAGCTTACTTTCAAAGTCCAAAAGGGACACACTCAACAAGTGTGTCCCTTTTTTCATATCACACTATATCGATTTCCCGATGAGAATGATTTAACTTTCGAATTGATATTTGTTAAAAATAACAGCTGCTTACACAATGTGTTTTCAGCTCCCTTCAAATTGAGTATCCAACTCGAAATATTGAGGATTCTCACTTTTTCGGTATACCCCATAACAAAGAATGGACAACTGAAAACCACTAACAAAATGAAAGCCCAGCCCTCAGGATGAGGCCACTTGGGTGTACAATAAGGATAAAATCAGATGCGTTTCACTTTAACTACGTTGGCCGTCTCGGTCGCGCTTGTCGCCGGATGCAGCAATCAAGGAATCCCCAGCATGACTCAATACTCCCAAACACAGATCGTTGCTCAACAAACTCAAGCTCCGGTTGCGAAAAAAGTCCCTCACGCGATGACTATTCATGGCGATACCCGCGTTGATAACTACTACTGGATGCGTGACGACGAACGTAAAGACCCTGAAATTTTACAGCACCTAGAGACAGAAAATCAGTACGCAGAAACCGTTCTAAAGCACACTGAAACACTTCAAGATACGCTATTTGAAGAAATTAAAGGGCGCATCGCAAAAGACGACAACTCAGTACCGGTTCGTAAAGGCAACTACTTCTACTCCAGTGAAGTGACCGGAGATAACGAGTACGAAGTCCATTTGCGAGCTAAAGACTTTGCAGGCAAAGACAAACAAATCATTTTAGATGTCAATGAACTAGCAAAAGAACATGAATTTTTCAGTATCGGCGGCCTATACGTTAGTCCGAATGAAAACTTATTGGCGTATGGCGAAGATACATTAAGCCGCCGCGTGTACACCCTTAAGATCAAAGACCTAACAACAGGCAATTACCTACAAGATGAAATCGAAGGGGCCTCAAGCGCTGTCGCATGGCAGAACGATAACAACGCCTTTTACTACATCAAAAAAGATCCACAGACCTTATTGGGCTACCAAGTTTATCGTCATGGATTGGGCACACCACAAAGCAGCGATGAGCTGATTTTTGAGGAAACCGACAGCGCCTATTACACCTCACTAAGCAAAAGCAAAGATGGCGAAGATATTTATATCTGGCATTCGAGTACAGAAACCAGTGGGGTCTCTATTATTGATGCGAACAACCCTAAAGCAAAGGCGAAACCGTTCTATCCTCGTGAAGATGGCATTGAATACAGTATTTCTAAGCTAGGCGATTGGTACTACATTTATACTAACTATCAAGCCGTCAACTTCCGTTTGATGAAAGTTCATCAAAATGACATGCATGACCGCTCTAAATGGCAAGATGTGATTGCCGCAGACGACAACACTCAACTTGTCGACTTCGAGTTATTCGATGATCACATCGTCTATGAGCAGCGCTCTAACGGCCTAGCAAGCGTCACTGTACGTCAGCTTTCAACAGGAAAAGAACTCCCCCTCACATTTAATGACGATGCGTTTGCTGCCTATTTGACAGGTAACCTAGAGCTGGATAACGAGAAAGTTCGTATTTATTACAGCAGTTTAACCACTCCAGGAACCTACTACGATTTCGATCTAAAAACGGGCGGGTCAGAAATCATGAAGCAAACACCTGTACTTGGTGATTTTAATCCTGACAATTACCAATCAGAACGCATCATGGTCACAGCCCGTGACGGTAAAGAAGTACCCGTTTCTTTGGTGTATCGTAAAGACTTATTTAAGAAAGATGGTACGAATCCACTCTACCAATATGGTTATGGATCTTATGGCGCAACCATTGAGCCAACTTTCCGCTCGACACGTTTGAGTCTATTGGATCGCGGCTTTGTTTACGCCATTGCTCATATTCGTGGATCTGAAATGCTTGGCCGCCCTTGGTATGAAGACGGTAAAAAACTAACCAAGCAAAACACATTCAACGACTTTATTGATGTGACTAAAGGTTTGGTTGAACAAGGCTACGGCGCGAAAGATAAAGTCTTCGCTGTTGGTGGCTCTGCAGGAGGTCTCTTAATGGGGGCTATCATCAACCAAGCACCAGAACTGTACCGCGGTATCGGTGCACATGTTCCGTTTGTGGACGTGGTAACCACCATGCTCGATGAATCGATTCCATTGACCACCAATGAGTATGATGAATGGGGTAACCCAAATAACAAAACATACTATGACTATATGTTGAGTTACTCGCCTTACGACAACATCAAGGCGCAAAACTACCCGAACATGTTGGTAACGACTGGCTTGCACGACTCTCAAGTACAGTACTTTGAACCAATGAAGTGGGTCGCCAAACTTCGTGAAATGAAGACAGACGATAACGTCTTGTTGTTCAAAACCGATATGGAAGCCGGACACGGCGGCGCATCTGGTCGATTTAAGCGCTTAAAAGAAGATGCGCTAGAGTATGCCTTCTTCCTCGATTTACTCGATAAAAAATAAGCGTATTAATAGAACTGTATCTCTAACAACAAAAAATGCCCGCAAGTTGCGGGCATTTTTATAGACGCACTCTCTAAACAAAGAGTGGGGTTACCTAAGCACAGAACGACCAGCGTCTCTTATAGCCAAAGGAAAGCAGAAAGAAAAACGCCTACTCACAACGAGTAGGCGTTAACACAATAAATGTGTTTAGGCAGTAGAAACTGGCCTATTTATTAGAAGTAGTAACGAGCACCTAGAGTCCAGTAGTCGTTCTCTTCATTGTTGTAGTCGTTACCTAGGTCAAACTGGTAACCAGCGAAAGTAACGAATGCAGGAGTTACTGCGTACTCTGCTTGTAGCGCAGTTTCGCTTGAAACTGTCTTGTTGTCTTTGTCGTCTTCTACACCTTCGTAGTTAACGCTGAACGTCCAATTGTTGACTCCGTACGCTAGTAGGCCCTCAATCTGAGTAGTTTCTTCACGCATCTCGTAGAAGTATTCGTTCATGCCGTATACAACAGCTGCGTACAGACCAGAGCCATACTCACCGTAATTTACAGAAACAAGGTGTGATTCAGCAGTTTTAGTACCTAGACCAGAATTCTCAACATCACCGCCGCTGTATACGTAGCCTAGACCAAAGCCCGCAACAGAGCCGCTCAGTGCGATTTGACCACGTTGGTCATACTTGCTGCCTTTAGAAACGTATTCTGGAAGACCTGTGTTAGGGTTTTGTTGTAATGATAGGCCTCTATCATCATTTTCACCTTGCCAACCAAGACCTAGGTTGAAAGCAAAACCTTCGCCAAACTCAAAGCTTTACGGTAGCTGATCATTTTTTCAGCACGACCAGTACCTAGATTGTTGTGATTGTCGTACAAAAAGTCGTTCGCGAACGCGATTGGTAGATCCGCAACGCCAGCGACATCGTAGTACGGAGACCACTGTGTACCTCCCACTAAACGGCCAAACTGCTGGTGGGTCGCGCCGATGTAGCCCAAACGAGTTGAAAACGACTGGCTACCACCATTTAGGTAGTTAAGTGCCCATTCGCCTTTAGCGTCGATAGTGATACCGTTGCCAATGTCTTTCTTGCCCGCAACATTGATACGTGGAGACACTTGGTGAACTTTTACTTCTTCTTCGAAATACTCACCCACGCCAACTGAAACGTGACCGCCGATCGATAAAGATGTACCATCGCTGTTGTAAACTTCTGCTGCGAAGGCCTGTGAACCACATGCTAGTGCCGCCACTGCAACGGCTAGAGTTTTCATTTTCATTGTTAACATCCGTATAGTTGTTTGTACCGGTTCGCTTAGAAACAGATTAAATCCGAATCAATCGCAACGAACACATAACAAAGTAGTAATGAAATAGAAATGAAATAGAAATGAAACAAACACTTTCTTATGCAACCAGTGGTATCAATGCTCACATTTTGAACTTAATCACAAAAAAATAGGGAACTTTTCATTCCCCATCATAAAATCTGTGGCTTTTTACGTGTCACATCTCCCAACGTGCGAGTGGCTTCTCAGTTTTGATACCGTTACTGCCCCAGCGGTCAATAACATCAATTTGCAGTATGCGGCTCGGTTTAATAAGCGATGTCAAGGTTTTCGACGGTCGTTTATCCGTCACTAACCATAGCGTTTTATCTTGTTCAAGCTGAGCTTTTAAAGATAATTTGTCTTCTTCTGTCCACTCAAGTTCCGGCTTAAATTCGCGCCCAACCACAAACAATTGGTTGCCAGAGGCAAAGTCCTCTAATGACTCACTCATCAGCACCACTGAATCGATGCCTTTATCGAAGATCTCAGCCTGTTGTTGGTTGATCAGTTCACGCACATTGAGCATAAGAGCCTGTTGATTCGTTTGAATCGCCTTTTGGTGTTCAGGATATACACGTTGTAGATCCTCTCCAACAATGCCCGCCATTCGGATTAAGTTTGTAGGGTTCAGCCATGCGTACTTCGATGTTGACCCGTTTTCCAATGTCAGAACTGCAACTCCTTGAGCTCTAGGAGAAATGGCCTGCGATGCATCGATTTCAATCAAGTGAATGTTGCCCTGTCGAGCGTAAACATAAGTCGGGTCTTGTTTCCAAATCGCACCAAGAGTAATAGCAACCGTCGCGGCTTGACCCGCTTGCTTAACTTGCTCTGTACCTTTATTTGCGAACCAGTTTTCAAGACGCTCAACGCCGTAACGCTTTGGAGGCAGATACTGAGTCTCTATCCCTGTACCTTTCATGAGTTGCTCAGACAACATGTACGTGACGGGAGTGCTGGTTAAAATGTCTTTGGCGCTTGCCAACGATGGAAGTGTCGTCGCTATAACCAAACCAAAAGTTATCGCTAATTTTTTTATCTTCATGTTCATTACTTTATAAAAAGGGTTACGCTTTTTTGATAATTCGGTAAACCGTTGCTGTTAGGAAAAATGCCGCAGAAACAATGATGATGGATGCGCCTGATGGCACTGGTAGCTCAAGCTCCATCGGCAGTATGGTTCCGACTAAACACGCAATGGTTGCCAATAAAGAAGAAAGGAGAACGAAACTGCCCATGCGTTTAGTCAATAACCTAGCCGTTGCACCAGGAATCAGTAGCAATGCACCAACCAATACCGCGCCAATAATCTTTACCGCGGCAATGGTGACCAAGGTGATCATCATGACAAATAAGTAATCATAAAAGCTGGTATTAAAGCCGCGTACACGTGCAATATCCGGGCTGATACAAGTCAGCAAAATGCGGTTAAACGTTGGAATAAGAAGCAGTAATATGATCAAACAACTGATCGCTAAAATAAGGATATCGCTGTCCGTCACAGTCAAGATCGAGCCAAACAACACGTTCTCCAACATGTGAATGTTGATCTTGCGAGCAACGTACATTAACAGCGCAGCACCAACCGCTAACGCTAATGCAAGAAAAACTCCAACCAGTGTGTCGTAAGGTACATTCGTACGATTACGAACAAAGTGAAGCAACAGCGCAAAAATCATACAAAAGCTAAACAATCCGATGATCGGATTCTCTGGCGGCTCACCGAGCAACACACCAATCGCGATTCCGGTAAGCGCAGCGTGCCCAACCGCTTCAGAGAAAAAAGCCAGTCGTTTGGCGATGACTAATGTACCAAGACCACCAAGTAATGGTCCTAATATCAGCGCTGCCACAATTGCGTTCACCATGAAGGCATAAGAAAAGCTATCGCTTAACCATCCAGCTTCAACGCCGCTAACCGCTAACTCTCGCAACCAATCCATTATGCAGCCTCCACTTTTGCTGTGTAGTGCTTGAATAATGTTTCTATACGATCAGGGCTTAGCACATCTGAATGGTGCCCTGACGCCACAATTTGACGATTTACAACATGGACCTGCGCATCTAAACGGCGCACTGCGGTCACGTCATGGTGTACTGCCAGTACCGTTTTGCCTTCTCCAACGACTTCATGAATCAAACCTTCAAGATATCGAACACCTTGCTCATCCATGCCAGTTGTAGGTTCGTCTAAAACCAATAAATTGGGCTCATCCAGTAAAGCTTGCGCAAACAAAACACGCTGTTGCTCACCGCCAGAGAGTTGCCCCATACGACGGTCGCTACGCGTTGCCATACCCACGCGATCCAGCTGGGCCAGGGCATGTTGAGTTTGTTTCGTTTTACGTCGCCAAAATAGAGGGATACGAGTTTGGTTAAGCAGTACAAAATCCATCACGGTTAACGGGAGGCTTGCTTCAAACATCGCTTTTTGTGGCACATACCCTATCTTCCCCGATGCAGCTGATGGTTCTGGCCAATTGAGCGCTATGTTTCCCGAAAATGGCGTGAGTCCAAGTACCGAACGAAGCAAAGAGGTTTTACCACCGCCGTTCGGTCCCATAATCACGTGACATTTCGCGTTCTCGAATTCGGCGCTGATGTTCTGCAAAATGATATTGTCGGCGTATTTTAGGCCCACGTTACTTAAGGAAACGGAAGGTCCAGTCATCACGCCTTTTCCCCTGCTCGCTTACTCGCCACAAATTTCATGGCTTCGATTAGTGTTTCCACATTATCTCGCATCTCAACCTCGACTTTATCAGCCTCATACTCACCGTGAGTCATGTGAGAAAAGCGATAAAGCTGCACCCCGGTCGCCTCTTCGATGGTATCAACAAAGCGATTCGGCATATTGAGCTCATAAAACAGAACATCAATGCCCGATTCACGAATTTTCTCTATCGTTTCCTGTAGCTGACTTGCACTTGGTTCTACACCATGAGCAGGCTCAATGACAGCGGCAACGTCAACACCAAACTCCTGAAGGATATATCCGTAAGCATTGTGGGTTGTCGCCACCTTCATACCAGCCGTGTCCAACTCACCAAGAGACAACATTGCATCACGCTTCATCAGGCGAAATGTTTTCGCGTATTTACGAGCATTTTGGCGATAGAACGTAGCATTGTCTGGGTCCAATTGGCTTAGCTCACTCGCGATGGTGTAAACCTTTTGAATGGTTGTTGATAGACCGACAAAGGTGTGAGGGTTCACTGCTCCTTGACCAACAGACTGCCCCATAGCGGGCAATAAAGGCACTTCTTTGTTCGCTTCTATAACCACGAGATCATCACGCTGAGAAGCCTTGATCACTTTCAGTGCAAAATCGTCATGACCAATACCATTGATCACTATTACGTCCATCTCATTTAAGCGCTTAAGATCATTAGGTTGTGGCAAATAGTTGTGAGGATTAAAACCAGCATCAACCAAAGGAACGATGTCCGCCTTCTCACCAACAACGGCTTTAACATAGCTGTAATAAGGTTGAAGCGTAATACCAATACTGAGTTTATCGGCAGCAAAGCCAGTAGAAGACACCGTCAATAACGCGGTGGCTGTAAGAATACGACGTAAAAGAGAGCGTTTGATCATAGTACTTATCAATTATGTTGTCTTAATGGGCGTGAGAATGAGAGGAAGAGTCTGACAGAACGATTTGTTTCCACCCGAAATCGTGGCGTTTAGCTAGATCGCTTAGTCCCTCCACATTTAACGAACGGCTAGAATCATTAAACCAAATATCAGCTTGAGAACTGCGGCTATCCAACAGCATGGAAGCAGAGCCTTGGGCACTGGTCTTCACGCCAATGTAGACACCGTCATCAATTCGTTGCCACTGATGAGAACCTTTACGCTTCCAGTTTTGGTCTTTCACGAACGGAGCAATCCAAAGCACCTCCATATCAGAGATCTCAGGCCAAGTTCCGGTATCTAACTGCAAATCACGAATCTCTTCATGAGCGAGCTTAAGCTCAGCGATCAACCCCAACTCATTTTGATGTAAATCCGTGATTAACACTTGATGAGACTGCATGTCTGGCTTTTCAGTCGCGACCTGATGGTAGGGCATAAGTATGGCTGCTGAACTGAGAATTGCTGCGATTGTCAGTGCGACCCACTTTCCTTCTCGGTTACCATCATCAGGGCGAACTTTCTGTACACTCATTTCTCTTTCAGCTCAACGATATCCACTTCCACCGGGCTTTCATGTCCGGCATCAAATACCAAATAGAAATCTGTTTCAGGGTGAGTAAATTCTGCGATGGAACGCTTATCTGTTTTTTCTTTGGCGATCAGATTGTCGTCGTAATCGTACATTTCGACATCGTAGTCGACCGCTGTGGATCCATCCGAGTAGCCCGCTTCACAAATCACTTTATCTTGCGCCAAGTGACAGCTCATCAGAGGAAAATGTGCAGCAGTGTGAAAGGACGCAAATCCAGAAAAAAGCAAAACCGCTTTTAGAAGAGAAGTGTTATTCATGATAATTCCAAAATGGCCCAGCAATTGCTGAGCCTAATTCGATTAGTTAAGTTGAGTTTCAAACGTTAGGTGAACATTGGCACTCGCTTTATCCGCCAATGGATTATCTTTCAATTCACCTTTGTAGTTCGCTTTCATTAAGTAGCGCCCGGCGACTTCTGGCGTGAAAATCACTTTGCCATCTTTATCGCTCACCACATCGATTTGTTCTTGATGGTTTCGGTACATGGTCCCTTCACGTGTAATCTCAGCAGTAACGCCCTCTTGTGGCTCTCCGTTAAAGAAAAACTGGAAAGTCACAGGCTCACCTTCAATGATGTCCGATGGATGCGTGATCGGTTTCATCTCTAGCATTTTGCCTTCAATCTCCAACGCTTTGTCCGTTGGCATACCAACCGTAATGTAGCTTTCTGCTCGGGTGTAACTTAGTTGAGTAACCACATCACGCGCTTGCTCGGGAAGCACATCACCACGCTCAGCTTTGCTTGCTCGCGCCCATTTCACCGTATCACGACGGCCCGCTTTGTATTGTGTGTAGTAGCTCGGCTGATTATTAATCGCAACTTTGTGCGTGCCTTCTTCTGTAAAAAAGAAATCAAACATAGAGCGACGCTTGCCACGAACAACAAAGTTAGGACGCTCAGAGCGGCCATCCGGCATCACCACAAACGCCTGGTCACTACCCGCAGGCTTATCAAAAACAAACGTTCCGTGAGAGGCAGTAACATCAAATGTCAGCCAGTCACCGCCTTCTTTAGAAACCGTAAAGTGAGAGGGCAGAACCCAACGTGGATGTGCTTGTGCGGTGGTGGTTACAGCCAATCCCATTGCCATTACACTCGCCAATGCCACTGCTTTCATTTTGGTTTTCATTGTTGTGTCCTTTAATCACTTAACTTGATAATTGACGGTGATGACACCCGTCTCTTGTGTTGGTTTAAGCTCATAGCGCACGTCACTGTCCGCTAGCGTTATTTTTTGACGTAAGTAGTTTCGCCCACCGTGTTCACGAACGACTTCGACGTACAACGTGTAATTTCCTTGTTCCAAACGCTCCCCTGCGTCATTGGTTCCATCCCAGACAAAGCGGTATTGACCAGCAGGACGTGTTGCAGAAGTCACCGCATCAACAAGTTCACGATCATAACGACCCGCTTTTCTCCACCAGCTGCGTAGATCTTTTAACCATTCGTCTTTCCCTACCCATAACTGAATGGTTTTAACCGGTTTACGCTGATCGTTTTCAACCCAAACCGCCACATAAGGGCGTGCATACATTGAGGTATCTATCTTTGGAAGTTCGAGTTCGAAGTCGACCTTCGCGTTATCTGGTAGAGGCGCCGCGGAAAGAGAGAAAGGAGCAAAAGCCGCGATCAAAGCGGCTTTACAAAAGTGATTACGGCGGAAAAATCTTCCTGTGTTCAACATAAGTGTTCTCTAAAAAAGCTGTTATGGAACAGCAACAAAATAAATTACGAGCGACAGTAACGTACCAAAGCTCATCCATTGCATAGACGTTCTGAGCGTCTTCTTCTTAGGCAGTAACAAGCACACGCCTGTAAGAACAAAAAACACCATCAAAAGCGCAGTGACGTCGATAAACCACTTCCAAATCCCACCACTGTTGCGCCCTTTATGTAGATCGTTCAGCAGCGCAACAATACCGTAGTGCGTCGTTTCAACATCTGCCGCACCAGTAGTCATATCAATAAAGACCGTAGCGTTATAACCTGGACCTTTAAAATCCATAGACAGCTCTCCGAGTAACAACTCACCTTGCTCAACTTCGGTATACACATCTAGTGCGGAGGGAGTGCCGCGAAGCTCGGTTTCTTTAGTCAAGAAAGCCACCAGTTCTTCACGATTAGGTTGAAAGGTATCTGAATGTGAGAATAGAACTGAGTGCGGAACCGTCAGAGTATGTTGTTGAATGATAGGTTCACTGCGTTCAAACAATTCGGGGCGATTGAGGGTAATACCAGTTACTGCAAAAAACAGCGTAACTAAGAGAAGAGCCATCGAAATATAGATATGTAGGCGGCGAGCCCAAGTTTGAACACCTTTGCTTTTAAGCAACATAGAAACAATCATCACCAATAAATGTGGGGCATAATTTAGGTGATAATCATTCGTATTGGCATTTAATTTACATTGTTTACTTTTTCAATTCAGCTTGGCTTGCGCATGTTTTAGCTATTTGGGCCAATGCGAGTTACAGGTTGCCTACCTTTTAGATAATAATCATCTCAATTAAAATAACTAAAAGTTAAACCACTTCCTCAATTCGCAAAAATGACATAGATCTCATATAAACGTAGGTTACTATGTTCTTTTTAACCTAATTACTTTCGGTGTAAAACATGAATAAATGTCCTGCGATCATCGGTATTGTATTTGATGAAAAGAGTTTGAAAGCTATCGATAGAATAAATGAATTACATGAATTAGAGAGATCGGCCAAAGTATTTATTAGCTTGGGTAACCTTTGGAGTATTTTTGGAGGAAACTCCCTGAAGGGGACAGCGAGTAGTGGCCTATCTAAAGCAATTACTGCTATTCCCGCCAAACCAGGATGGGAAACCGCTAAAAATGTTAGCATTGGATTAGGAAGAGGAATTTCTTCTGATGCAAGCCAAACTGCTTGGAGTATATCACAAGCTAATTGGGAGTATTACTTCAAATCATATAGTGCCTTAGATCAGATCAAGCTGAGAGAAATCGAAAAAATCGCCACTTTCCAAGCACTTGATCATGTACACGATAGCAAGCAATATAGATTTTGGAAAGCGATCTCAGATGGATGTAAAATATGAACAAGAACGCTGTAATAATACTCTTATCATTTTTCTCAAGTGTCGCTTTAGCAAATGCAAAATTTGAAGACAGTTTATTTAAAAATGTAAGCCAATCTATTGATAATTATGGTGCTAAGATAAAGCAGTGTGAGTCTATGGCAAAACAGAATACGCCTGACAAAAAAACCCTAGAGTATTCAAAGAACCATATAGAAGCATTAACTCCTGTTCTGCCTTTTTTAAGCGAAAAAGCTTTTGAAGCTTGTGTCTTAAAAGAGAAACAAGAACTAGCATATTACTTATTAATAGCAAAAAATAACGCTTCAAGAACCTCAACATTAAAGCTTGTAGAATCGACTGAAAGCCTTACTTTTCATATCGAACCTACATCTATAGAAAAGTTTGAAACACTGAGCAAGGTACATCAAGAATATATAGAGAAAAGCCCCTTTTTCTCCCGACCATTTGATGCGTTAGCCTTTTATGAAAAACTCATGCAGTAAATAGCCTTTATGACTTTAGACAAAAAAAATACCCGAGACTGAGCTCGGGTATTTAATAAAAATGTTCGCTATGAGTCCTGCGTCGATTCTACTTTGCGTAGCTGAGATAGATACTTAACCCAACTTTTTGCCTGATTCGATGGCTTAATCTCATTCGCTCTTTTGGCATTAGCGAGCGCATCGTCAAACCGCTTAAGTTTGTAGTAAGCGCGAGTTTTGATAAGTGCAACATCCGCTTTACGACCTCTGACCTTATCGAGCGCGGCAATGGCATCTTTATAATGGCCTTCTTGCACCAACAGTTGAGAATAGTTCCAGTAATACTGCCTATCTAGCTGAGCTGCAATACGCCAGCTATCAATAGACTCTTCCCACTCTTTTGCCATTTGCCAATACGTTGCTTGCTGAGCTTTTAGCTTACTATTCGAGTTTACATCCTCTAGCTCGTTCATCACCAACGCAGCTCTCTCAGGAATACCTCGTTTCGCGTACAATTGTGCCAGCAGCTTTAAGTCATCTTGGCTAAGTTGTAACCCTTTCAGTTTTGCCAACGCCAAAGAGTCTAGGGCACGTTTGTTGTCATCAACCCGTAGGTATAGAGCAACAAGCTGACGCCACCATTCAATTCGTTCAGGTTCAATCACGATTAAGCGTTTGATGGTCGAGATTGCCGGCTTCCACTTTTTCAGTTCTAGCTCAGCAGAAAGCTTTATCGACAACGCGCCAAGCTTGTCTGGCTGACCAAACTTCTCATAACGAGCCATTGCTGAAAGCACTTTTTGCCACTGACTCAGTTGATAATGAGATTGGGAAATACGCAGCCATAGTTCATGCGCTTTTTGACCTTTAGGAATGTTTTTGCTCAAGGCATAGTAATGAGGTAAAGCCTTAGAAAAACGTTGCTCGTTCAGCAGTATATCAGCCAACATTTTTCGGGTTTGCCATGCTTGCTCATCTTGTAGCAAACCACTATTGACTGCCAACTCAAGTTGCTTAATCGCCGCTTGAGTTTGCTCGTTCTGCCAGTAAAAAATACCCAACATTCGAGCGACATAAGCTTGGTCATATCCACGAGAAAGCTCCATAGCTTCAAGAGATGAAATCGCTTCTTTTAGTTTCTCCTCTTGAGCCAAGTTGTGTGCTCGTTGAACTCTCGCTGCGGTGTATTGGCTTAACTCACTGGCAATGGTTGAGAGTGCACTCAGGCTTAATACCGTACCGATTAAGAATTTTTTCATCATTTGGCTAACTTGAACTCCACTTTAGCGGTTTGTCCGAACTGCTCAATTGACACACCATCCTCAACTTTTGGCTGATACTTCCATTTTTTAAGCGCACGGATTGCTTCCCTTTCAAACATGCGCTCGGGCTCAGCCTCGATCACTTCAATATCTTTTGGTCGTCCAGTTGCATCGATCGTGAAACGCATAATGACATAACCTTCCACTCTACGTTTCAGCGCCTTACTTGGATAGCGAGGATCAACACGATACAACGGCAGTGCTTGCTGGTTGCCCATTGTTCCCTTCAAGTTTGGGGCGCTAATCGCGATGCCTTCAAGGGCTGTGTTTAAACCTAAAGCACTGACTGGCGTCATCTGACTCATTGGTTCCATTTGAGTGTCAGCTTGAGACAGATCCATTGGCTCCGGCGCTTGAGGTGGTTCTGGTTGCTCCGGCACTGAACGTTGACGACGCTGCACGTCTGCTTCATTCTCTACCATCACCATATCAAAACGAACGGCTTCTGAAGCTTCTGGTGCACGCTGGTTGCCTTTATCAACCATCCACGCCATAAAGCTAAACAAGCTCACAGAAATTAACAGTGATGCTGGTAGTGCAAGTAACAGCCTGCCCATTAAGGTTTCTCCGCCGCCAATGCAATGTTCTTCACACCCGCCGCCTTTGCAGCGTCCATCACTTTCACGACAGTGCCATTGTAAGCATGCTCGTCAGCTTGGATAACTAACGAGGCATCAGGCTGATCAAGTAACAGGTGCTCAATAGAGGCCTCAACACGCTCAATATCAACCACTCGTTTGTCGATGTACACATCATTCGCTGCCGTTACTGCAATAAAAATACCCGCGTCTTTTTGGCTTACTACATTAGAAGCCTGAGGGCGATTCACTTCTACACCGGATTCACGTACAAACGAACTGGTCACAATGAAGAAGATCAACATGATGAAGACGATATCAAGCATCGAGGTTAAATCGACTTGAGCTTCATCTTGTTGGTTAGGTCTGCGTCCGAGTCTCACTTTTGACTCCTTAAAGATTGTTCTAACTGGATAGCTTTTCGTTCACACACTTTGCTAAGGCGAGCATGAATAAACATGCCCGCAAGCGCTGCTACCATACCTGCCATGGTTGGCAGCGTAGCAAGTGAGATACCAGAAGCCATCAATTTCGGATTGCTGCTGCCTTGCGATGCCATTACGTCAAACACCGTAATCATGCCTGTCACCGTCCCTAACAACCCTAGCATTGGGCAAACCGCCACAAGTAGCTTAATAGTCGATAGGTTTTGGCGCAGTTCGATTTGCGCTTTTGCAATCCATCCTTCACGGATTTGATGCGCGTACCAAGAGTGGTGCTCTGATCTTGCTTGCCACTGCTCACAAAGCTGTTTTTTTACCCCAGGGAAAACCGTTGTGAGATAAATAACTCGCTCCATAACCAACAGCCAGCACACCGCCACGACGGCGGCCAACCACCATAGGATTTGACCACCTTGCTGCATAAAGCTCATCAAGGTTGTGGCCCAATCCTCACTGATCAAACCCAATGTGCTGAGTAGGATCTGCTCCATTACGCTGCGTTCTCCGCTAAGGTGTTAGAATGGCTTTTGTTACTCGGCATATCACGCTCAGCTTGTTCTGCAACTAAACCGATGCCTTGTTTTTCTAAGATACTGCGAATATTTTCTGCTTGAGAGCTCAATACGTTGTGCGCTAATAGCAAAGGCATGGCTGAAACAAGGCCAAGTACGGTAGTCACAAGTGCCATCGAAATGCCACCCGCCATTACTTTCGGATCACCATTACCAAATTGAGTGATGACTTGGAAGGTTTCGATCATACCCGTTACCGTGCCTAGTAGGCCAAGCATAGGAGCTAGAGCAGCAAGAAGCTTAAGCATCGACAACCCTTTTTCTAGGTGGGTTTGCTCATCAACAACGGCTTCCAAAAGACGTAGTTCTAACGCTTCTACGCTGCGATGCTTGTCTTTCTGGTATACCGCAAGCACGCGACCCAAAGGGTTGTTTCCTGGCTGCGCTGGGGTTTTCAGTTGCTTCATGATTTTCTGACGCGAAATCATCAGTGATGCACCACGTACGAGCGCAATCAATAGGCCGATAGCCAATAAGCCAAGGATGATTTTGCCGACAACGCCACCCGCATTTAGGCGATCAGCCAAAGTCGGTGAGTTTGCAAGCTGTTCAAGAAGAATGCCACGTGACGGATCAATGACAAGTGCATCAATGTCACCAGAGGAAATAGTATTCGCTGTTGGACCGTTCTCAGGCTGACGAAGATAGTTTACCGCGTCTCCGCGTTGACCATTCCACTTAACGTAGCCAGTCTCATCCAGCAGCGCCATAGAACCAAGACGAACACCATTAACCGTTTGTTCACTACCTTCGCCATTTAGCAGTGTGAAAGAGACGTTTGCCATTTCACCGCTTGCTTTGATTTGCTCTTCCATGCTGCGCCACATCGCCTGAAGTTGGGTCAACGTTGGCAGTGATTTAGCCGCAACAATAGCATCGATATCTTTCTGATATGAGTTTGCATCTACACCGGTTACTGAGCTTTTTAGCTCAGACTCTAGCTCTTTTGCGTTCTGGCGAACGACGCCAAATAACTCACCTAGGCTCCCGGTTTCTAGACGCAACTTTTCTTCTAGCTGTGCCAGTTCTGCTTCATTTTCACCGAAGGTAACACTTAATGAGTCCGCTTCTGCTTGAAGAGCAGCCCGCTCTGCCACCAATTTATTCTTTATAGCCTGTAGCTCTTGCTCTGTTTGCTTAAAACCTGATTCACGCGCGACATTGTGCGATTGCTGTTGACGATTTTCTTGCTGCGCCTTTTGTAACAACGCATCACTAGCAACAGTTGTATGAGGCATTAATGCGGCTGTCGAGATTAGTGCAACCGATAACCATTTTTTCATCATTTATTTGCCCTCCGCAGCGGTTAACGACACTGGCAGAGTTAACATACTCGGCGCGATCTGTTTATTCGCCATAGCGAACGCTTTATCTAGCTCTGATTTTTGCTCAGAACCCACTTGTTGCCATGCTTGTTGTTGCTGTGACCAGCTCCAGAATGTCTCACCAGATAAGCTACGTGCTACCAAAGACAAACGCCCTAAATAGAGAATGTCCGCCTCCACAGCTTCATTGTCACCCAGGTTAATCTTGCCTTGGTAAACGCCAAGCTTGGTGCCGTAATCCATTTCAATTTGGTACGCTTCTAAAATACGACGAAACTTCTCTGCATCCGCAACGTCTGCACGCGTCATCATGGAATCCAGCTTTGCAATTCGTTCCTCACGTTGCGCTTTGCGTATAGGTTTGTCGTTAGCAACGAGCGCTTTTAAGCCTTCAAGCATGTGATACATCAAAGGCACGACACCTTGACGAGTTTGAGCAATCTGCTCAATTTGCTCGTTCAAGCTATCAACTTCTTGATTTTGGCTCTCAACAAGGCTTGCAAGATGATCGCGATAAATCTTCAAGTTACCGACTTCCTCTTGCAGCTGCTCAATTTCAGCTTCTAGAGTAAGTGATTTTTCTGCGCTTGCATCAATACGTTTTTGGCTTACCGCCGACGACTGGTTTGTTTTACTCTGCACAGCTTGTGCATCGTTTAAGTTCGCCGCGTGAACGGGAATCAAAACCGATGATATCAACAGAGCGATACTTGATTTCATTAGATTCATACGAGTTATATTTCTGTGTTCCAAAAACGACCAAAGGGGAAGACTACCCTTCCCCTTTAATAATCAAATTGTTATCAGTACTTGAACTGGATTGTTGCCATGTAGTTGCGGCTTTCTCCAACCACAACCCCACTCGCACCTTTTTGCTCGCCATTCGTGCTACCACCACCTGCGAAGTAGTCGGTATCGAATAAATTCTCGACATTGAATCGAGCAATGATATCCAAGTTTTCATCGTACTTATGTTTGTATGACACGCCCATATCAACGCGAGCGTAGCCATCTTTCTTGAAGGTGTTCTTTGCATCACCGTAGCGATCACCTTCATAAATCAAACCAAGGTTTAAGTTAGTGTTGTCTTGAACCTTGTAGCTAGACCATAGACTTGCCGAGAACTCTGGCACGTCTACAGGGCGGTTACCTTCATATCTTTCTGCCTTCTTAAGCTCTGCATCCAAATACATTGCAGAAGCGGTTAGCGACAACTCTGGGGTCACAAAACCTTGAGCCATTAACTCAGCGCCTTTATGAACTTGCTCACCACCTTGCGTTTTCTTGTGTAGGAGATTGCCGCCCGCGTCTTTGCCGCTTTCAACATCCAGCGAGATGTTCTCTAACGTGATATCAAACACAGCACCAGATACAAATAAACGCTGATCAAACAGTTCCCACTTCGTACCGATTTCATAAGAGATACCACGCTCAGCGTCGAGTTTCTCACCTTCATTGATGTAGGTACGACTACCGTTGCTGACTTCACCTTGAGGCATGAAGCTTTCAGAATACTGAACGTAAACCGAGCCATTCGTCGATGGGTGGAATATCACACCTAACTTTGGAGAAACTTGGTTTTCGGTCAGTTCATCATCGCGCTTTTCGTCATAACGAACACCTGCAAGCACTTGCCAGTAATCATTAATCGTCATCATATTTTGCGCGTAGATACCCCAAGTATCGTACTCAGCTGTTGGTGATTTCCTCGAACTACTATAGCTAGGCTTAGGCACCGTTTCTCCTGGCGCAATACTCGCCTCATTATGAAATGCCATAAAGCGATCATAACTGTAATCCAAGTAGTTAGCGCCCACTAACAACGTGTTTTCCGTACCGAACAAAGTAAAGTCCGTCGTCACATCTATATATGCAGTATCAAATACCCAATTATCGGAGCGATCGTTGCCTCGATGCTTAATCGTATTTAACTCTTCATACTGATCAAACTTAGGGTAAGACTCTACATCAAAACGCTTAAAGTCTTGGCGGTTGTAACCTGCTTTTACGTTCACGTTATCCGTGACTTGCGCATTAATATCGACACCGTAGTTTTCTACTTCGTTATCAATTTCAGACCACTGCGCATCCCAAATGTACTTATCACCGCGAACCGCTTTGCCATCAACAATGTATGCGCCAGAGTCTACGCTACCATCGTCTTTCGTGCGATCGTAATGCGCTGACACCATAAAGTTGTCGGTGATGTCGTACTCAACCACTAGGCCCGCTACCGTACGATCCGTTTCTGGCTCTGTACCATCGCCGTATCTGCGCCAAGAGCCGTAGCTTTCTTTGGCAAAAATTGCGCGCGCACGCAGTGTCTCTGCATCATTTAGCGCGCCACTCACATCAAGCACAGTGCGTGAGTGATCATTCGAACCTAGATCTTGACTCAAACTTGCTTGTGTTTGAGTTGTTGGTTTTTTCGAAACCATGTTTACCAAACCACCCGGCTCAGATTTACCGTATAGCAGACCTGATGGACCTTTAAGCACTTCAACACGCTCTAAAAGCTCAATTGGCTGACGGTAGTGTGACCAGTGTTGACGACCATCACGAAGAAAACCGTCTGAACTGCTAAGTTCAAAACCACGTAGAGAGAAACGTTCGCGGTTACGGCTTGTACCACCCGCGCTAACACTTGCATCGTTACGTAGCACTTCACCAAGTGTACTTGCACGCTGCTCATCAATTACCGTTTCATCGATAACCGCTACTTGTCCCGGCGTTTCCAGCTGCGTCATTTCCATGCGCATTGCTGTACTGTTTGTATCTGCCTTGTAGCCGAACTCTCGACCTTCTACAACTACATGTTCGTCTGTTTGAACTTCCGCCACTGCAGGTGTTGCTAACACTGCACCGATCACTAACGCCAAATGGCTCTTAGTAAACATATCCTTTCACTCCGATTATTATTTTTCGGGTCACATACTTGTTGAATGCGATTCCCTCTTAATTATTTCGCGGGTGAATATAAGTGATAAGTATTACCATTTGCATTAAATTTACATTCTTTGCATTTGCAAACTTTTGTAAAGTACTCTCTGATGATGCGCTATTATAATGTGACTTTAGTCACAAAAATTACGACTTAATCATACTTATTGCTTGAACACTAAAGTAACCCTCAGACCACCTTGCTCACGGTTTTTCGCCGTAACTGCTCCACCCATAATACGCATGGATTCTTTGACAATCGCAAGACCTAAACCGTAGCCACCAAGCTTTTTATCTCTAGAAGCATCTAAGCGTGTAAACGGATCAAAAATATCGACCAGCTTGTTCTCTGGAATACCAGGCCCATCATCAGATACTGACATGGTGGTGAACTGCTGCCCTTCTTTGACATAATTTTCCAGAGAAACTTCTATCTGAGCTGCTTGTCCTGAATATTTAATGGCATTACCAATAAGATTGTTCAAACAACGAATGACGAGCGTTTCTTCACAAAAAGCTTTAGCACATACAGCTTCTGAGCGGAAAGACAACGTCTGTTCTGACTTCAAATCTATTTTGCAACGCTCTACTTGCGGGGAGAGCAAAACTTCTAAATCACAGCGTTTCGTGGCTTTGTCGAAGCGCGCATTTTCCAAGCGACTGAACTCCAATATATCGCTGATCAAATGGTTCAGCTCTTTTGCTTCATCTTCTAGCCTTGTCACTAGGCTTTGCTCACTTTCTCCAACACGCTTTCGCAAAAGATGCAGAACCAAGTTCTGCCTCGCTAACGGCGTTCTCAATTCGTGAGAGACATCTCTTATAAGCAGTCGCTGCTTTTCAGCGAGAGAATGAATCTGTTGCGTCATGTGATCGAAATCTTGCGCTAACTCGTTAAACTCACGCGTGCTCGACTTCAGCTCTTTCACGACACTAACATTAAAATCGCCATTAGATAGCTTTTTGCTTGCTTCTCTCAATCGATCCAATGGTTGCTGTAAGTTACGTGCCATTAGCAGCGAAAAGAGCGCCAAAATAACCACTGCAATCACGACTTTGAGAATAGAGAAATACAGAATGAAGTCATTTGCAGGGTGCAGTCGATGTGGCAACTGAATCACTAAAGTATTGCCATGAACTAAAGGAATATTGATGATGGGGCGATTCACTTTCCCCTCAAGTTGATCATCGATGCTTCTCTTAAATTGAAGTTTGAACTCGAAGTGCGGATGCATCAGACGGTGCGTAACTGGTTGCTGATGTTCATTCAACACAAATAAATAAAAGTTTTGCGCATTTGCCCAGTCAGCAAGTTCGTCCATGTCTCCGTGCTCAATCAATACGTTAGCTTGATGTGCAAGGTCTAGCATTTCTTCTCGCACACTATCGGGCACTTTCAACATGGCTTTCACCAGAGCTTGTTCCGCTAAGGATTGCACGACCAAAATGCTAATGACAATTGCGGTCATGCAACTAAATAACTTGAACGCTAAGCTGTCTTTACGTTTTGCAATAAAAGGTGGACACCGGAGCTTCATTAACAGTTTACAGCCTCTAAATAACTGTAACCTTTGCCACGGAAGGTTTTGATATGTTGCTTGGAAAGCCCCGCTTCAACTAACTTGCGACGTATGTTACTGATGTGCATATCAAGGTTGCGATCAAAAGGACTCAGCTCTTTCTTTAACACTTCAGTTTGAAGCTCTGCTTTTGAAATCACGACTCCTTGGTTTTTTACCAAGTAGCTCAATAGTTCAGCTTCCGTACTTGTGAGGGGTAAGCTATTAAGCTGGTCACTGATCGTTTGAACGGTACTACACATCGTCTGACGTTGACGTTCCAAGCCAACACGACGAAGAATCGCTTTGATGCGCATTAGAAGCTCAGCGACATTAAAGGGCTTTCCGATATACTGATCGGCCCCCGCTTGGTAACCATCAAGCATCGAGTTTTCATCGTTGAGAGCGGTAAGCATTAGGATAGGTGTCGCGAAGCGCTGACAGATCCTACGAGCAACTTGCATACCGTTAAGGTTTGGTAACATGACATCAAGCAATACAAGATCTACAGGCGTTTTTTCCATATATTGCAGCGCACTTTCACCGCAATGTACAGAAGAGACGATGTAGCCCTCCTCTTGCAAAACCGCTTCTAACAGCTCACACAAAGGAACGTCATCATCGACTATCAAAACTCGTGACATTACCACTCACCATTCAAATAAAAATGGTTCGCATTTTATTACTCATTTACCAATTAAACAACTAACACTCTAATGCTTTAAGTCCACAGGACTCAGTCCAAGAAGCAGCAACGTGCCATTAGAGTTTAATGTTCACTTTTACTAAAGGTTCCTAACAATATGCACCTAGATATATCTTCATAGAAAAAACGAGTACAATCTGGCAACCGCAAAGCAAAAGATAAAGCGAATGGAAACGTTATTAATTGGTCACCGTGGCGTGGCAGGTTCATACCCTGAGAATACAAAAATAAGCATTCAGGCAGCCATTGACCTGGGGTTGAAGTGGGTGGAAGTGGATATACAGCCTACCAAAGATAATGTTTTAGTGGTTTGCCATGATCATACCGTCAATCGATGCAGCAATGGACAAGGGCGTGTTGATGAGCTCACCCTGGAAGACTTAAAAGCATTAGATTTCGGTAGTTGGTTTAGCACAGACTTTTCAGGCGAGAAGATCGTGACACTAGATGAACTGCTCACTTTAGCTACTGAGAATAAGCTTAACTTGAATATCGAAGTTAAAGTAGACAACCATCCAGCGGAAGAAGTGGCGCAGACTCTCGCCAATGCGTTAACAAAAAGTCCAATGCCGCAAGAGAATGTACTCCTATCGAGCTTTAGTCATGACGTCATTAGAGCGATGCACAAATACTGCAGTGGCTACCGATTGGGTGTGTTAAGTGAATTCTTTACGAGAAAAGATAAACGCCTTTTGGAAGAAGTTAGTGCCTATAGCTGCAACCTAAATATTAACTGGGTTCGTACTCGCCAGATAAACAAACTCCAACAAGCCGGTTACAAAGTGATGTGCTATACGGTGAACAATCCAAATAAACTGAAATACCTACCTCAATTAGACGGTATTTTTAGTGATCATCCACAGCGCTTTATGCCATAGCCTATAAGAGCCAGAACATTAAAGGGGACCTTTTATTACCACTCAATCTGAATTGGTGTCCCCATCTCGACAAGCTGGATAAATTCGTCCATCTCCTCGTTGGTAATCGCAATACACCCATTAGTCCAATCAAAACTTTGGATGTAAATCGGCAACTGACTCTCACCGTTTTTTAAGCCATGAATTTTGATGTTCCCTCCAGGGGACACACCTCGGCGCTTCGCTTCCAACGTATCAATCGCATCAGGGTAACTGATATGCACAGAACGATAAAAAGCAGAGTCCTCTATAACATAATCTAGAGTGTATTCGCCCTCTGGCGTGCGATTGTCTCCCTCTTCTTGTTTATGTCCTTGCGGGTTCGCTCCTAAAGCAATTCGGTATTCTTTTAGCACTGCTCCTTGTTCCATCAAATACATTCGACGCTTAGACTTGTCGACTTTAACAAGGTCAACAGCTGCGTGAGTGCCCGAAGCAAACACACAACACAAGAACATAGAGAACCATTTTACTGACATTGTCGTAACGCCTAAGCTAATAAAGTGAACAAGAAAAGAGCGATAATGCTAGTCAGTTAATGCTCGTAAAGCAAACAGTATCTAATGCGGAACCGTAAGATAGCACTCGCTGAAAGGCGTACTTCTTGTTGTTGTTTGATACAACAAAAGTCAAAGAGAAGATTTCTCTATTCATTGCGGCTAAGTTGCATTACTTTATAAGCATATTTATTTATAAAGTCCGTACTTTTTGAGAGGGAACCATGATTAACATTGCTTTTTTTAGTGCAAAATCCTACGACGAAGCCTCTTTTAATAAAATTAAAAATAACCGCGATTTTGAATTTCACTATCACGACTTCCGACTAACCGAAAAAACAGCCAAGATGGCGCACGGCAGTGATGTCGTATGTGCGTTCGTTAATGATGATCTTTCAGCTCCCGTTCTTAAACAGCTTTCTCTAGGCGGGACCAAGCTTATTGCTATGCGCTGCGCGGGATTTGATAAAGTTGATCAACAAGCAGCCAAAGAACTAGGCTTACAAGTGGTTCGAGTTCCAGCTTACTCACCAGAAGCAGTGGCAGAGCACACGGTTGGTTTAATGATGTGCCTAAACCGCCGTCTTCACAAGGCCTACCAACGGACACGTGACGCCAACTTCTCGCTAGAAGGTCTTGTTGGCTTTAACTTTTTCGGAAAAACCGTTGGTGTTATTGGTACGGGTAAGATTGGTATCGCGACGATGCGTATCTTCAAAGGGCTTGGCATGGAACTGCTTTGCTACGACCCCTACGAAAATCCATTAGCACTAGAAATAGGAGCCCGTTACTGTTCGCTTGAAGAAATCTACGCTAATGCGGATGTTATCTCTCTCCATTGTCCAATGAGTGAAGAAAACTATCACTTATTGAACGAAAAAGCCTTCGCGCAAATGAAAGATGGTGTAATGATCATTAACACCAGTCGAGGCGAGTTGCTAGATTCACTAGCGGCGATAGAAGCGTTGAAACAAGGTAAGATTGGTGCGCTTGGCCTAGACGTGTATGACAATGAAAAAGACTTATTCTTCCAAGATAAATCTAACGATGTCATTGTAGATGATGTTTTCCGCCGTTTATCGGCTTGTCATAACGTGCTGTTTACTGGCCACCAAGCATTCTTGACTCACGAAGCACTTAATAATATTGCCTCTGTGACGCTTGATAACGTCGAAGCCTTTTTCTCTGGTAACGTATCGGGCAATGAACTGATTAACTAAAGCCAGACAATCGAGAAGTATAGTAGAGCGTGTGATCTCAGCTATGCTATACTTCTCGACTATTTAAAATTTGAGCCAAATTACCATGAGCATAAAAACTGATATTCAAAAGCTGCACAACCGTTTAGATACATGCCAACGTAAACTTGATGCGGCACGTTCTCGTGGTGATCACGAAATGATTACAAAGTTCACGGATGAAGTAGAACAGCTTACCAAAAAGCTTAACCAGTTAAAGCACAAGCAAAACTATGAGCTGAACAAAGAACGTAAAAGCTTACTTGATATGCCTTTCTCTCGTGAAATCACCAAAGCAGAACAAGCGGACATCGGCAAACTGAAAAAACGCGTACGCGGCTTAGTAATCGTTCACCCATTAACAAAAGTTGGTAAAGAACTTCGCCTTGATGTGATGACAGGCTTTGCGCCAAAAGAGTTTTAAAACTCGCATTAACATTTATGGAGCCCAAGCATTTGCTTGGGCTTTTTATTTTGTACTGCTTCATTAAATTTCATCGAAATATCAACCCATAAGCTCTTAAAAAGGCCAGCGACAAAAGCCACTGACCAAATTCAAAATGCCAGTCTGCATTACTCGCCTACGACAGTTGCTGCAACTTGTGCTCCACAACGGGGTCATTCGGAACTAACTGCTGAGCCACTTCCAAAAGTTGTACTGCATCTTGCGGATTGTCATGCTCATGCTTCATCGCAATATCAACAAGTGGCTGAATATCGATTTGCGCTTGATGCTCCTTCACATGTTCTTTCTTTTCTTCAATTAACACATTATGAGCGGTACTCAGTAAGTTCAAACGATGCTGTGAACTCGCATTCGCCTTGTTAAGGCACTGATAGTAATCTTCTTTTAATCGCAGCGTTTTAGTCTGATGACGAAACTGCGCTATATCTATCTTCTGATAACGTATAAAGTCTACAGCCACTTGCTTATAAAAACCGAATTTATTCAAATACGTCGCGTGGGTACCATGTCCCATCCCGAAGACTCTTAAGTGAGTGAGCTCTGGGTAGCGTTTGGCGTGAAGGCGGTCGATTTCATTAGTTGGATCATAAATGATGTAGCCTTTTGCATCGCCAAGGTCAAGGTCGTGATACTTTCCTTCCCAATCAAATTGTTGGGCTAGTTCAGTACTTGGCCTATCATCCCATGGCACCAAAACTTTGTTTTTTGTGCTGACCGGGTGAAACATCAATACTTGATCCAACTTTAATAGATTGGAAAAGGCACCAATAGCAAAACCACCGCGGCTAAGCCCATAACCTAAACGACATTCAAAAGGCTCAAGTAAAGTTGATAGCTGCTCTAGAAAGAAAATCAAATTACGGCTGCGAAACCAGTTACTTTTCCCAAGATGCTGAAATGAAATAATATTTACTTTTTGTTTCTGGGCTAAGCGATAGCCCCAAGGCGCAAAGTCTGAGTGTAAGTCCTGTACTTGTAGATTCGTACCAGCAGGGGAAAAGGTGAACAACAACGGTTTATTGCGGTCGACAAACTCATACTTAACAAATACATCATCAAGTAAGTCCTCCCCGGACATCGGTAGCCTGGTTTGCTGTTCTTCACGAGAAAGAGCCAGCCATTCATCCAACCAGTACAGTAACTTCATTAATCCTCCATCTAAATTGCGCCTAGCAATTGTGTTAAAAATCTAGTTTTTAGTGTGTGATCATCTCCCCCTGGTTACAGGGGACTCTGATATCAGTCCTCTTTTAAAACAAAGCGTGAATTTGCTTATTAAATTGGTCAATATCTAAGGTTTGATGGCGAACAAACTCCTGCGCCACCAGATTAAAAAATTCTAATTTATCTAATTGTGTGGATTGAGTGCCGTGTCCCATACCGACGACTTTTAAATGGGTAAGCTCTGGATAACGTTCAGCATGAAGACGATCAATGCGATTGGATGGGTCATAAATAATATAACCTTTGGCATTGCCCAAATCTCGATCATGGTAGCCGCTTTCCCAAGCAAACTGCTGAGCAAGCTCAGTACTCGGCCGATCATCCCAAGGCACTAACGCTTTATTTTTAGTGCTAACAGGATAAAACAACAAAAGATGTTCTAGTTTCAGCAAGTTAGCGAACGCGCCAATTGCAAAGCCACCTCGACTTTGCCCATAACCCAAACGACATTTGAAGGGATGAAGCAACTCAGATAGCTGATCCAGAAAGAAAATCAAATTCCGACTACGGAACCAATTACTTTGTCCTAAATGTTGAAAGGCAATAATGTTTACTTGTTGTTGTATTCCGAGCTCGTAGCCCCAAGGAGAAAAATCCGGAGTTAAATCTTGTACCTGCACATCAGTACCGGAAGGAGAAAATGTAAACAACAATGGCTTGTTAAGATCGACGAGTTCATACTTCACAAACACATCATCAAGTAAATCGTAGCCAGAGATAGGTAAAGCCATCTCTTGTTCTTGTTGAGTAAGAGCTTGCCATTCATCTAACCAGTAAAGTAGCTTCATTTTTTCTCCAAGTGCATCCGCAGTATTTAGACTGGAACTCTATCAAAATGCGTTTAAGCATCCCACGTTGAGACTTAAGAAAGCTCTATTTGAAGCCCAAATGAGACGTATGGAAATGTCTTCGATTGAAGGTATTACTGCGTAAACTAAACCCAAAGTAGGTACGCAAAAACTTGGAGAAAGAGCTAGAGAAAAATCAATTAGAAGTTTCGATAACAGCGGTTAAAAAACAGCAGATACAAAAAAACCGCTGTAAGAACAGCGGTTTTTTTAAAAGTGGCGGAGAGATAGGGATTTGAACCCTAGATACGCTATTAACGTATGCCGGTTTTCAAGACCGGTGCTTTC